>JAKSSA010000014.1 GCA_024403335.1 Lachnospiraceae bacterium
TCTTCTGGATTTCGTGTGATGTACGGAAACCATCGAAGAAGTTAAGGAAAGGAACTTTACCCTCGATAGCTGCAAGATGAGCAACGGGGCTCAAATCCATAACTTCCTGAGGGTTAGATTCAGCGAGCATAGCAAAACCGGTCTGACGGCATGCATAAACGTCACTGTGGTCACCGAAAATGTTAAGTGACTGTGTAGCTACACAACGAGCAGATACGTCGAAAACGCAAGGTAACTGCTCTGCAGCAATTTTATACATGTTAGGGATCATAAGTAAGAGACCCTGTGATGCTGTGAAAGTGGTGGTAATAGCACCTGCTGCTAAAGAACCGTGAACGGTACCTGCTGCACCTGCTTCAGACTGCATTTCTACAACCTTTACCTGATTTCCGAAGATGTTCTCCAGACCCTGAGCTGACCACTGATCTACATAGTCTGCCATGGGGCTTGAAGGAGTAATCGGGTAAATACCAGCAACGTCAGTATACGCGTAAGCTACATGAGCCGCAGCTGTGTTGCCGTCCATTGATTGTTTAACTCTGGACATAATAATTCCTCCTGTTTTTTATCTTGTCTTGATATTTTAACACACAAAAAAGTGCCACCAAGCTGATAGTTTGGAATATTCTATCACGAATAAAAATACTTGTAAAGATGAAAGAATGAGAAAAAAGCACGATTATTTAGCCTCAATCAAGGCTCTTTCTTCCTTAATCATTTCAGCAATTACACCCTGAATATAGGCTGAAAAACCTTTTTTCTGTTCCTCTTCAAGTTCATTTATATAAATAGGCTTGCCGTAAGTTACAATAATCTTTGCGCTCTTAACTACAGGCTTATGTTTCTCATAAAGGTCATCTGTTCCCCAGAAAGCAACCGGAATAACAGGGCAGCCTGTCTTTACAGCAGACTTTACACTGCCTTCCTTAAAAGGAAGCATTTCATCTTTCTGATTTCTTGTTCCTTCAGGAGATATAAAAATCGATCTTCCTCCCTTTATCTTGTCAATGGAAAAAAGAATCATGTTCAAGCCATCACGAGGATTTGATCTGTCAAGGAAATAACAGTCAAGTAAAGACATCCACCAGGAAAGAAAAGGCACCTTCTTGATTTCCTTCTTTGCAATAAATCCTAAGGGCACAGGTATTGTACAATAGGCAAATGGGATATCTGCATAGCTTCTGTGGTTTGAAACAAAAAGCATACCACAGTCTCTTGGAATATTCTCAAGTCCTCTTACCGTAAGATGCGCACCTGCACTCCACAAAACAAATCTGAAGCCCTTGGCAACCATAGCCTGGGCAATTTTCATGACAGTTTTCGGGTGCTTTTTCTTAAAAGCAAGCAACACAAGATATGCAGGTAAAGTCACAATAAAATAAAGTGACAAAGAAAGTACAACCAATACCATTCTCATAACTAACTCCTCATCTGTGGCTTCCCCACAGAATATAATTATTTTTCCTCAATCAAAGGCCAGCCATCTTCGTCATAGACAATATCGCCGTTTTCATCAAATACAAAATCGTTATAAATAAGTTCGCCGTTTCCATCTATTCTAAGCGACCCATTAGAGTTTCTCAACGGTTCAAATAATATGTCATCGCCATCAGGATTGCTGATAATTCGTCCATCCTTATCAGTTCCGTACATGTAGCATACATATTCAGAGCGTTTACTTACAGGATTGGTATAAGTAAGTCTGTTACCGTTTGAACCATACACATTCTTCAAAGGAATTGGCATCTGCGTATCACTATCAATTATAGGAACACCATTTCTGTCTCTTAAAACCTTGGTTCTGTAATATTCTTCAAATTCTTTTACGAACTGCTCACTCTTTACATCTACTAAAATCTTGTCCTTGATGGCTTCGATATTATATTCATCATCATAAGCGTCATAGTATTCTTCCAAAGTTAAGCCATTCACTGTCAAATAGTATGCAAGAGGTATTCCAACATAACGAATATGCCATGGCTCATACATATAGCCTGTAATATTCTCTTTTGCTTTTGTATATCTGATAATGAAGCCATATTTCCAGCAGTTTTCACTAACCCATATTCCGGTTTCAGTATCGGCAAATTTATCGTCTAAAGTATAACCAACCTCTTTGCAGGCTATATCCATAGCCAGACCTGTCTGATGCTCACTTGTACCTGGAACCGCTGAATAATAGTTAGTATGTTCAATGCCATTTTTGAAAATATAGTTAGTATATAAAGTATACTGTCTGTCAAATGAACGATAACCTGAAACACCCCAGATTTCGATATTTTCCTTTAAAGCATCCTGATACATCTTCTCCAAAGCCATTGCAGGTTCTCTTCTTAATTTTCTCTTATCAGAGCTTTCAGAAGCTGTCTTAAATGGAATATTAACTTTAACCAAATCTGCCGGCTCGTAATCAGAAGGCAGACGGTTTGACCTGTTTACTAAAAAGTCAACCGTATTTTCATAATCTGTATTAAGCTTACGACCAATTTCCACTGTCGGAATGGATGTTGCTGTGGGAACTGGTGTATTGGTAGCTGTAGGCTGCGGTGTTAAGGTTAAAAGCAGCCACTCAGGCATAGGAGGCATAGGAGTAGATGTCGGTTTGGGCACATCTGTTGGTGTAATTGAAGGTACAGGTGTTAATGTAACGACAATTTCCTGTGTCAAAACAGGTGTATCAGTCGGAACAGGTGTCAAAGTATTTGTCAAAACAGGATTCTGACTTTGAGCCTGATTATCTTCATCTGCAGCTTCACCTAAACTCGCATTATTCTGTAAATTCTCAACCTTGTCATCTTCTGGAACCTTATTTTTTTCCACATCATTATTTCTTTGTGCAATAATAAACACAAAAATAACGAATATGACCACCAAAACGTACATAAAAAGCTTATCGGGTGCAAAAACTCCATTGTCCTTTAACTTTTTGAGCATGCGCTTAAAAAACGCAGGTATTTTCTTGAAAAACACCGGCAAATGTCTGAAAAAGCCTGGTATTTTCTTAAAAAATACCGGGATCTTCTTAAAAAAATCTTTAATTTTAGCAAAAATATCATTCATGATTTTCTTCAGGATAAGGTCTGACCTTCTTTATTTCGTAAATTTTCTCTGCTATTCTTTCCTTTACCATAGCTGCTATTTCAGGAGTTTTCATATCCTTATATTCCTCGTAAGGAATTGGCTTTAAATAATGCACCTGTGTAAAAACAGGTCCTATTGTAAAGGTATTAAATACAGTATAGCTGTCTATCAAGGCAACAGGAACAATCGGTGTTTTACTTTGTAAAGACGCCTTGAAACATCCCGGCTTGAAAGTACACATACGGTTTTTGTTATTTGTATAACCACCCTCCGGGAAAATTATAAAATGTCTTCCGTTTTTAACCTCATTGGTCATATCAAAAATAAGCTTCGCATTTTGTCTTAAGTCGCCCTTGACCAGTCTCTTTGAACCGGTAAGATTATAAAACTCATTGGCAACAATCATATGCGACTTCGCATCATCAACAACTACTGCACATGGCTTTTTATGGGTTGCTATAATTCCAAGTGCATCATATTTTCCCTGATGATTCGGATACATTATATAACCTGTATCCTTTGGCAGATTTTCTGCACCTGACACCTTGGTGAAAATAAGGCCTGCGTCTTTAATCTTCTTAATAATTCCTCTCGCTATTTTATACTTTCTTTCTTCTGTATATATTTCCGGATGAGCCACTGCATAACGCATCTTGTGAATGGCATACGGAACATAGTACAAATTAAGTATAATTGTCATAAAAAATCTAAGCATAAAAATCACTCCAAAAACATAAAACATTACATTACTAACAAACTATTATACTATAAATTGTAAATAGTGTCGAGATACAAAAAATGATTGCAAGACCTTAGTAATTATGCTATATTCACGATTGGGGAAATTTAACTTTGGGGTAAAAAATCTGTCAGAAATGATGGAATTTTGTATTTTGTATGATAGAGATTCTGCTGGCCACTTATAACGGCGAAAAATATCTTTCCAAACAACTTGATTCTTTGCTCGGACAATCATATTCCGATTTTCACATTTTCATTCGTGACGATGGTTCTTCTGACGGGACCGTTTCTGTCATCAACGACTATGTCACTAAAAATCCTGACAAAATAACCTTTATACATGATAATAAGTTATGTAAAAGTCCAATGAAAAACTTCATGGCTTTACTTGAATATGCGACAGCTGACTATGTTATGTTCTGCGACCAGGATGACTATTGGTACAGAGAAAAAATCGTTCATACCTACAACGAAATGAAAAGTGTTGAGAAGGATTCTTCCATACCGACTTTGGTTTTTACAAATTACAAGGTTGTAAACGAAAACTTAGAGCCAATGAAGGTAAATGAAAAAAATCTCTATACTTATAAAAAGAGACTTAATCTCTCTCCTCTTCTTGTCCAGAATGTGGTTACCGGATGTACCATGATGATAAATAAAGCTCTTTATAAGAATCTTACAGAAACAAGAGAAGATATCATCATGCACGACTGGTGGTGTGCACTCTATGCCTCATCTTTCGGAATGATTAAATATCTTCCTGAAAAGACACTTTACTACAGACAGCATCCCGGTAATTCAGAAGGTGCCATAGATTTAAGTAATCCAAAGTACTATTTCAAGCATCAGACAATAAAAAAAGCCAAAACCTCGATGAAACGCTATCTTGGTCAGGCTAATGCATTTCTTGAAATCTTCGGGCCTTCACTTGAACAGTATGATTATGAGAAGTATCAAATCCTTAAGCGCTTTGCAGATTTGAAAAACAAAAATAAGCTTGTGAGAATGTATACCATACTAAGATATCATCACACCAAAAGCAATTTCTTATTAACAATATTACAGCTGTGGTTTTGCTAACCACAGCTGTATTTATTTACTGCAAAATTGCAAGTGCATCTTCAATTGTCTTTTCGAAAGCTTCTCTTCCGTATTTATCAACTTCTGCCTTATTCTTTTCACCATGTGTAAGACATCCGGCACCACCGATACAGCCTCCAACACAAGCCATACCTTCGATAAAGTTAGCATCAAGCTTTCCGTTTTTCTTTTTAAGTAATGCAAGCTTGCATTCTTCAATTCCGTCGCATGCACAAGGCTTAAGGTCAAAATCAATGTTCTGTTCCTTCAAAGCCTCTGCAACTGCATCTGAAAGTCCACCGCTTCTTGCAAAAATACGTCCAAAGTATGAAGCATTATCAAGCAGATTTTCTTCAAGCAAGGTAATATCAATTGCCTTACTGTCAAACAATGCCTGTAATTCTTCAAAGGTCAGTACAGAGTCAACATAAGGTTTAACTTCTTCCCTCTGGAATTCCATTTTCTTGGCAGTACAAGGTCCAATGAAGATAATCTTGGCATTTTTCTCATGTTCCTTGATATATTTTGAAATAGCTGTCATAGGTGAATAGTTATGAGATACCAAAGGCTTTAATTCAGGATAGTACTTGTCAATAAACATTACGAAGGCAGGACAGCATGAAGAGGTAAGGAAACCTTTCTCTGCAAGCTCCTGTGATTCAGACTTTGCAACCATATCAGCACCCAAAGCTGCCTCAATAACTGTGTGGAAGCCAAGTTCACGAAGTCCTGTGATAACCTGACCAAGCTTTGCATAACTAAACTGGCTTGAAATAGAAGGCGCAACGATAGCATATACCTTAAATTCGTTATTCTTCTTGCCTTCCTTCAAAATGTCAACAACATCAAGTATGAAGGACTTGTCATTGATTGCACCGAAAGGACAGGCATATACGCAGGCACCGCACGAAATACATTTATCGTTATTTATGCAGGCCTGATTTTCTTCACCCATTGAAATGGCTTTGATTTTGCAGGCAGTTTCACAAGGGCGCTTGAAATTACGAATTGCGCTGTATGGACAAACCTTTGAGCATGCGCCACATTCCTTACATTTTGATTTATCAATATGTGCTACATGATTATGGTCAAAAACAATAGCTCCGAATTTGCAGACGTCCTCACAACGATTTGCAAGACAGCCTCGACAGGCATTAGTTACTTCATATCCGCCAATAGGGCATTCGTCGCAGGCAATATCAATTACCTCAATAACGTTCGGATTTTCCTTGTTGCCACCCATAGCCAGCTTAATACGCTCTGAAACAATTGCTCTTTCCTTGTAAACACAGCATCGCATTGTAGGTACTTTTCCGGGAATAATTACCTTTGGAATATCCAACAGGCTTTGAGGAAGTCTGTCTGCCCAGGCCTCCTTCGCAACTTCACGAAGAACCTTGTATTTCAAATATTGAACCTTTGTATCAAATTTTCTCATCTCATACCTCAAAAATAACTGACTTTAATTCGCTTGCCCATCTGTTTCAGACAGCCTGACAATTCTTCAACCAAATTCATCTTAATGTTGAAGTTAATAGGAAGATCAGGATTCTGATGTGCAGGATTTACCGCTCTTCCTACATAAAAATTAATATCCGTCGCTTCTTCAAAAAGCATTCGGCATATAAGTGATGCGCCATCTCTTCCAAAGCTCCACTTTTCATAAAGAGTATTGTCGCCAAGAGCATCATGCGCATATTCAACTACTCTGTTAATGGTAATAACACCTTCAGTTACCAAATCCACGCCCTCTAACTGAGCAATCGGCGGCATATCACTTTGAGCAAAATCAAGGCTCGCCCTGATGGGTTTACCAAGATACTTAGCTGCGATTGAAGAGGTTGTTCCTCCGCAAACAATATGCTTTCCTTCTTTTGAGAAAAACAATGCCATCATTCTGTTGCAATCATCTCTGTCGCGAGGAGGTCCGAATAAAATATTCATCGGCTCTCTCTTTCTTATCTTGATAACACAGGCTGTCGCATCATCGCCCGGTTTCTTGCCGTAAAGTTTATATACTTCATCAATAAGAATTGTGGATAATGTTTTAGCTGTATATCCGCAAGCAGAAAAGGCTTCCATATATTCGATAATATCTTCTCTCTTCCAACCAAAGTTGTAAGCCAGACCGATACCTGCATGAGGACATCCGTCACTCATTGCGATAAATATATCATCCTCCTGTAAACGAATAACTGAACGATAAATGGTCTTGCCGCCAATATTCATTTCTGTTTTCGGATAATCATAATTAACACCGTTACGAAGCAATATTGTCAAGGGATTATCATATTGGATAAGCTCCATTTCCCTGTTGTTGACAATGTGCAAAATCGTAAAGGTTGAATATGCCACGCCTCTTACCGAACAGATCGGCAAAGTCTGAGCAATGGTTTCAACACAGTCAGTAAGTGTAAGTCCCTCTGCCATCATTGTTGAAATAATCTTTGACGTCAAAGTCGAAAGAATGCTTGCCTTTACACCGCTTCCAAGTCCGTCTGCAAGAACAATAACCGTAGAATCGTTGCCCTGTTCAACTATATCTACATGATCACCGCAAAGCTGCTCGCCGTCATGATTAATGCTTTTATATCCGATTTCAGCACAAAGATCATTCATCTGAAATGCTCTCCTTCAATTTGGTCAGGGCAATTTTGGTTTCTGCTGCTGTTTCACCTAAAAGTGAAGCGATTTCCTGTACAATGCGCATCTGCTTATCAACAACCTTATCAGCAGTTTCAACAGTTCTGTTACGGATGCTTTCACGCTTCTCGCGTTCATTTTCAGCTTCTGTAACATCACGCATGATGCAGACAATCAAATGATAGGTTTCATCATAAACAACAGACTGTTCTACATATTTCTTATATTCTGCCAAATACATCTTGCGCTCACGAATAGCTCTCTTTGTATCAAGCACTTTAATGAAAGGTTCCGGATCAAGTACTCTTACAATAGGAGTTCCCATAATATCTGAAGCATATCTTATGTTCATAAGCTTACGGGCTGCTTCATTAATAAGCTGAACCTCCATAAATTCATTTACAACAATCAATGCATTCGGTGTGTTATTAAAAATAACATCTGAGAAGCTCTCTGCTTTATCCTTTAAGTAAGGAAGACACATTGAAATTTCAGCCTTACCATGATAAATGGCAACAGCCTTCTCACGACAGGTATTATAACCGCATGAACCGCAATTTAATTCATCTGCCTTACTGTTCTTGCCCATACGACGAAGAATATCATCTATTTCACTGTCTGTAGGCATTCCGTTTCTTCTCTCGATTGGTTCGAAAGATTTTCTTAACTGAAGTGATTCAGGCTGAGCAACTTCAAAATCCTTTTCGCCTGCATATTTAGCTACTGACATATAATCATTCAATGGTGTATGGTGATGCTTTTCCATTACAGGTCCGCCAACACAGCTACCTACACATGAAGACATCTCAATAAAGCAATTATGAATATTTCCAGCTTCAATTTCCTTAAGTGCAGCAATACAGTTTTCCACACCATCTATTGCAATATAAGTATATCCCGGCATTCTTTCTGCCATTGTCTTTAAAACGCCACCTGTGGTAGGGAAAAATCTTGCTCTGCTTTCTTCTGTATCATCCATATCAGGTTCAAGCTCAATATGTTCTGCCTTAAGCCATTCTGTTAATTCTTCATAGGTCAGAACTGAATCAACAATTCCTGCATAATAATCTGCTTCATCCTTTTTAGCAACACAAGGACCGATAAATACAGTCTTAGCGTCCGGATGATTTTTCTTCATTTCAATGCAGTGTGCCTGCATAGGTGAGAAAGTATCAGCAAGATAAGGCAATTCCTTCGGAAAATACTTCTGAATAAGAAGGTTAATTGAATGACAGCATGAAGAAATAAGAATGTCTCTGCTTTCGTCAGCCATCATCTTTTCATATTCCGTTTTAACAATTGTTGCTCCTATTGCAGTCTCTTCAACTCCGGCAAAGCCAAGCTTTAAAAGAGCCTTTCTCATTCCTTCAATTCCAACACCGGGATAGTTTGCAACAAATGAAGGTGCCAAACTTACCCATACAGGGCCGGACTGAATCATTACTTTAACCTTCTCGGTTTCATCAACAATCTGTTTTGCATTCTGAGGGCATACAACAAAACATTGGCCACAGAGAATACACTCGTTGCCAATGATATGTGCCTGGTTTCCTGAGAATCTGATTGATTTTACAGGACAATGACGAATACATTTATAACAGTTCTTGCAATTAGATTTCTTCAGTGTTAAACACTCAGCCATATATTATCCTACTTTCCTTTTTCAACGGCCGGAAGAATAACATTCTTCCAAAATTCCGAAAAACCCTCGGGGGTGATACCCGTATGGATATCATCCCCGACTGTTATGGTTACACCCACGCGATTGCATTTTCCTGTACAGAAACTTCCGGATAAAACAACCTCGTTTTCTAATTTTCCTTCTGCAATTTTTTCCTGAAAAAGCTCAACGATGCGAGGCGCACCTTTAAGATGACATGAGCTTCCTATGCATACTTCGACAAAAACCATAATTATACCCTTGCTTTAATTTCCTTTTCAAAGAATTCATTAACGGTATCAGGAGTAACAGAGAAGAACTTGTCATCTACTGTAACACATACACCCTGCTGGCACTTGCCCATGCAGAATGTACCACCAAGCTCAACCTTATCACCAAGATTAGCTTCATTGATGCAATACTGAAGTCCTTCAACTACCTTACGTGATCCCTTGATATGACATGAAGAACCAATACAAACTGTAACTTTCATCTTAATGCTCCTTTATTCGTAATCTACTACATTTACCCATGAGTGAAGGAATTCTCTTTCCTTCTCGTTGCCCTTAACTGACTGTGATGCGGCTACAATAGGCATCCACTTTTCAACATACTGCTTTGCAGTACCTGACTTTTCACAGAAAAGATCCAAATACTTCTCGGCACCGTCAATATCACCATTCAACCAGAAGATAAGATATGTTCTTGCTACATCAGCAGAAGCATTTCCCTGGGTTGCATGAGACCAGTCAAGAATATAAGCATCTCCGTTTTCTGCGATAATAATATTTGAAGGGTTGAAATCACCATGGCAAAGCTTGTTATGCTTAGGCATACTGTCAAGTCTTGTATGGAGTTCATAACGGGTTGTTTCATCAAAATCGGTCTGTGAAATCTTACGATTCATCTTGTCTTTAAGCTTTGTAAGCAAAGGGCTTGTCTTCTTGTGAACTTCAAGCTGTAAATTAACAAAAAGTTCAAGATATTCAGCCTTCTTTGCAGGATTTTCCTGCATAAGCTGTGCCAAAGTCTTACCCTTGATATAATCAGTAACAATAGCCCACTTTCCGTCAATCTTTGTTACTTCATGAATCTTCGGGATATTAAGTCCTGTTTCTTCTACACGAGCCTGGTTTAAAGCTTCGTTAAGAACATCAGACTTTGAATATGTTTCATCAAAAACCTTCATGCAAAGGTCACCATCTCTGTAAACCGTCTTATTGTTTCTAACGGCAATAATTCTGTCCAGTTTCATCAATTATCTCCTCCTTATGCATTCTTTTTGCTTTTCTTTGCTTTGCCTTCTTCAAACTTAGGCATATCAGGTTCTTCAAAATGCTTCTCTCCGTAATATGCGTTGAGATACATCTGCTTAATTTCGCTCATCAAAGGATAACGAGGGTTAGCACCGGTGCACTGGTCATCGAATGCCTGCTCTGTCATAGCATCCAAACGAGCAAGGAAATCTGCTTCATCGATATTGTAATCCTTAATTGAAGACTTGATACCGATAGTTGCCTTAAGGTCATTTACTGCCTTAATCAAGTTCTCAAGCTTTTCTTCATCTGTATTTCCACCAAGATTCAAAGCATCAGCAACTTCTGCATATCTTGCAAGTGTATGAGGATGATCATACTGTGAGAAGGTACCCATCTTTACAGGTGCTTCAGCTGCATTGAAACGAAGAACTTCTTCGATCATTAAAGCATTTGCTACACCATGAGGAAGGTGATGGAAAGCACCAAGCTTATGTGCCATTGAGTGGCATACACCAAGGAATGCATTTGCAAATGCCATACCTGCCATAGTAGCTGCATTAGCCATCTTTTCTCTTGCTTCAACATCGTTCTGGCCATTCTCATAAGCTCTTGGCAAGTACTTAAATATTGTCTGAAGTGCCTGCTTAGCAAGACCGTCTGTGTAATCAGTTGCCATAACTGATGCATATGCTTCAAGCGCATGGGTTACAGCATCGATACCTGATGCAGCTGTAAGTCCCTTAGGTGCGCTCATGTGGAAATCTGTATCAATAATAGCCATGTTAGGCATTAATTCGTAGTCAGCCAAAGGATACTTGATACCACTTTGTTCATCTGTGATAACTGCGAAAGGAGTAACTTCTGAACCTGTACCTGCTGATGTAGGGATTGCAATAAAGTATGCCTTCTCACCCATCTTAGGGAAGGTATAAACTCTCTTACGGATGTCAATAAATCTCATAGCCATATCCATGAAGTCTACTTCAGGATGCTCATACATTACCCACATAATCTTTCCGGCATCCATTGCTGAACCACCACCAAGTGCGATAATGCAGTCAGGCTGGAAAGAATTCATCTGCTCTGTACCTGCCTTAGCGCATGCTAATGTAGGATCGGGAGCTACATCGAAGAAGCAGGTATGAGCAATGCCCATTTCATCAAGCTTATCTTCGATAGGCTTTACATAACCATTCTTGTAAAGGAATGTATCTGTTACGATAAATGCTCTCTTCTTGCCCATAACATTCTTTAATTCATCAAGAGCAACGGGGAGACAGCCCTTCTTAATATATACCTTCTGAGGTGCGCGGAACCAAAGCATATTTTCCCTTCTTTCAGCAACTGTTTTAATATTGAGCAAATGCTTAACACCAACATTTTCAGAAACTGAGTTTCCGCCCCATGAACCACAGCCAAGGGTCAATGAAGGAGCAAGCTTAAAGTTATAAAGGTCACCAATACCACCATGTGAAGAAGGTGTGTTAACGAGGATACGGCAGGTCTTCATGCGTGCAGCAAACTCGTCAAGCTTAGCCTGTTCAGTTCTAACATTAAGATAAATTGATGAAGTATGGCCATAACCACCATCAGCAATAAGATGTTCTGCCTTTGAGAAAGCATCCTGGATATCAGTTGCGCGATACATTGCAAGTACAGGTGAAAGCTTTTCATGTGCAAATTCTTCTGCAAGTTCAACACTTTCAACTTCACCGATAATAATCTTTGTTCCTTCAGGAACCTTAACATTTGCAAGTTCAGCAATCTTTGCAGCCTTCTGTCCAACGATCTTTGCATTCAAAGCACCATTGATAAGGATTGTCTTACGAACCTTTTCTGTTTCTTCAGGATTAAGGAAATAGCAGCCTCTTGTTGCAAATTCCTTCTTAACAGCATCATAAACCTTGTCAAGAACGATAACTGACTGTTCTGATGCACAAATCATACCATTATCAAAAGTCTTTGAGTGAATGATTGAGTTTACTGCCAAAACGATATCTGCAGTGTCATCAATAATAGCAGGTGTATTTCCGGCACCTACACCCAAAGCAGGCTTACCTGAAGAATATGCGGCCTTAACCATTCCGGGACCACCTGTTGCAAGGATAATATCTGCTTCCTTCATTAAAAGGTTTGTCATATCAAGTGAAGGAACATCAATCCAGTCAATAATACCCTCAGGAGCTCCTGCCTTAACTGCAGCTTCCAAAACGAGCTTTGCAGCAGCGATTGTTGACTTCTTAGCTCTCGGATGAGGACTGATTACAACAGCATTTCTTGTCTTTAATGCAATAAGTGTTTTGAAGATTGCTGTTGAAGTAGGATTAGTTGTAGGAATAACTGCACAGATAACACCGATAGGTTCTGCAACCTTCTTTGTACCAAATGCCTTATCTTCTTCCAATACTCCACAGGTCTTTGTGTTCTTGTAAGCGTTGTAGATATATTCAGCTGCATAGTTGTTCTTGATAACCTTATCTTCTACAACACCCATGCCTGTTTCTTCTACAGCCATCTTTGCAAGAGGAATTCTTGCCTGATTAGCAGCGATAGCAGCAGCCTTAAAGATTGCATCAACCTGCTCCTGTGTATAGGTAGCAAATTTCTTCTGTGCCTGTCTTACTCTTTCAAGAGCAGCTTCTAAGGCTTCTACGCTGTCAATGATTTTGCGTTCCTGATTTTCCATATTACCCTCCATAGAAATATTATACAGTTTTTTGTTTTAAATGTGCAAGTGACAAGGCAAGATTTTCATAATGAACTGCTATGCCATCAGGTAAATTTAATGACTTGGCCGAGAAACAAAGAATAGCTTTTATTCCGGCTTTCACCATTTTTTCCGAAGCCTCCTGCGCATATTCAGGCGGAACGGTTAAAATACCGATTTCAACCTGATGTAATGAGCAGTAAGAAGCCAGCTCCTCCATCGGAAGAATGTTATCTCCGATGACCTCTAAAGAGCTGTCAAAAGCTGTCCTGACTAAAAGTCCGTATTCCGAAAAACCATCAAAGGAAAGTAATGCCTTTCCCAATTTTCCGGCACCAATGATTACGGCTTCACTTTTCTGTTTCTTGCCAAGCGCATGTTCAATGCTGCTTTTTAAATCATCAATGTTGTAACCGGTTTTTGGTTTTCCGTTACCGCAAACAGAAGACAAATCTTTTCTGACCTGCACCTCACCAAGATGGAGTCCTTTAGCGATTGCCGTTGCAGAAATATCTGTTACAAAACTTTCCTGCTGCCTTAAGTATTCAAGATACTCAGGCAACCTGCTTAGTGTTGCTTTTGAAATCACTTTTGGCACCCCCCCTCTTTGATACTGACAATTTATCACATGTCTTGCAATATCTGAAATGTAGTTTTTACATATCAGTATTGTATATATCGATATATAGCAGAACGATAGTCGTATAATTAAGGATAACAGGTCTTTAATTGCCGAATAAATGGCGCTTTACCTCACAAAGCTCAGTTATAAAGCGCTTATCAATATCAGTGAATTTATAGTCTTTTTTATATATCATCATATCCTTATAGATTTTTTTATTGTCAACGCAACGGCGCGTAACCAAACCATACCGCTCAAGCATCTCTTTGGGAGTATCAGATACCCACATAAAAGCATATGGATCTTTTGACAATAATTCAAATTCACTGGCCCGTTCAAAAACGAATATGCGGCGTTCTATGTCAGGCAGTTCTTCCTTCTTTACTTCCGAAAGCGGCATTGAAGGTACATAAGGATCTGCATGAGCTATTTCAATCAAATCTTTTAAATCGGAAAACTTTATTTCAGATAAATTTGCTAAAGGAGATTTTCGATTCATTATAAGCACATAGGAAAATTCAGCTACGAGTTCACTGGCAAGACCTTTAGTTTCAAACATTTCCTTATAGTACTTATCATACTGACCGGCATATCTTACAATACCAAGACGGTAGTTTTCTTCCAAAATGTTCTTGACTGCACGCATGGCATTGGTTTCTCTGTAAAACATTTCCATACCTGCTTCTTTTCCTATCTGAGCGGCAAAATTTGAAAAGGCTTCTGAAATATAACTTGCCCTCGGAGCAGAAATCGAAAAATGAAGTTTGTTTGCTCCGTCAGTTCTGAACATGTTCTCAACAGCATCCACCTGCTTTAATATTTTGTTCGCATATTCAAGAAACCTCTCGCCTTCAGGTGTCAGTTTCATACCTCTTGAAGATCTCTCGAATATTGCAACTCCCAAGGAATATTCCAAATCCTTTATTGCACGCGAAAGATTCGGCTGGTCGATATACAGTTTTTCAGCAGCCTTATTTATAGAACCGCTTGCTGCTACTTCAACGGCATACTTCAAATAAAGTAAATTCATCTAAACCTCCGAAAAACAAAATTACAATTATGTTTTAACTGCTCCACAGTTGAGCTTTTTCACTTAATCTGTTTTGTACTTAATATGTTTTTTCAGCTTAATCCTCTTTACAGCTTATTTTCACAGCTTAATCTTCTTTTCAGCTTATTTTCACAGCTTAAACTGCTTTGCCTCTTCCTCTCTTGCCTTGCTGATTTCACGCCATTTAGGCAAAGCTTTCATCTTTTCTGCAAGCCATTCAAGTTCTGAAGGTATGTTAATCTTCTGAGGACAGATATTGGCACATGCGCCACATTTGATACATACATCAGGCTTCTTGTCCTCCGGCAAAAACTCAATAACCATTGCAGAATTTGTTGTCATTGCTACCTGAAGCTCATTTCTTACCTGAAGCATTGTAGGAATATCAAGTCCCATCGGACAGCCTTCAACACAGTATTTGCAGGCAGTACAGGGAACAGAGGCTTTCATTTCCTCAGCATATGCGTAAAGCAGTTTTACTTCCTTATCATTAAGCGGTTTATAATTGTTAAAGGTCTTAAGATTATCTTCAACCTGATAATATTCTGTCATACCGCTTAAGATAACCTTTACACTTTCATCAATTCCCAAAAGCCATCTGAAGCCATAAGATGCTGCAGAACCTTTCTCTTCTGAAGCTGCGTTTACTAAAGCATTTTCATTTGAAACTGCATCTTCTGTGCTCTTGCTTTCTGTTTTCTCTTCTGAAGCTGCCTCATACAACATGGCAAGCTTATCCTCGCTGAGTTTAGCCAGCTTACCACCTCTTACAGGCTCCATTACAATAATTGGAATATTGTACTTTTTAAGCAGCTCAACCTTCTTGTCAGCATTCTGTAAAGTCCAGTCAAGGTAATTAAGCTGAATCTGGCAAAAATCCATCTTATCACCATACTTCTCCAAAATCTTTTCAAGACATTCAAGCTGCGCATGTGTTGAAAAACCAAGATGTTTGATTTTTCCCTCTGCTTTCTGTTTTACAAAATAATCTATAATTCCATATTCCGGATTGTCATAAACAGGAAGTGAGCTTTCACATACATTGTGAAGCAAATAAAAGTCGAAATAATCAACATTACATTTTTTTAACTGAATAGCAAAGGTTTCTGCCGGATCATACTTTGAAGCAACCTGATGCCCGGGATATTTATTTGCAAGAAAGTAGCTTTTCCTGTCATACTTTGATAAGCATTTTCCCAAAACTATTTCGGATTTTCCTCCATGATAGGGAAATGCCGTATCGTAGTAATTTACGCCACTTTTCATGCATAAATCTACCATTTCCTCTGTTTTCTTTTCATCTATTTCTCCGTTTGCAAGCTGTGGTAGACGCATAGCTCCAAATCCAAGTGCAGAAACTTCTGCATCTCCTAATTTCCTGTAAATCATCGTTTTCTCCTTACTTCATTTTTACTGAAAATAGCATTTTTTTAGTTGTTTTGTCAAGTAAAACAAAAGCACCCTTAACGGATGCTTTGCCAATTAATTACTTATTTTTCTTGTCTTCAAGCTTCTTCTGTCCTGCTCTCTTGTCATTAAGCTGCTTCTGCTTTTCCTTAGCTTCTGCTTTTTGAGTAGCTTTTAACTTAGCTCTCTGCCACAAACTCATCTTAGGCTGTCTTGTATCAAGATTTGTTCTAATACCTTTTACATCAATAATGTAAATGCCGTTCATTACAGCCTTTACTTCCTTCTTAACAGGAATTAAATCAAAAATCTTCTCTTCGCACATCAAAGACATGATCTTTGGTCCGATTTTAGCTTTTACTACGGGCACTTTAAGCTTTCTCATAAGCTTTGGAGTTTGTTCAACAACAACACTTGGAAAGCCTGCATCCGTCAACCGCATTCGTTTTTTATCAATAACAAGAATTGAATATGTCTGAGCTGAAGCTTTTAACTGAGCCTGAGCTTCTTCAGCCTGCTTCTGACGCTTCCTTGCAAATATACCTAAAACTACCAAACCAGCCAGTAAAACAGCCAGTATCACTAATGTAATAATCCAACCTGTGCCCATCTTATTTCTCCTAAATATCTTTAACTACAATAAAAGCATGAATGCTATACTTAGAGCAGCTTAATTATTGTACCAAATTGCGAAAAAAAATCAACTTGTTTTTTGCTTTATCTTAAGTGAGTTGTTTTTGCAATATCTTAGCCATAATATTTTTGTTCTATCCCGGCTATATTATTTCTATCTTCACTGATTACTTCTATCTTAGCTGAGCAGCATATAACTCATAATATGCCCCTCGTTTCTTGATAAGTTCTTCATGTTTTCCACTTTCAGCTATCTCTCCATCTTTTACAACTATTATACAGTCTGCATGCTGAATGGTTGATAATCTGTGTGCTATGATAAAACAGGTTTTACCTTCCATAAGTTTTTCCATGGCACTTTGTATTTTCTTTTCAGTTCTTGTATCAACATTTGAAGTTGCTTCATCCAAAATCAGCATTCTGGCATCTAAAAGCATTGCTCTTGCAATTGTCAGAAGCTGTTTCTGACCACGACTTATGTTCACGCCATCTTCTGAAAGTAAAGTGTCATATCCCTTAGGCTGATGCATAATGAAATTGTGAATACGGGCAGCTTTCGCAGCTTCTACTACCTCCTCCATTGTAGCATCTTTTTTTCCATATGCGATATTTTCAAATATTGTACCACCAAAAAGCCAGGTATCCTGAAGCACCATGGCATACTGTTTCCTTAATGATTCCCTTGTCGCTTCTCTGTTTTCTGTTCCGTCAACCCTTATGGTTCCAAGATTTGGATCATAAAAGCGCATAAGCAAATTTATAAGTGTGGTTTTACCTGAGCCTGTCGGTCCTACTATAGCAATAAGCTTCCCTGCTTCTGCTTTAAGATTGAAATTTTTAAGTATAGCTTTTTCTTTTGTATAGCCAAAAGAAAGCTCTTTTATTTCAACATTTCCTTCTATATCCTTAAGCTCTGTTGCATTTTCTACATCTGAAATCTCATCTTCTTCTGAAAGAATCCTGTTTACTCTCTCAGCAGCCGCTAAAGCAGATTGTAATTCACCAAGGATATTGGCAGCTTCATTTATAGGTCCTGAAAACTTTCTTGAGTAAAGTACAAAGGATGAAACCTTACCTAAAGTCATAAATTCCAATATATAAAGCAATGCACCAAAAGCAGTTACTAAACAAAGTGATAAATTGTTTATCAGATTAACAGTCGGGCCGATTTTAGCCTGCATTCTGTCTGCATCGTAATAAGCATCTGTAGCTTTTGTATTAACTATATCAAATCTTTTAGTATAAACCTCTTCACAGGCATATCCCTGAATTATTTTCTGCCCACCAACAGATTCCTCAACATAACCATTCATCTCACCAAGGCACTTTGAACGAGTAGAAAACTTAGGACGCGTAATTTTAGTCATTTTCTTTGTAAAGATAAAAGAAGCAGGTATGGTAACACACATTACTATAACCAGAATAGGTGATATTTTAACCATCATAACAAAAGAAACAGTAATAGTTACAATACTTGCAAGTATTTGTACAACATCTGTTGAAATTGAAGTATTGATAACATCTATATCATAAGAAACCCTGCTTATGATATCTCCTGCCATATGTGTATCAAAATAAGAAACCGGCAGCCTCATAAGCTTGTCAAAGACATCATTTCGCATCTGCTTAACCATCTTCTGTGAAATGCTTCTCATAAGTAAAGCAAGACAGTAGGAAAATGCAGAAGATGTAACAAAGAATACTGCCATTAATGCTGCATAATGAAAAACTATGTCAAAATCAACTTCTCCGGCATCCTTTATCGCATCTATTGCCTTACCTGATAAATCAGGACCAACTAATGCTAAGGTATTTCCGGCAATTGTAAGAACCAAAGCAACGAAAAGAAGCCCCCAGAATTTCTGAAGGTAACTCCAAAGAAACCGCAAAGCGCCTCTTGGGTCCTTTGCCTGTTCTACAACTTTTCCATTTGCCGGTTTTGCCATATTAACTTAAACTTCCTAACTGTGTTGCAGCTATTTCTTTATATATTTCAGAAGAAGCCATCAACTCCTCATGATTTCCCTGTGCGGTTATTTTACCATCTTCTAATACTATAATATTGTCCATTTTCATGACGGAACTGATTCTTTGCGCAATAGTAATAAGAGTTGATGACGAATAATCATTTCGCAAATTTTCTCTTATCTTGGCATCCGTTTTATAATCAAGGGCTGAGGCTGAATCATCAAGTACAATAATCTCTGACTTACCTGCCAAAGCTCTCGCAACATACATTCGCTGTTTCTGTCCACCTGAAAAATCTGCACCCTTGATTGATGCAACATGATCTAATTCGCCTTCTTTTTCTTTTACAAATCGATAAGCATCTGAAGCAGTCAAAGCCCTTACAATTTCCTCTTCTGATAAATCACGCCCAAAGCTTATGTTTTCGCGTATGGTATCAGCAAAAATGACATTGTTCTGGAAAGCGGTACCAAACATGGTCCTAAGTTCTGACAAATCATAAGTTTTAATATTTCTGCCATTTATGAGTATTTCGCCTTTTGTGACATCATAATATCTCATTAAAAGACTTATTATTGTAGTCTTGCCGGCACCTGTTGCTCCAATTATTCCAAGCGTTTCGCCTTTGTTTAATTTAAAGGAAACATCTGAAAGGACATATTTTTCTTCGGAAATTTCTCTTTCATTTTCAATATCGCCATAGCTGAAATAAACATTTTTAAATTCAACTATCGGAGCATCTGCATTTTCCCTGTAATCCTCTGGCAGTTTTTCTATTAACAAATCATTTTCGGAGTCGATTATCTCAAATACACGCTTTGCAGAAGCAGATGCCTTGGAATAAATGATAAAAATTCTGTTCACGGATATTACAGCATTCAAAATTATTGTGAAGTAGGTAAGAAAAGCTACTACAACACCCGGCTTTGCAGCACCAATATTTACTCTGTAAGCACCAACAACAATTACAAGCACTAACCCCATGTTCATGCAAAGGCTGATAAAAGGTCCTGATGCCGCCATGATTCCCGAAGCCTTTAACTCATTCTTTACTGTATCAGTATTAGCCTTATCAAAGCGTTCTCTTTCATAATCTTCCTTAGACAATGCTTTTATAACTCGTATTCCTGATACATCTTCTCTCATTACACGCACCATACCGTCAACTGAAGACTGCACCTTTGTATAAAAAGGAACGCCTCTTCTTGATATAGTGAAAACAATTGCAAAAACAAAAGGCAGGGTAGCAACAAATGTAAGCGTCATTATCGGATCAAGTGTTGCAGAGATTGCAAGCCCGCCAAACAAAAGAATTGTAGCTCTTACACCCATCCTCTGGAATATGTTAAAGCATGTGTGAATATTGTAGGAGTCAGATGTAAGTCTTGAAACCAACGACGGGATTCCAACCTTATCAGTCTGACGACCTGACAAAGTGAGCATTTTTTCGTAAAGGTCATATCTTAACTTATTTACTGCCTGTGTTGAAGCCAAAGCCGCTCTCTGATTTGCAAAAACATTACAAAATCTGTCGATCAAAGCACAGGCAATCATTAAAAGACTCCACAACAGAAGTTCTATATAATTCTCATTAAGCTTTACACTTGGAACAATCTCATCAAGAATATGCGCCATAATTTTGGGTATAAAAAGACCGACTACCGTTCCTGAAATTTTGAACAGGTAGCCGATAAACATTTGCCACTTATTTTTAAATAAATACGAAAATGCTCGTCCCATAAAAACAATTCAAATAACCAGTCAATAAAATCAACTTAGTTTGGTAAAAAAGGTGACATTCCTTTTTGTATACTTTTCTATGTCCTATCTAACATTTGCGCCAAAGGGGAACAAGGATAAGGTTGCAAGCTTAAACATCTGCTTGCCAAAGGGGATACCAATAATAGTAATGCATAAAACAAATCCCCAAATAACATTTGCGACAGCCATTTCCCATCCAAAGAACAAAGCCCAAATAAGATTTGCGATTGGATGTTTTTCAAACTTAGGAGTAACATTTTTTCCAAAAGGCCAAAGATATAATTCTGCAAGCTTGAAGCACTGCTTACCAAAAGGAATTCCGATAATGGTAATGCACCAAAGCAAACCAAGTATTGACCATGCAATTGCATAAATCACCCCACCAAACAAAAACCAGATAATGTTACCGATTAATTTTAACATATCTTCCTCCTTATACATTTTATATGGTTATTAAACTATTTATATTCAAATTATTACAGACATTTTAGCTATTTATTGTCAAAACATTACAGACATCTAAGCTAGTTATTGTCAAAACATTACAGACATCTAAGCTAGTTATTGTTAAATCATTACAGACATCTGAACTAGTTCAGATAAAACCATGCCATTTTTACAACATCGCTATAAAGATCAATAAATCCCTCATCGCCTATAGCCTCACCAAGTATGGCAAAAACTATTTTTTTATCATCCCTTTTCGCCATAAAAGTGTAACACCTTCCGGCTTCATCTGTAAAGCCTGTCTTCAAACCAAACAACTGAATTTTCACTTCTCCATCAGTCAAAAAGCAGATATTGTTTTCATCATATCCAATGCTGATATTACAAAATGCACCATCAATAATATCCAGAGCGTACTTTTCAAATCCTGTAGTTTTAATGTCTTCTATGCTTTCAATCTCTTTTGTTTCGTCACTTGTAATAACTTCTAACTCTATAGCTTCATCATCTGTTTTTTCTTCAGGCTCTGCAGCTTCATCATCTGTTTTTTCTTCAGGATTTGCAGCTTCAACATCCGTCTTTACTTCAGGGTTTGCAGCTTCAGCACCTGTCGTTGCTTCAGGCTCTGCAAATAATTCTGAAAAATCAATGCCTGCTTCAGCTAATCTTTCAACTAAATCATTTAACACTACCCTTGCTGCAATATCTTCCATAAATTCTTTGTCTGAAAGCTTGCTTGAGGGGAATATGTTCCTTGAAGACCTGTTGACAACCTTGCTTGTTTTATAAACAGTCTGCTGAGAAATCTTAAAAAACAACTCATTTTCGCAAAAATGTTTTGCCAATACTGCCATATCCCTTGAAGTACCAATATTTGTGTATCCAAGTGCACCATCTGCGCCAACTGCATTATCAAAGCTGCTTGCCCATAAATCAAGTTCTGCAGCTTTTGCATTCATCATTTCATAGAATTTTTCTAAAGAACCACCACCGCCATAATATGCAATTGTTTCTGCCGCATCACAAGCAGACATTAAAAGCATAACATTCAGCCATTCTTCAAATGAACGCGTTTCGCCAAGCTTTGATTTCAAGCTTACATACTGATTATCTTTATTGTAAATATTGTAAGATTCCTCTACTGTTGCAAGCATATCATCAAGCTTAAGCACATCAAATGCCGTTAAAGCCGTCATCATTTTGGTCAAGCTTGCAATAGAAACACTTAAATAATCATTTTCGCTGTCAATTACCTCTTCTGTGTCATAATCAAGTGCACAAAATGTAAAACATTTAAATTCCGGATGTTCATAATTTTGCGAATACCCATATCTTGGCTTTTGTGTAGGATAAGGGGTTGCCGTAGGAGTAGGAGTAACTACTTCTGTTAAAACAACTTCAGGAGTAGGAGTAGCAATACTTGTCAAATTAACTTCAGGAGTTAAAGTGGCAATACTTGTCAAGGCAACCTCAGGAGTCAAAGTGGCAATACCCGTTACACAAGCTGTCACTTCAGGAGTTATTGCATTTGTTATAGTGACAATGTCATTAGGTGTTAATATACCACCATTTGTCACTATAACAGTCGGCATAACTGTAGCGGTTGGTGTTAAACTTCCTACAGGCGTAATCTCCTGCGCCTGCTCATTACCTGGCGTCAGTGTTACAGGTATTTCTGTGTCTTCTTCATTTTCTTTACAACCTGCAAAAATACTTAAACAAAACAAAAAAACAAGCAGGAAACACATATGCTTCCATACTTGATTTTTGTTCCTTCTTCTATCCTGTTTTAAATACCAGTTGTTTTTTTTCATTACTTAACTGTCAAATGAACCGCAAAACCTAAAAATTCTTCCTTTAAGTATACAAACTGAGCCTTTCCATCTTTAATCTTAAGTGTATCCATGTCAAACTCAACGCCTCTTAAGCCAAGGTGATACATAGCTCTTTCAACGCTGTTAGTGGAAATGGCAATATGTCCTTTCTTGCCTCTGCCCTGTGTATTCATTATTTCAATCTGTGTTCCTGCAAAAGATGACTTTTCTCCAACCTTGGTTGTGAAATTAAACATTGTTTCAAAAAGTCTTGCTGTCTTTTCAGCTTCGCAAGCACTATCAGAATTAATTCCAATATGCTTTAAATCAAAAGCAAGCATAGTAGCTACAGCTTCCCTTGTAAGTCTTTCAATTTCATCAAACTTACCTTCTTTAACGAGTGCATCGCTAACCATATAGCTTCCGCCACATGCAATTACTTTATTAAAACCAAGATAATCATTCAAATTCTTGGCATTCACCCCACCTGTAGGCATGAACTTAACACCTGTATAAGGAGCAGCCATTGCCTTAATCTTTGCAATACCACCTGAAGCTTCAGCAGGGAAGAACTTAACAACCTCTAATCCAAGCTCCAATGCGACTTCAATATCTGTAGGGCTTGAGCATCCGGGTGTTATTACAATGCCTTTTTCCTGACAATACTTAACAATCTTAGGGTTAAGTCCGGGACTTACAATAAATTTTGCTCCAGCTTCAATTGCTGCATCAACCTGCTCAGTTGTTAATACTGTACCTGCACCAACCAGCATTTCAGGAAATGCTTCTGTCATCTTTTTTATAGATTCCTTAGCAGCTGCTGTTCTGAAGGTAACTTCTGCAACAGGCAAACCACCATCAATCAAAGCCTTTGCCAAGGGTACTGCATCCTTTGCATCATCAAGCTTGATTACAGGAATAATACCAATCTGTGAAAATTTATTGAGAATCTCGTTCATTTCTTTTCCTCTCCTACTCATAAATTCTGAAAATATTTTATGTTAATAATTGTATTTATTTTGCTGATTTATCAGCCAAAAACACTTTCTGTAAGCTTAAGTAAAAATGTTGAAATTAAATTATTTTCATACATCCACTTTAAAAGTCCATTCTGCTCTATCATCTTAAGCAAGGTTATACCAAAGGATGTACCTGTAAATAAGGTAAGTACCAGGAATAAAAACCATGTAACCACTAAGCCTTCCATAGCACCAATAACACCGCCAAGCAATCCATTAAGCTGTTTTAATACAGGAAGCTTGCTTATTACATCAAGCAGCTTTACAAGCATAAATACCGCAATTGAGGCGATAATGAAAGTAAGCAGGAAGCCAATAATGGTAAATGCAGCTGTTGTAAACATATTTACAACATATTCCTGCATTGTTGTTGCGCCTTCAGGATCAACAATCTTATCAGCCTTTCCTGAAGCAAGAAGCTTTGCAACAATTTTAGGTATCGGTAATGCTTCAATGACATCAGCCTGAGTCATACTCGAAGAAACAGTTCCTTCAATTTCAAGCTTTGAATCAATAAGATTTACTATTGCATTTTCCAGTGGTTCAATATTTCTAAGTAAAATACCAACCTTCGGGGCAAAAGAAAGGGTAATGCCTATTACAATGAGTGTTGAAAATAATGAAAATACCATCGTAACAAAACCTTTACAAATACCAATGATGATAAAAATTACCATCAAGACTATAAATCCAATAAAAACATAATTAAGATTATTCATATTTCCTCCGCATCCGCTTCCTTTCCTATAAGACGCAAATACTACCTTTTAAGTTTCAATATTTCTATACTATCACCACTTGTAATGAAAAAACGGTCTTCCCCTGCAAATGCACAGTTTGAAACCGAAGCCTCGAACTTAAGCAGGGCCTTGCATTTTCCTTCAAGGGTGTAAAGTCCTAATTCTTTACTGTTTGAAAGTAAGATTTGTTCTCCTCTCAATGCAATATGTATTTCATCTGAAAAATCTATTGAAAAAGCGGTCTCATTAAAAGATTTTATCTCTCTTCCAATGTAGTCATATATCACTACTCGCTTTTTTCCTGTCTTCATATCCTTAAGTACAACGCCAAAATGTGTTGCATCATAAGCATAATCCAAAACAGTTTCGTCTTCAAAATTCTTTGAAAGAAGCTTTGATTTTGTCGTTCTCATTTCATACAATTCAAAGCCATTATTGTTAAAAGCAATTATATTTTCCCTGCCTGCAAAAACAACTCTTGTAATAATCTTGCCCTCTATTGTCTCCTGGCCGGTTAGCGGACTCCTTACCGCATAACCCTTTTGTGCGAAATTATAAAAGCTGAGTTTTGAAACTATTTTATTATTTTCATAACTGCAATATGCAGTAACTAATCTTGTGCCATCATCTGATATGGCATAATCAACAGGTATTCCGTCTGCAAAGGTCGTTCTTATCTCATTTTCGACCTCTCCCTGAGCATTATAAACAGTAACATAATCGTTTCTGTCATCACTTGAATACAAAACAGTTTTTCCGTTTCCGGATACCTTGCCTCGCAAAATATTCCTTAAGCTGTTTATCATTAAGCCTGCTTTGGATTCAATCAGTACCATGGCTTTGGTACCTTCATAATCATATACCAAAATGCTGTCGTTACAAAAATCACCAACCGGCTCATTAATTGCATAGGAATAGCGTCCTGACATCAGCCCTTTACCGTCTATAAAATAAGCCCCATCTATCGTGCTTATCATTAAACGATCATTTCCAAAATGAAAAGCAACCTTTTTCTTTAAAGCCTCATTTTCCTGCTCTTTAAATACGGAATTATCGCTTTTGCTGCTAAACAGATTATCAGAATATTCAACTGTATATTCTGTAACTACCCTGTTAAAGTGTCTTAACACAGCTGAGATGGTAAAAATAAGCAGAATAACAAATGCCAGACCGACAATTCCAATGATAATCATCTTTCGTTTAAACGGCATTCTGTCTAATTCATCCTCATCATATTCACAAGGCGACAGCCTAAATTCATCATCCATTCTACAGTTCTTTCCTTCCTTCTAAAGCTCTCATTAAAGTTATTTCATCTATGTACTCCAAATCACCGCCAACAGGAACACCGCTTGCAATTCTTGTAACTTTAACCCCCAAAGTCTTTATAAGTTTTGAAATATAAATTGCTGTGGATTCGCCCTCCACATTTGAATTAGTCGCTATTATAACCTCATCAACATCGCCATTAAGTCTTGTAATCAGTTCTTTTATTCTGATATCATTTGGGCCTATGCCAACCATAGGAGATATGGCCCCATGAAGAACATGATAAACACCTTTATAACTGTCTGTTTTCTCATATGCCACCATATCTCTTACAGTCTCAACAACCATAATGGTTCGCTTATTTCTTTTTTCACTTGAACAAATCGGACAAAGTTCTCCGTCCGTTAAGGTCTGGCAGCTCTTACAATAGCAGACATTCTTTCGAGCATCTATCATGCTTTCTGCCATCATAGTCACCTTTTCTTCAGGCATTCCTATAATATGAAAAGCAAGTCGCTGCGCTGTTTTCGCACCAACCCCCGGTAAGCCCTGAAGACTTTCTATTAACTTGCTCATCCGATTTGTATAATATTCCATTAGAACGGAAATCCTCCGCCAAAGCCACCTAAACCGCCTGTAACCTGACCGATTAATTCGCTTGACTTCTTCTCAATTTCTCTTATAGCTTCATTTGCTGCAGCCATAACAAGGTCCTGGAGTGTTTCAACATCATCAGGATCAACTGCCTCAGGATCGATTACTACTGCAGTAATTTCCTTCTTGCCATTCATTGTAATCTTAACAACACCGCCGCCTGCAGCTGCTGTATATTCAAGATTTTCAGCTTCAGCCTGCTTTTCTTCCATCTGGCGCTGCATCTTCTGCGCCTGCTTCATTAACTGTCCCATGTTACCGGGCATCATACCACCCGGAAATCCACCATGCTTTGCCATTTTTTCATCCTCACTGTTTTTATTTTATTACATTATTTTATAGTTCTTGTTTTACTATTCTTTTTCCTTATTCCATCTTTAAGCTTTCGTTCTTATTTCACAAGTTTAATTCTCAATCTTACTTTAAAACAATAGTTGTTTATTATTTATCTGACCTGCAAATATCCTTCACTTATAAGTCAGCTTTGCTTATCAATCATCTTCACTTACAAGTCATCTTCGCTTTCGACTGTTTCAATCACAAGTCCCGGAATTTCCACCATGTTGCTGCCTTCATTTTCGTTCTCTTTGGCATCTTTGTTTATTTCAGCCATAATGATGGAATTTTCAAGCTCCTCAGCTTCTTCAAAGCTTTCAACTCTGTCAAATCTGAGCATTTCAGACAATTCACTGATTGAGGAATACTTAAATTTAGGTCCGCCACCTTCTGCTGAAACCTCAACCTTGTACTCAACACTCTTTCCAATGACATTTTCCATAGCCCTTGAAAGCTCTTCTTCACATTCATTTTTTAACAAATCTCTTAAAAATTCAGTATCGACTACAAGCAAAAGCTTTCCATCTTTATCAGCACTTACAAGTATCTTTCCTTCATATGCACTTAGCATTCCATTAAACTGTTTTTCGACCTCTTTCCATCGGTTGGCAAGTTCAATTAAATCCTCGCTTAATGCTTTAGGCTTAGGTGCCAAAACTATTTCATCAGTTTTTTTTTCCTGATTTACATAAACAACTTCCTGACTTTTTACTGAAAATTCGCCCTCATCAAGTCTTCTTTCAAGCTCTTTAATCCTTGCTTTCATGCTTTCAACGTCTTCCATGGTCTGCGGCATGCAAAGCTTAAGAAAAGTCGTTTCAATCATAACTCTCTTTTGAGTTGTCAGCTTAAGATCGTTTGATAATTTGGATAACTCACGAATATGCGATATCAGCTGTTCGCTTTCATATTCCTTTGAAAGCTCTATCATCCTCTTGTGATATATTGAAGGAACATCAAGCGTATTGGCCTGTCCCTCATCTGCCTTCAAAATCAAAAGATTTCTCAAAAACCAGGTATAATCCATTAAAAACTGTGAAAGGTCACAGCCTTTATTAACAATATCATTTATCTGCAGCATCAGGCCATGAGCATTCCTTTTTCTGATAACATCAGCTAATCTTAAGAACAATTCAGTATTTGCAGTTCCTAATACTTCCAATGCCAGATCCAAAGTCAAGGAATTGTCTGAAAGATATGCCAAAATTCTGTCAAGAACTGATAAACCATCTCGCATTGAACCATCTGCTATTACTGAAATATATCTCAATGCTCTCTCTTCAGCTTCTATTCCTTCCTTTTTACAAAGCTCACCTAAATGTTCTGCTATGGCATCATTTGTAATTCTCTTAAAATCATAACGCTGACAGCGGGAAAGAATTGTAATCGGTATCTTCACAAGCTCTGTTGTTGCTAAAATGAAAATAACATATTCAGGTGGTTCCTCTAAGGTTTTCAAAAGTGCATTGAAAGCAGGAGTTGAAAGCATATGAACTTCATCCACGATAAATACTTTGTATTTACCCTGAGACGGAGTATATTTGACTTCATCGATGATTTTTCTTACATCATCAACACCATTATTGGATGCAGCATCAAGTTCAATAACATTCATTGCTGCGCCTGTCTCAATTGCCTTACACATTGAACACTTAAGACATGGGCTTCCATCTACCGGATTTTCGCAATTAACGGCCTTAGCCAATATTTTAGCAACCGAAGTTTTACCGGTGCCTCGCGTTCCATTAAAAATGTACGCATGTGCAATGCGGTTCTTCTTTACCTGGTTTTTCAAAGTTTCAGTGATTGCGTCCTGATCTTTTACCTCTGAAAATGTTGCAGGTCTGAATTTTCTGTAAAGTGCTGTATATGACATAGTTTTAATCCTGCTTAATTATACTACATTTTTATCTCATACTGAGAATGCTAATTCGTTTAAGCTTAAATATTTGAATAACCTACCTGGTGTAATTTTTAATTAAATCCACTATCATTTCTATTGCATTATTCGCCTGTGCCATGGCCATCTTATCAACATACATCTGCTTATTCTCATAAACATATTCAATTGCCTTAAGCAAAGTCTCGTTGGTCATATCCTCCTGATTCAACACATAAGAATATCCCCTGTTTTGGAAAGAATCAGCATTAAGTATCTGATCTCCTCTGGATGCACGCGCTCCATACGGTATCAAAATGTTAGGTTTCTTCAAAGCAAGCAATTCCATGATTGCATTTGCGCCTGCTCTTGATACTATAACATCTGACATAGCCAATAAATCGGCCATCTCATCTGAAATATATTCAAAAGGATGGTATCCTTGCGCTTTGACCTCGTCATTCATCTTGCCCTTTCCACAAAGATGAACTACTTCGTATTTTTGCAAAAGCGTAGGAAGAAGATTCCACAAAGCTTCATTTACTCTTTGAGCACCGGTACTTCCACCCATTACTAAAATAACAGGCTTGTCATTTTCTATACCGCAAAAGGCTCTTCCTTTTTGCGCATCACCTTTGAAAAGTTCTTCCCTGATTGGAGTACCTGTGCAAACTGCCTTTTCAGAGGAAAAATAATGTAAAGTTTCCGGAAAATTCACACAAACCTTTGATGCATACTTATTTGAAAGTTTATTTGCAAGTCCTGGCGTAATATCTGATTCATGAATAATAACAGGGATTTTTTTTCTTCCGGCTGCATATACAACAGGTACAGAAACAAAACCGCCTTTTGAAAAAACAACTGATGGTTTAAGTTTTTTAATAAGCTTCTTTGCCTGAAAATATCCTTTGATTACTCTGAATGGATCTGTAAAATTTTTCCAATCAAAATATCTTCTCAGCTTTCCGGTAGAAATACCATAATAATCCAAACCAACTTCATCTATTATCTTTTTTTCAATGCCATTATAAGAACCAATATAGCTTAATTCATAACCGGCTTCTTTAAGTTTTGGAATGATTCCGAGATGCGGTGTTACATGTCCGCCTGTTCCTCCGCCTGTCAGAAGAACTCTCTTTACTTCATTACTCATTTCCACTCCTCTAAGGCATTTGCAAGCTGATCAGGACAAGAGGTTGACTTAAATCCGCATTTAATTCCGCGCATTTTTGCTATTGCATCATCAATCTTCATTCCTGTACACAAAGCTGCAACACCCTGTGTATTTCCGCTGCAACCGCCCAAAAATTCGACTTTTTTAATAATTCCATTTTCATCAACTTCTGTTGTAATCTGGCGTGCACACACACCTTTTGTAGCATAAACTTTTTCCATTTTCTTTCATTCCTTTCAACGATATTTAATGGCGCCATTTATTAAATCTTGTTTTAACACTACGTTCTTTTGGGCCTCAAATCACTTTATTATATCTACTTGTAACATTTTTGAGGCAGGCAACTGATATCCATCCCTACTTATTTTAAAATAATACGGATTGTTTTCATACAAGTAAATCTCATCCCTTCCAGGCTGTTTCTTAACAAAAACATAAGAGCTCATCGTTGGCACATCATTTATATGTTCCTTTGATAAAATATCACGAACCATATCATACATTGTTCTGTATCCATTTGATTTTGCAAGTAAATCTGCTGCTTCATCACCAATAAACTCAGGAAGAAGTTGCTTATAGTATAACGAAGATGCATACATTAAAAGTCCTTCATCAATTAATTCCTGAACAAAGTGTGCTTTAGGTCCTTCAAACTCTACTGCTATTTTATACTTATCTTTTCGTACAATTTTTGCAGCCACCCGTTCTCCGTCCACTGTAGTAAGAAAACTGGAATATTTTGTAGAATCTATATATCCTGGAAGATACAAACTTTCATACCAGAAAACACAGTCATCTGCTGTGAATTCCTCACCATCTGACCAATGTAATCCTTCTCTTAATTCAATAGTATAAATTGTTAAATCACGATTTACGCTAATGTTTTTTGCCAGATTACACTGAAGAAAGCCATTATTTATTACACTTCCTGTTATATCAGTACTAAGTGTCAACCCATTACTGTTATTAAAAAGAAGTTCTTTGAAATCATTGCCAATTTGAAACCTTTTCTTATCCATCTTAACTTCTATTTTTTCATAATAGTCTGATGAACTTGAATCAAGGCTTACAATATTTTCGAAACCATATGATTGTTTAACAGCTTCAACATATTCTTCAAAACTCAATTCTGAATAAAAGCCGTTCTCTCTTATCGGGATTCTTTTTTCCAATTCTTCAATTTTTTCGCCAAACTCATTATATTCAGAGGCTGCCATTCCTTTAATCTCAGGCCACTCTGTAATTACTTCAGGATTATTCCCAACTATTATTTCACCTGTGTTCTGGTTAATTTCATAAGTTTTATCAAAAATATTACCGTTTACAGCTTCATTCTTTATTTCTGTATCTCTATCAATATCTTTGTTACTATCTTTATTCACTATAATTATTATCAATGCTATAATAATCAATGCAAGTATTCCATATCCAATAAGGACTAAAATAAAAGTTTTCATCGGAAAATTAAGTATTTTCTTCTCATAAGCAGTGTTCAATTTTTCGATATTCTTCTTAGACAAATCATACCTCAATAGCTTTCAGCATTCTTATATTAGTAGTTTCAATTGTTTTGCAATTGTTTTGTAATGCCACTTTTTAATAACAAATTCATACAAAATCTGCACTACTCCTAAATAATAATTATACATTATTTATGTCAAAATTGAAAGTAAAATATCTTTATCAAAAAAGCCCGCCATGAAGACGAGCTAGCCATTATTTTAGAAGAAATGATATTCTTAGAAACTACTTAGTAACTACTTACTAATTGCTTGTGCACTTCCCTGAGCTTTGAACTGGTTTGCTGCAAAAGAAGAAGCTTCATTTTCATCATCTTTTGAATCTCTCCATGCTTCAAGCTTTTCAATTGCCGCATTCAAGGTTTTATTGCAAATCTCAGGTAATTCACCACCCCAGGCTTTACCTGCATCTCCATAGCCTTTCTTGATTGCTTCAATCATTTTATCAGCTTTTGTTTTGTCCTGTCCTGCCAAAGCCTTTGCGAAATCTACAAGTCGGTCTGAAGTCTTATTAACTCCCCAATATCCATCCTCACCGATTTCAGCCTTTGCTTCTTCAACAGTCTTCGCATCTACTTCAAGATTTCCTGACTTGATAGCCTTAATGAAATCACTTTCACTAAGCTTTGAACCCATGTCATGTATAGTTCCCTGCTTCATTAAAAGCTTTTCTACCAATGAACGAAGCTGTGCGGTTCTTTGCTCAACTTCAGCTTTAAGTTTTTCAATGGTCTTCTGATCTGCTTTTGAAAGACTGCTGAATGTAATCTTTTCATTTTTGTTATCCTTCTTTTCATTAGAAGCAGCACTGCTCTTCTCATAAACGACAGAAGGGCTTTCTTCCTTTACCGTTTTGGACTTCGCATCCTTTTTATTATTTTCCGAGATCTTACCGGCCTCCTGGTAGTAAGCATTGTTTACATTTGTAACTGAAACATCCATGTTATTCTCCTCTCTGCATCTTTCAACCTCATCCTTGAGGTATTTTTTAGAACAAAAAATGACGAGTTTTTCACTCATATATTATATCGGTCAGTTTTTTAAAAAATTAACTTCTTATTACAGAATTTATCTTAACATATTCAGGCCCCTGTAAATTAGTCTTGCAGATTCAAATTTTTTATATTTTTGGGTTTTACATATTCATTTCTTTGCATATTTGGAGTTTACATATTCGCTTCTTTGCATATTCAGGTCTTGAAATATTTAGGTTTAAAATATTCAGCATATTCATTTCTTTACATATTTAAGTCTTTACATATTTCGCTGTTGAATTATAATTAATAAAGAATTAGAGGATTACGTTTTTTTCCTTAATACTTATTTTAACGAAAGGATAATTTATGAAAAAAACTATCAAAATATACGAAGATGTCAAAGCTGACATCTCTCCGGAAATGACCGGTCTGTTTTTCGAAGATATTAACTATGCTGCTGATGGTGGCCTTTATGCAGAAATGCTTGAAAACCGCCATTTTGAATTTTACAAAGCAAGCGGGCATATGAGCGATTTTTATATAGAACACGACAATCTTTATGCCTGGGAAAAATATGGCGACTGCGAAATGAAAATTGTCATGGCAAGCCCTGTTGCTTCGGAAAATCCTCATTATTTAAGATTTAAGGCAAAACAAGCCGGTGCGGGCTTCACAAATAAAGCCTATGACGGAATATGCGTAAAAAAATCTCACAAATATAACATTTCTTTCTATTGCAGGAATTTAAGTCGCTTTGATAATTTAACAATATCTTTACTTACAGAAAATAAAAACTCTGAAAGTTTAAACTCTGAAAACAGTATCAAAAACAATATCGAAAATAATAACAACAATACTGATAGCTGTAATGACTGTAATGGCTGTAATGACTGTAATAATATAGTAGAAAAACCTTTCTCTATAACTGTTTCGCTTGATAAATCCGATTATAATGAACTTTGCCCATGGGTTTTATATAAGTGTTCCTTTATCGCTAATAGAGATATCCGACACGCAAAATTACTGGTAACTTTGCCGTTTCCCGGCATAGCAGAATTTGATTTCTTTTCAATGCTTCCTGATGATGCAGTAGCCGGAATATTCAGAAGAGATCTTTTTGAACTTCTTAACGATTTAAAGCCCGGATTTATTCGTTTTCCGGGCGGATGCATCGTTGAAGGCGCAACCTTGGAAAACAGATATAAGTTCAAAGATACATTAAAACCGTTAACAAACAGAAAAAACAACTGGAATCGTTGGGCTGTTCATGGAAACGATGTCTGGACTGATGGAAAACCAAAAAATCACAGCATATACGATCACTATAATCAAACCTACGGAATTGGTTTTTATGAATTCTTTCTTCTCTGTGATTTGTTAAAAGCAAAACCACTTCCCGTATTAAATGTCGGTCTTGCCTGCCAGTATCAGTCTTACGAATTAGTAGAGCCTGAAAGTGAAGAATTTGACAGTTTCATACAGGATGCACTCGATTTAATTGAATTTGCTAACGGACCGACAAACAGCAAATGGGGAAAGGTCAGAAAGGACTTAGGTCATGAAGCACCTTTCAATCTTGAATTGCTTGGCATTGGCAATGAACAATGGGAAACTGACAAAACAAAGTTCTTCGATCGTTATTCGAGGTTTGAAATGGCAATACACGCTAAATATCCTGACATTAAGCTTATCGGTTCTGCAGGTCCGGATACCACTTCCGATAAGTACGAAGCCTCCTGGAATTACATAAGAAAGAATTTTGAAACAAACAAAAACTTCGCCTATGCGGTTGACGAGCATTACTATGTGCCTCCAAAGTGGTTGTTTGAACACAATGATTTCTATGATAATTACGATAGAAATATCAAGGTTTTTGCAGGCGAATATGCAGCTCATCCGGCAGGAAGTATGTCCTTTAACAATCCAAAACTGAACACGCTTGAGGGTGCATTAGCTGAAGCTGCCTTTTTAACCGGAGTTGAACGCAATGCAGATGTCGTAGTTCTTTCAAGCTATGCTCCTTTATTTGCAAGACTTAACTTTGCACAATGGTCACCTGACATGATTTGGTTTGATGATGAAAAAGCCTATGGAACACCAAGCTATTATGTCCAGTGTGCATATTCCAATCTTACCGGAAATGTTGTCTTGGACACCAAAAAGCAGCACGAAGAATTAATAAAATCAAAAATTTATTACAATCCAAGTAAAGATGAAAAAACCGGAACCATCTATGTCAAACTTGTAAATGCAGGAAGTGAAACAATTGACTTTACCTTTAATGATACAAATGACAATGCTCTTGCGATTTCCGACATTTATACACTTACTCACGACTCAGTTGATGCACACAATTCCATTGAGAATCCTGACAAGGTTTTCCTGGAACACACAAAAATTTCAAACAGTAAGTCAATAAAAATAAGTCCTTTCTCATTTAATGTCATTGTTATTTAATATTGTTGTCATTTGACATTGCTGCTATTTTAATATGTCATCATTTGTTATAATTGATTTCTTTATATATATTATTGTTGTCATTTAAAAGAGGCTGCCAAAGTTGCAGCCTCTTTTATTAGTGATATTCACATATTTGAATGTCATTATTAATACATTGGAAAAATCACATTGCCGGATTTATCCTTAACTTTTGTAATTTGCATGTATTCCATAAAGTCTGAAAATGCTTCTTCAAGTACAATCTCTCCATCTGCAATTTCACCTTCTATAAATACCCAGCAGGTATTAACTGCATTGCTGCTATGTACTGTTGCTGTAATTGTCATCCAGAAACCTGATTTTTCAGATTTTGAATACTCGCCGGCTTCATAGTAAGTTGCAACACAGTCTTCCGGAACACCGTATACAACATATCCGCAGCTGCTTGAGTCGTCATACCACAAAACTGCATCTAAAGCTTCATTAATTCCACAAATCTGACAGGTTTCGAAAATACCTTCAAGAAGACCTTCCCTGATTTCAGAATTTTCAGGATCCTGGCCTGCTTTTATACTGTCACCTGCTTTCTTCATTTCTTCTGCCATAAGCTGAGCTGACCAATCGCTTCCATCCGTTGCAGAATTATTAATTCTTATATAATCCTCCATGACATGATGTGTATTAAACGAATCCGGATTTGATTTATATTCGTCATCGTCAATACCCGATTGGATTTCACAATTGCAAATAACACAATATTCCTTAATCTCCACATTATTTCCTTCAATAAGATCATAGCCATGTGTTATAGAACTTTCGCCCGTTGAATAGCGATGATTATCCGGATTATTTGCATCAAGCATATCATTTTCATAGCTGCATTTTGTACAGGTATACAACAGCTTACCGGTCTCATGATTAAGTACATGATAATCATACTGGTGAGGTGCATCCGCAAGCTCTTCGCTTGAATAGGTCTTGCTATAGCCACAGATATTACAACTTACAACCACACAATTATTCTCTGAATCATATTCATGCTGTGTATGGTATTCCTCAAGCAAATCTTCTGTCATCAATACTTTATCGCCACAAACCTTACATTTCTTATAATAACAGTCTTCTGTTTCATCATAATAGCATGCATAACCGTGGCTAATGAAGTTGCCCTCATAATCGTAAGTGTGACGATAAGTCTTGCCTTTACCCTCACTGTCCACTTCATAGAATTCAGTGATTACCAGCTCACCATTCTTCATCTCATAAGTTTTGGAATAAACAAATTCATCCTCCTGATAGAATTCAATCTCCTTGCGATAAATCTCAAGTGATGCTTCATCAGTCAGGTAAAGATATGCCTTGTCAAAAACCGCTGTGAAGCTTGGTGTTACACCCTCCAACATTCCGTTATAAATGATACTTTCTTTAAAGTAAGATCCGTCTCCATTATAAATATATTTCACTACATTATTTGGTACAGAATACAATTTTGTTGTTTCAAAAGGCATTCCTTCACAATGACCTGGATAATTAATCATTATCACATTTCTGACATCATTTTCTCCGCTGCCGGTACATTCTGAATATGTAAACTCAAAATACGATCCACGATAAAGCTCAACCATTCCGTTTTCGTCAGCAGCGCCTGAGGGTTCAAACTCTTCTTTAACAAGTACATGATGATGCGCATCGTATACTTCGTGTGTTACCTTGTATACACTGCTGCCATACCATTCATAAGTCAGTTTTTCACCACCTGCATAGACCGGCGGCTGATCATTTCCAACATATGTATAGTCAGACTCTTCTCTAAACATCATTATACCGGCTTTTCCTTCTTCTGCAGTGCCATCATACTTCATTAAATTAATATACTTACCGCTTACAGCCTCCCAGTTCTCTGATTCAAGATCACCTCTGGTATAATTAGTTATTTCTGTACTATAACAGGTTGAATCCGGATATTCATCCCTACTGTAGTTACCATCATCAACATATGTAAGAGTTTCTGTCTTGGAATATCCGCTAACTACTATGTTTATCTGATTTCCGTTTTCATTCTTAACAGAGGTATAGCCATCTTCTGTATAAGTTATAGTTTCTATAATACTGTTTTCCTTGCGTCTTATTGCAGAAACAGCTCTTCCACCTTCAAAAGTCTTTTCAAGTTCCTCCCCGTTTTCATAGAAAATGGTTTCACTTGTATATAATCCGTTTTCAATATGATACTCTCTTGTTTTTCTTCCTTCCTCGCTGAATTCGCTTGCTTCCACAACAATTTCATCATCTTCGTATGAATGTACAAATATCAGGGAATCTTCATAAAGTCTATCGTAAGACGAATTATTGGCAGTATATTGATATACCTTTCTTGCCTTTATCATCTCAATGCCTTCATAATACTCCGTCACTTCCATTACATAACTGTCAAGATAAATGTCATGGTCTGACAAATCCGCATTAACCGGAATAGGAGTTTCATCTTCTGTTACAAGACTTATTATTTCTCTTGTTGTAAATTCTCCATTAAGAACTACACATTCATTGAGTGAATAAGAACTAACCTTATCTATTTTATTTCCATATTCGTCATATTCAAACTCTTCTGACAAAATAACATGGTCGTGCTCATCAGATACCTCATGAAGCAAAGATTTTGCAATACCATACTCATAAGTATAAGTATATTCTTCCTTGCGTTCAAGTTTCCATTCTGAGTTGATTGCGTCATAAACATAATTATATGTATAGTTCTTAATACACTCATACTCAGCTTTTTGTTCACCTGAAGCGCCCATTCCACGATGTTCACTGGTAACAAGCTTTGTTGTCGGAACATCACCCTCTGATGTAATCTGAGTTGTTACATAGTTATAATGACTTGTAAGTGAAGGTATTTCACAAGGCTGATATTCATATTCAAAAGAATCTTTATGTCCGTTTGATAAAAGAATTTCCTTCTTTACTACTCTGCTTTTTTCATCGCACTCAATAATGGTTGTCTTACCATCAGCCCCCTCTGTTTTAACAGATTTAATGGTCTCCCCATCTTCAGCATAGATAGTAGTAATAACAATACCGAAGTTTTTGGTTTCAACAGACTGAAGCTTCTTTCCGCCATCATCGCCATAGCTTGTGATTCTTTCGCCATCTTCAAGTTTTTCCCAGTATGTAGTCTTGGTTCCATCAGTACGATAATTAATTACAACCTTTTCTATTGTGCCTTCTAAATCTTCATCGCCACAGGCATACTGAACAAACTTGTCCCTTGTATTACCTTCGCCATAATAGGTTGTAACTGTCTCAAGCTTTCCATTGTTACTATTATAAGTACACTCTTTAACCTTTGAATTATCAGAATTATACTGAATGAATTCTACACGTGTTCCGGCTGTATTATATCTTGTTTTACTTACAACATAATCGCCATCATAGCGCATTTCTGCCTTTTTCAGATAATCTTCATCTAAGGTTACATCCATTCTGTCACTGCCGGTTTCTGTTTCATAGGTTGTCGTAACAACATATTCACCGTATTCATTTTCAGTTGCATCTGTAACTATTCTGTTAATGCCGTTTTCAATTGCATATCTGTAAGCAGGCGAATCATATTTACATACAATTACAACATTCTCACAATTAGAAAATGCGTTATCTGCTATAGATGCACCGATAGCTGTAACTGCCGTAAAATCTGCTTCGGCAAGCTGGAAACAATTATCAAATGCGTTCTCTCCTATTACAATGTCAGCATTTTTAAATACTACGCTTGTAAGATTTGTAGTTCCAAAAGCATTCCTGCCTATGTTCTGCACATAGAAATCATCTCCTGCAGATGAAAGCAAGGTTAACTCAAATGCATACTCCCCAATGGATTGTACAGATGATGGTATGTTAACCGTTGTAAGTCGTGCTGCATTATAGAATGCAGAATCACCAATTGAAGTTATTGTATCAGGTAATGTTACTGATGTAATTGAAGCATCATCTTTGAAAGCTCCCTGGCCTATTACCTTAACTATTCTGCCATAATCATCAATCTTGGGAATTATTATCTCGCTTTCCCAATATTTAACTCCTTCAACCTTACCCTCGCAGACAGCATATTCCTTGCCATCAATTGGATCTGTATAACTTGAATACTTAAGATGTGTTGCCGTACATGCAGTACCGTCAGCATACTGAGAAAGATGTTCTTCTGTGTCCATACACATATCAGATAAGCCATCTCCGTATACATGTCCTGCAGGAATCGTAACAGGTACATCATTACCGCAAATCGGGCAGTTGTATGCCTTAAGACCATCTTCTTCACAATTACTCGGCTGCAATACTTCGACATGTACATTGCTGAACTTTTCTGCATACTCGCCACTGAAAATGTCAATATGCGAAATAATTTCACCATTTTCATTAGCAGTCTCTGTGATAGTCTTGGTATACTCTCCTGTTGCTTCATCCTTGTCATATAAGTATTCTACCTTTTCAAGTAAAAATTCAGGAGTTTCTGTTAACATAGTAACTGCTTTGCTTGTAATAACTCTCTTGTAGTCATCTGCAAAATGGCTTTCAATCTTTTGGCTTATAAGCAGATTCTCAGGATCCGTTACATCAAAAATATAGCGAATTTCATAATTAAGATTTGCCTCACCAACTTCCTTGGTGCCGCTTTCAACTATACGATATGCACTTGTAAGATAACCGTCTGTATAATAATAGAATGTTCTGTCAGATGTCGTCTTCATGACAATTATAAATCTCTCATCATAAGTATATACATCACCATTCATATTATCATAAATTGTAATTTGTGAGACATATCCGTCCTCATTGAAATCATAAATATAAGATTTGTTCTTAGTCGATTCTCCGGCAGTATTAATCTCAATTTCAGAAGTAAGCAATGATTCAAAGTTCTTATACAATCTTTCACCGCTTATTGCATCGTAGAAGGCTGTTGAACGTCCTACTATAGTCCTATGACCATCACGATATTGTGTTTCATCGCTGGAAATATAAAGTTCATTTTCATCATATCTTACTTCACTTGTCATCCTGCTGATTTCACTTAAATCATCTAAATAAGTGTATTCATAGATAAATACTTTTTCTGATTCAGTTAAGACAAGTCTGTTGACCATTTCATAATCATCATCCGGGCCATCAGAAACTAAAGCGAATAAATATGTGTTGGTTCCATCTTCCGTATTTCTTATAAGTTTTTCATAATCTGTAACTTCAAAGAGCAAATACATATCAAGTGTACTTGTTTCATCTTCATCAAGATACTGAACTTTTGTGCCCTCTGATGTAGAATGACCAACTCCTGCAAAGCAGTTTTCACCCTCAAGTGTAAGATAGTTATTCTCTCCACGATATTCAATATTAATAAATGGAATGTCATAATCGCCATCAGTATCAACAGCAAATGCTCTGTTGCCTATTCTTTGGATAAATGATGGAATTGTTAAACCATCACCAAATACAGGTACATTTTCAAATGCGCCTGCACTTATTGCAACAACATTTAAGGTTTCATTAACTCCGTTTGTGTTCCTGAAAACATCTCTTGATCTGAATACAACACTCTCGTCTGACTCTGCAAAGGCTTCAGATACACCCTTGATTGAAAGTGCAGGAGTGCCATTTTCATCCATTATCAGTTCATAAACAAATTCTGTTGCACCACAAACAATACAGCTTCCGTTTTCAAAGGTATGGCCTCTCGGAGGCAGTTCAATCTCAACATTCTCTTCTTCGCAAACCCAGCATCTGCCTACCGCCGAACCG
>JAKSSA010000015.1 GCA_024403335.1 Lachnospiraceae bacterium
GAAAATTCTAAACGGCGATGACGCTATCGTTTCATAATTGATGTTTGTCTGAAAAGCTTAATTTGAAAATCTTAATCTGAAAAGCTTGCTCTGAAAATCTTAATTTGAAAAGCGTAAACAGCAAAAAATGTGAATATTCATTTATTGCTTTTGGTTAGTTATTGCTTGATTAGCGTGAATAATATTTAATTGTTGCAAATATCACAAAAATTAGCTATAATGTATCCAAATGCCTTGTATTTGAGGAGAGTTATAGCATAACAAAGAAAGGTGGAATCAGAATGAGAAACATGAAGCTTCAGGGAGCCATTGCTTTAGTATTAACAATAGCAATGCTTTTTGCTGCCATTTTTGGTTCAGCATTAGTTCCGGAAAAGGAAGTTCCCGGCAATAATTCAACAGTTTCCAAAAGCAGCGACTATAAAGCCACTGCAAAAGGTTTTGGTGGAGATGTAACAGCAACCGTAACAGTTAAAGACGGTGTTATTACAGCTATTAAAGTGGTAGGTGACAAGGAAACTCCTGCACTTGGCGGAGTTGCTATTGACACCCTTCCCGCACTTATTGTAAGTGCCGGCAGTTTAGAGGTAGACGGAGTCAGCGGTGCAACCGTTACTTCAAATGCAATAAAGACTGCTGTAGCAGAAGCTGCTTTAAAGGCAGGTATTGTATTGAAAAATACAGTTGATGCAAGCAGCAGTGCAACAACAGATGCTGACAGCAGCGCAACAACTGATGCTGATAGCAGTGCAACAACTGATGCAAGTACAGGTGCAACAGAAGAAGATAACGGAAATACAACCGTTGTTATTCCTAATGCAGAAGGTACTTTCGAAGCAACAGCAACAGGTTTTGGCGGTAAGGTAACAGTTACCGTAGAAATCGCAAATGGCAAGATTGTATCATGTAAGGCAGAAGGACCTGATGAAACAAAGGGAATCGGAAGTAAGGCAATTGAAATCCTTCCGGGCCAGGTAGTATCAAAGCAGACACTTGATGTAGATGCAGTATCAGGAGCAACGGTAACAAGTAATGCATTCAAGAAAGCATTAAAGGAAGCAGTTGCAAAGGCAGGCCTCAGCGCAGAAGATTTTGCACAGAACACAACAGAAACAACAGAGAAGAAGACAATCGTAAAGACAGCAGATGTTGTAATCGTTGGTGCAGGTGGAGCCGGAATGACAGCTGCGATAACAGCAGCCAAGGAAGGCAAGACCGTAATACTTATTGAATCACAGGCAATGGTAGGTGGAAACTCAGTAAGAGCAACAGGTGGTATGAATGCAGCAAAGACCGAATATCAGGATCTTAATGTATTCGCTCAGGGAGCCGGAATTGAGAAGACACTTAAGTCAGCAGAAGATTATAAGGATAACGCAGCAATCCAGACACTTGCAGCGAAGGTAAAAGAGCAGTGGGAAGCATATCAGAAGAATCCTACAGGATACTTTGATTCAATAGAGCTTTTCGAGCTTGATACCATGATAGGTGGTAAGGGACTTAATAATCCTTCATTGGTACACACCTTGGCAGAGAAGTCAGCAGAAGGCATAGCATGGCTTGAAACAATCAAGGCAAAGCTTAACAATGTCGGAAGCTTTGGTGGAGCATCAGTAATGAGAATCCATCGTCCCGTAAATGAACAGGGAAAGACAGTGTCAGTAGGAGCATATATAGTTCCGGTACTTGAAGAAGCAGTAAATGAAAGTGGAGTAGAGTTACTTCTTACCACAACAGCAAAGAGCATCATCATGAACAATGGAAATGCCGCAGGCATCATTGCAGAAGATGCAGAAGGAAATACAATAGAAGTAAATGCGCAGGCAGTAGTACTTGCAACAGGTGGATTTGGTGCAAACCTTGAGATGGTAGCATCATATAATCCTGAACTTAAGGGCTTTGTAACAACAAATGCTGCAGGTATACAGGGAACCGGTATCAAGATGGCAGAAGCAGTAGGCGCTGCATTGGTAGATATCGAGCAGATCCAGATACATCCTACAGTAGAGCAGAACACATCAGCGCTTATTACAGAAGGCCTTCGTGGAGACGGAGCAATACTTGTAAATGCGGAAGGTTTGAGATTCTGTGATGAAGTAGGAACAAGAGACGTAGTATCAGCCGCAATCATAGCGCAGACCAACAGTAATGCATGGCTTATCGTAGACCAGAAGATGGTAGATGCATCAGCCGTAATAGCAGGATATATCACAAAGGGCTTCACAGTAGAAGGCAAGACTTATGCAGAGTTAGCCAAGGCAATGGGCGTAGATGCAGCAAACCTTGAAGCAACAATGAATAAGTGGAATGAATGCGTAGCAAATGGTAAGGATGAAGAGTTTGGCAGAACAAGTTTTGCAAAAGCACTTGATCAGGGATCATTCTATGCAATTCAGATTGCACCCGGTATACATCATACAATGGGTGGTGTAAAGATTAACACAAACGCAGAAGTACTTGATAAGAATGACAATGTAATCCCCGGCCTTTTCGCAGCAGGTGAAATCACAGGTGGAGTACATGGTGCAAACAGACTTGGTGGAAACGCAGTAGCAGATTTCGTAGTATTCGGACGTATCGCTGGTGCAAGTGCTTGCAAGTTTGTTGATGGTATTGAAACTGAAACTTTCGAAGCAACAGCAACAGGCTTTGGCGGTAAGGTAACAGTTACCGTAGAAATCGCAAATGGCAAGATTGTATCATGTAAGGCAGAAGGACCTGATGAAACAAAGGGAATCGGAAGTAAGGCAATTGAAATCCTTCCGGGCCAGGTAGTATCAAAGCAGACACTTGATGTAGATGCAGTATCAGGAGCAACGGTAACAAGTAATGCATTCAAGAAAGCATTAAAGGAAGCAGTTGCAAAGGCAGGCCTCAGCGCAGAAGATTTTGCACAGAACACAACAGAAACAACAGAGAAGAAGACAATCGTAAAGACAGCAGATGTTGTAATCGTTGGTGCAGGTGGAGCCGGAATGACAGCTGCGATAACAGCAGCCAAGGAAGGCAAGACCGTAATACTTATTGAATCACAGGCAATGGTAGGTGGAAACTCAGTAAGAGCAACAGGTGGTATGAATGCAGCAAAGACCGAATATCAGGATCTTAATGTATTCGCTCAGGGAGCCGGAATTGAGAAGACACTTAAGTCAGCAGAAGATTATAAGGATAACGCAGCAATCCAGACACTTGCAGCGAAGGTAAAAGAGCAGTGGGAAGCATATCAGAAGAATCCTACAGGATACTTTGATTCAATAGAGCTTTTCGAGCTTGATACCATGATAGGTGGTAAGGGACTTAATAATCCTTCATTGGTACACACCTTGGCAGAGAAGTCAGCAGAAGGCATAGCATGGCTTGAAACAATCAAGGCAAAGCTTAACAATGTCGGAAGCTTTGGTGGAGCATCAGTAATGAGAATCCATCGTCCCGTAAATGAACAGGGAAAGACAGTGTCAGTAGGAGCATATATAGTTCCGGTACTTGAAGAAGCAGTAAATGAAAGTGGAGTAGAGTTACTTCTTACCACAACAGCAAAGAGCATCATCATGAACAATGGAAATGCCGCAGGCATCATTGCAGAAGATGCAGAAGGAAATACAATAGAAGTAAATGCGCAGGCAGTAGTACTTGCAACAGGTGGATTTGGTGCAAACCTTGAGATGGTAGCATCATATAATCCTGAACTTAAGGGCTTTGTAACAACAAATGCTGCAGGTATACAGGGAACCGGTATCAAGATGGCAGAAGCAGTAGGCGCTGCATTGGTAGATATCGAGCAGATCCAGATACATCCTACAGTAGAGCAGAACACATCAGCGCTTATTACAGAAGGCCTTCGTGGAGACGGAGCAATACTTGTAAATGCGGAAGGTTTGAGATTCTGTGATGAAGTAGGAACAAGAGACGTAGTATCAGCCGCAATCATAGCGCAGACCAACAGTAATGCATGGCTTATCGTAGACCAGAAGATGGTAGATGCATCAGCCGTAATAGCAGGATATATCACAAAGGGCTTCACAGTAGAAGGCAAGACTTATGCAGAGTTAGCCAAGGCAATGGGCGTAGATGCAGCAAACCTTGAAGCAACAATGAATAAGTGGAATGAATGCGTAGCAAATGGTAAGGATGAAGAGTTTGGCAGAACAAGTTTTGCAAAAGCACTTGATCAGGGATCATTCTATGCAATTCAGATTGCACCCGGTATACATCATACAATGGGTGGTGTAAAGATTAACACAAACGCAGAAGTACTTGATAAGAATGACAATGTAATCCCCGGCCTTTTCGCAGCAGGTGAAATCACAGGTGGAGTACATGGCGCAAACAGACTTGGTGGAAACGCAGTAGCAGACTTCGTAGTATTCGGACGTATCGCAGGCGAAAGCGCATGCAAGTATGTAGGCAGATAAGTTTAAAGGATTAATATGGCAAAGGTAAAAGAAGAAGGAAAATTGAAAAAGAAACAGTACTTACTCACACTTTATGTGTTCTTAGGCATATGTCTGATTTCACTGCTCCTTCTTCTGGCACTTGGCCAGAGAAACACTGGACGAAAAGTTCAGATAAGTCAGATAAAGGGAAGTGGAAAAGTTGTAATAAAAGAAATATATATTGACCACGCCCGAGATCAGGAATTTGTCATCGAATGTGAAGAGGGTTATAACATAATTAAAATAAAGGATCATCAGCTCTACGTTAAGGAAGCTGATTGTCCAGGTCAGGATTGTGTTGAGATGGGAACACTTAAAGAAGGATTACTTCCTATCATTTGTATTCCTCACTATTTGGTGATAGAGTTTGTCGAAGAAGAGTAAAATTTTAAGGGGAACAAATATGAGTAGAATGACATTTAAGGGTGGTACACATCCTAATGATCAGAAACAGTTCGCTCGTGACAATGCATTTGTTCATTACCTTCCTAAAGGAGAGATGGTATTTCCCATCAATCAGCATATAGGCAAGAGTGCAAATCCCATCGTAAAGAAGGGTGATGCAGTTTTGGCAGGACAGGTAATTGCAGAAGCTGACGGCTTTGTTTCATCCAATATCATTTCTTCCTGTTCAGGTACTGTTAAGGAGGTTGAACTTCGTCAGACCGCAGCCGGCACAATGGCAATGAGTATTGTTATTGATAACGACGGTAAGTACAATCAGGTTGACGGAATTGGAAAGGAAACAGATTACTCAAAGCTTTCCGGAAGCGAAATTATTTCAAAGGTCAAGGCCGCAGGTATTGTTGGTCTTGGTGGTGCAGGTTTTCCCACACATGTAAAACTTTCACCCAAAAATCCTGCAGGTATTCATCATATTCTTGCCAACGGTGCAGAATGTGAACCGTTTATCACCTGTGATGACCGCTTAATGCGTGAATACAGTGATGATATTGTTAAGGGTATGGAAATTTTATTAACACTTTTCCCTACCGCAGAAGGTGATATCGTCATTGAAAAGAATAAGCCTGAAGCAATTGAAGCAATGAAGAAGGCATGTGCCGCTTCACCAATGAGCGATAAAATTAAAGTATATCCTGTGAAGACAAAGTATCCGCAGGGTGGAGAGCGTTCTATTATTTCAGTTGTTACGGGAAATCATTATAAGTCAACCCAGCTTCCTGCGGATGCCGGTTGTATCGTAGATAATGTTTCAACCATTCGTGCCATTTATCGTGCGGTTGCATTTAATGAACCGCTTATGGAAAAGGGCTTTACGATTTCAGGTGACTGCTTGAAACAGCCTACCAATTTCTTTACAAGAATAGGTGTTTCATATCAGGAATTGTTTGATGAATGTGGTGGATGCGCTGAAGGTAAGGAAGCAGCAAAGCTTATATCAGGCGGCCCTATGATGGGTATGGCAATGGCTAACTTGGAGGTTCCTGTTCAGAAGGCACATAATGCTTTAACAGTACTTGGAGTTGATGAAGTAGCTTCAGTTCCTACAACAGCCTGCTTGCGTTGCGGACGTTGTAATGCAGCCTGTCCTTTGGGATTAATCCCTCAGTATATGGCAGATGCTGCAGTTCGTAAGGATTTGGCAAGATATGAAAATGATCTTTACGGACTTGAATGTATCGCATGTGGCAGTTGTACCTATGTTTGTCCTGCAAAGCGTCCTCTTGTTCAGTATTTCAAGACGGCAAAGGCAGAGATTTTACTTGAACGTAAGAAACAACAGGAGGCGAAATAATGGTAAAATTATATAATGTATCATCGTCTCCTCATGTAAGAGACAAACTTTCCACAGGTAATGTAATGCTTGATGTAATCATCGCATTAATGCCTGCAACTATTATGGGTATGATTCATTTCGGCTTGCCGGCACTCATAGTAGTTTGTGCATCAGTTGCTTCAGCTGTTTTAACTGAGTTTTTGTTTAATCTTATAACAAAAAGAAAACAGACTGTTGGAGATTTCAGTGCGGTTGTTACAGGTCTTTTGCTTGCATTAACCTTGCCGGCAGAACTCCCTGTATATATTCCGATTCTTGGCTCTGCATTTGCAATTTTCTTTGTAAAGTGCGTATTTGGCGGACTTGGAAAGAACTTTATGAACCCTGCATTGACAGGTCGCTGCTTCCTTTTGATTTCATTTGGTGCAGCAATGACAAGATATTCTGTTGATTCAGTAACAATGGCTACTCCTCTTGCAAATATGGTTTCAGGACAGGAAGTAACCTGGAGTATGCTTCTTGATATGTACATAGGACGCGGCTCAGGCTGTATCGGTAACTCTGTAGGCGCACTTTTAATTGGTGCAGCATATCTTTGGATGACATCAGGATTAACCATGGAAGTTCCGGTAGCTGTAATTGCTTCATTTACGGCTTTCGTAGCTATCTTTGGCGAAGAAATGACATTTATGACTTTGCTTGCACATATTCTTGGCGGCGGTATCATTATTGGTGCTTTCTTCTTCGCTACAGATCCTGTTACAAATCCTACAACCACAAAGGGCCGTATCATTTTCGGATGCTTAGTTGGTATTCTTTCAGGTATTTTCCGAGTTTATGGTACAGCACCTGACTCAGTATCATATGCAGTTGTTACATCTAACCTTTTTGTTCCTTTCATTGACCGTTATGTAATTACAAAGCCTTACGGTTACAGAAAGAAATACATGAACAGAATTGCAAACGGTGGTGTAAAGGTTAAAGGCGATACCGTTCCTAAGGGAACAGTTGTGCTCGGTGTTATCACTTTGGTAGCAGGTTTGGCACTTGCAGGCAGTTATCAGCTTACAAAGAATACAATTGAGCTTCGTAAGGCTGAAGAGGCTGCAGCTTCTTATAAAGAGGTTTGTCCTCAGGCTGACAGATTCCGTAAGGACAGTAAGTTGGATGCAAAGCTTGATGCTGTAAAGGATGCGGTATATGGCACAGATTTTGGCAAGTCATATATCAGAGAAGCATGGGTTGCAGTAGATGCATCAGGCAAAGATTGCGGATATGTTATCTGTGTAGCTTCAAATGACGCATTTGATGGCAGCATGGCATTCTCAGTAGGTTTCGGTAATGATGGAACAGTATCCGGAATTTCGTTCACTGAACTTCATGATACGGCAGGTATGGGCTTACTTTGCGGCGAACCTAAGTTTAAGGATCAGTTTGTTGGCGTTAAGACCGATGCTTATGTACTTGACAAGACCGGCGAATTAAAAGACGCTAATGCAATCGATACCGTAACAGGTGCATCAATTTCATCAGGTGCCGTAGTAAACGCAGTAAATGCTGCACTTGACTTCTTGTCAAAGAGTAAAGGAGAGTGAGCAGAATGATGAAGACTATAAAAGAACGTTTATTTAACGGTATTATTAAAGAAAATCCGGTATTGATATTAATGCTCGGTATGTGTCCTACTCTTGCGGTTACTACCTCGGCTACTAACGGCTTTGGTATGGGTGTTGCGACAATGGCGGTTTTGATTGTTTCAAATCTTGTTATTTCAGCACTTCGTAAGTATATTCCTGACAATGTGCGTTTACCGGCTTACATTGTTATCGTAGCATCTTTTGTAACTTTGGTTGAACTTTTAACACAGGCATATGTGTATGACCTTTACAAAGCGCTCGGAATTTACATTCCTTTGATTGTAGTAAACTGCATTATTCTTGGTCGTGCTGAGGCATTTGCATCAAAGAATGGTGTTTTTGCATCAGTTATGGATGGAATCGGCATGGGCATAGGCTTTACCATTGCACTTACAATCATTGGTTTAATTCGTGAATTTATCGGTGTCGGTTCAGTTTTCGGATTGAATGTTTTGCCTGAAAGCTATCCCGGAATTTCAGTATTCGTAAAAGCACCGGGTGGATTTTTAATTATGGCGGTAGTTATCGCAATAATGAATGCATGTAAGATTAAAACCAAGGCCAATAAGATGGTGGAAGAAGGCTGTGACGGCGCATGTGCAACATGCTCAAAAGCAGAAAATAAAGCGGAAGATTGTGCTTCATGTCCTTCAAAAGCTGATTGCAAAGAAGCGAAAGGAGGAGATAAATAATGGAAACATCTTTAATATTAATCATTATTGCCACTGCATTTGTGAATAATGTTGTATTGAGTCAGTTCCTTGGAATATGCTCTTTCCTTGGCGTTTCAAAGCAGGTAAAGACTTCTGCAAGTCTTGGTACCGCAGTATTATTTGTTATTACTTTATCTTCTGCAGTAACACATATTGTATATACACTTGTTTTGGCTCCTTTGAATCTTACTTTCTTAAAGACCATTGTGTTTATACTGGTAATTGCAGCACTTGTTCAGATAGTTGAAATGTTCTTGAAGAAGAAAGCTCCCCAGCTTCATAAGTCTTTGGGAATTTATCTTCCTTTGATTACAACAAACTGTGCAGTTTTGGGTGTAGCATTAAAGAATGTTGACATGGAATATGGTTTTGCACAGAGTGTTACAGCAGGCTTTGGTACAGCACTTGGCTTCCTTATTGCCATCGTATTGCTGGCTGCCATTCGTGAACGTTTTGATGACAGCGATGTTCCTGAAGCATTTAAGGGTGCTCCTATTGTTTTTGTTTCTGCAGCTTTAATGGCTATTGCATTTATTGGCTTTAGTGGAATTAAGTTTTAGGAGGAACAGATATGGATGCATTTCTTGCAATTTTGATTGCCGTAGTGACCGTAACCGTACTTGGAATTTTGATAGGTACAGCTTTGGTAGCTGCAAGCAATAAATATCATGTAGAAACAGACCCCAGAGAAGAAAAGGTTCGTAATAATCTTCCAGGAAATAATTGTGGCGCCTGTGGTTTTGCAGGATGCGATGCAGTTGCAGCAGCAATTGCAGCAGGAAAAGCACCGGCAGATGCATGTCCTATTTGTTCACAGGAAGCTTTGGATAAAATAAGTGAAGTTATGGGTGTTGCGGCAAAAGAAGTAATCCCCATGGAAGCTTATGTTCATTGTGCAGGAACATGCGGACATGTTTCACAAAAGATTAATTATGTAGGAATTCAGGACTGTCGGGCAGCTGTTTTATCAGGCATTTCAATTTGGGAATGTGATTATGGCTGCGTAGGACTTGGCACATGTGTAAAAGAATGTCCTTATAATGCAATTTCGGTTAAAGATGGTGTTGCCATAGTTAATTCAAAAAGATGCGTGGGATGTGGAAAGTGCGCAGCCGTATGCCCTAAAGGACTTATCAGTCTTGAAAGAAAAGATAAGAAGGTTGCAGTTCGCTGCTCAAATCCCAATAAGGGTACAGCGGTTAAAAATGTATGTTCAGTAGGATGCTTAGGCTGCAGTATATGTACTAAGAAGTGCCCTACAGGCGCCATTTACATGAACGGCAATACTCCTATGATAAATTATTCAAAATGTATCGGTTGCGGTACCTGTGCGGATGTATGTCCGAGAGGTATAATTAACCGTTTTGACAATTAATTGAAAAGAGAAGCAGAGTGGATAAAAGAAATAAAGGTATGGACATAACAAGAGTTGCGTATTGCGCCTTGTTTACCACACTTGCCCTGATATTGTCATATGTTGAAAGCAAGATCCCCGCACCGGTTCCGGTGCCGGGGGTCAAGCTTGGTTTGGCGAATCTGGCAATAATCATGGTTTTGTATGTTTACAGCTGGAAAGAGGCACTACTTGTTTCAGTATTGCGTATATTTCTTTCTTCGCTTCTTTTCGGCACAGCAATTACATTGTCTTTTAGTTTAGCCGGGGGCTTTGTCAGCTTACTGGTAATGATTGTTTTAAAGAAAACAAATCTGTTTCCTCTGATGGGTGTTTCAATGATTGGAGGAGTTGCACATAATTTTGGGCAGATGGTGGTTGCGGTTTTTATGGTGCAGACATTATCACTTGGATATTACTTCGCAATTCTGATGATTACCGGTGCGTTAACCGGACTGGTTATAGGATATGTCGGAGGATTGGCATTAAAAACTTTGAAAAAAGTTATGATTAGACGATGAAGAAAAAAACCGGTAAAAAACAAATTAAGAGAAAATTTAACAGGCAAGATGCGACACTTTTGACCGCCTTGCTTGTTTTTGTATGTCTTCTTGTCGTATTTGTGGCAGCAATAGTAAAAAATGATTCAGGCTTTAAGGTAATTGAGAATGCAGGCAACACAAATACGAACATAAATAAGGAAAATAATCAAGGCAGCTCAAACAGCAGTTTAAATGGCAGCAGCAATAACTCAAATAATATTAACAGCAATTCTGATAATACAAATACTCAGGTTAATGATAACACTTTGTTTGAGGAAGCATTTTTTTCAATGGATACTTATATGTCAATAAAGTGTTATGGTGCAAACGGTGAAGAAGGTGCAAAAAAAGCAAGGTCGGAAGTGGAAAAACTTGATGTTTTGCTTACGGCTGTCGGTGAAGAAGGTGCAGGTGTACAAGGCTCGTATGAAACTTCAGAGATTTTAAGACTAAACCGGGACGGCAGTGCAATTGTTGGTGAGGATGTGCTTTCAATGCTTGAAACAGCACAGAGGGTTTCTGAGAGAACAAACGGCTTGTACGATTTGACGGTATATCCGCTGATTGATTTGTGGGGATTTACAAGTCGAAAATATCATATTCCTTCAGAAGCTGAAATAGAAGAAGTGCTTAAAAAAGTAGATTATAGAGGAATTAAAACAGAAAATAATAAAGTTTCGCTGAATAACGGACAGACTTTAGGACTTGGCAGTATTGCCAAAGGATATACTTCAGGAAAATGTGCTAAGATTATTGAAGCCTCCGGCGTTAAGTCTGCAATTTTATCCCTTGGAGGAAACATACAGTGCATAGGAACACGACCTAACGGTTCATTATGGCGTGTCGGAGTTAAGGATCCTAAAAACAGCGAAACGAATTTAATCGGTGTGCTTTCAGTAAAGGATGTTGCCGTAATAACTTCAGGAAGTTATGAACGATATTTTAAAGATGAAGACACCGGAAGAATATATCATCATATTATTGATCCTTCAAATGGGTATCCGACAGATAACGGACTGCTTTCAGTAACAATAGTAAGTAAAAATGCAGCCTTGGCAGACGCGCTTTCAACGGCATGTTTTGTATTAGGAAAAGAAAATGCGATAAATTACTGGAAAAATTACGGAAATCTGTCCGGTGAAGAATTTGAAATGATAATGATAAATGAAACTGAAATTATTGCAACAGAAGGCTTAAAAGACAGTTTCGAATGTCAGGAGAAGGTAAGTTTTATAAGCAGATAAAAAAATACGGAATATGCAATCATATTGAAATTGAGAATATGCAATCAAAGAAGATAAAGTACTTGAAAATATTGTTTACGGCATTGACTATTGCATGGATGGGACTGATTTTTTTTATGTCTTCAAGAAATGCAGAGCAGTCAACTGATGACAGCAATTTTGTTATAAGATTAATAGGAAAAATTTTTCATTCTGATTTCGAGGAATGGGACAGCACAAAAATCAATGATTATTTAGGCAGTTTATCGCTTATTGTCAGAAAAACGGCACACGCAGGTGAATATGCCGTTTTGTGTTTTTTTGCAGCACAATCGTTTTTACAATACTCAAACACCAAATTTTCGAGTAAATTGAAAATGATTATTGCAGGTTTTGTGACTTCGGTTTTATATGCAATTACAGATGAAATACATCAAAGTTTTGTGCCGGGACGAGCATGCATGGCTGGAGATGTCCTGATAGATTCGTCAGGGGCATTTGCCATGGTAATACTTTTAATGCTGTTTTATGTATTAAGGCAGAAAACAGCAGGCAGGAAAATACATCAGGCATGAAAATCCTTGAACGCAAGAAAGTGAATGGTTAGAGTGAACCAAAACGAGAAGATGCGCAAAAAATAGTACTATAATATTACACAATTTGAAATAAATATTCAAAAAGGACTTTTATTTTTGTGAATATTATGTATAATAATTTATATATATCATATAAGAAATTTATATATGGTAGAACGCAAAAACTGGGGGGACAAAAAATGAATGAGAAGAATGGAGCAGCAAAAGAATCGAAGCTTCAGTTTAAGATGGGGACAAAGATTTCATTACTGGTTTCTGCTATTATTCTGTTTATTTTGGCAGTAGTAGTTTTTAGCAGTACAATTAAGGCTTCTGACACACTGACAAAAACTTATTTGAATTATTCGCAGAATTTAGCTGAAGAAGCAGCAAGTGGCGTAAACTTTGCAACAACCTTTGGTGAGGAAGCTTATGGCGGATATGCAATGAATCTTGCAACCGAAGCGGCAGTCGCACTTAATTTTTCAAAAGAATTCGGTGAGAACGCATATTGTAATTTTTCACAAAATCTTGCTGAAGAAGCAGTTGTCGGGTTGGACCTTTGCACAGCTTTAGGTTTGCCGATGGATATGGAACGCATGACAGGAATTTTGTCAAATATTACGATTAAGGGCGTAGATGGTTCATATGCATATATGGTTGACACCAACGGTATGATGCTTTGGCATCCTACGGAAAGCAAGATCGGTAAGTTGGTAGAAAATACAGCCGTAAGAGGTATAGTCGGAGAATTAAAGGCAGGAAAAGCAGTTGAGAACGGTTCTGTCATTTATCAGTATAACGGTGCGAAAAAACTTGCAGGTTATGCCCTGACTTTAGATAAGAAAATACTTGTTGTTACCGCTGATTATGAGGAATTCATGAAAATTGATTACGATTCACTTATCGGTAACATTGAAATAAACGGCGTTGAAGGCTCATATGCATATTTTGTTTCAACAGGTGGCACAATGCTTTGGCATCCGACCAAAGAAAAGATAGGAAGCCCTGTTGAAAATGCTGCAGTTTCAGGACTTGTTGCAGATATGAAGAAGGGAAATACACCTTTAGATAACTACTGCATTTATGATTACAAAGGTTCAAAGAAACTTGCCGGTTATGCTTTGACAAGTGAAAGAAATATTGTTGTAGTTACCGCGGATTATGATAAGCTTGTGAATATTGATTATGATTTTTTAATCGGCAAGATTGAGATGTCAGGCGTTGAAGGTTCTTATGCATATATGGTAAGCCCTGATGGTACAATGCTTTATCATAAAGATGCTTCAAAGATTGGCAAGCCGGTTGAAAATGCCGCAGTAAAGGGTATTGTAGAAAGACTTTCAAAAGGCGAAAAAGTTGAAAACGGTTCATGCACTTATGAATATAAGGGAGCTGAAAAGGTAGCCGGATATGCTTTTACAAGCAATGGAAATATTGTAATTGTAACTGCTGATAAAGATGTTATGATGAAAGATGTATCTTCAATGCGTTCATCTTTGATATTATATGGTGCAGTTTGCTTATTGGCAGCAGTTGCAATTGTATTCTTTGCAACCAGATTCCAGATGTCAGGTTTGAAAGACTTGGTAAATGTTATTAATAAAACCGCAGCTTTTGATCTCAGAACAAATCCTAAAGCTCGAGCTTTGATGGGTAGAGGCGATGAAGTTGGAGAAATGGCAAGAGCAATCAGTGAAATGAGAGGAAATCTCCGTCAGATTGTCGGAATGATTGACAAAGCCGGTGATAATATTGATGAAAATGTCGGAAAACTTGAGCATATTATTGATGATGTAAATCTTCTTTGTCAGGACAATTCTGCTACCTCACAGCAGTTAGCGGCAGGAATGCAGGAAACCTCTGCTTCAACCACAAGCATTACGGTAAACATAAGCGATGTTTCGGAAAACGCAAAGGGTATTGAGAAGATGGCTGTAGAGGGTGCGGCTAATTCGGATAAGGTTCTTGAAAGAGCTGTTGATTTGGCAGCAAAGACTCAGGCAGCAAGTAAAAAGACTATTGAGATTTACGAAGCAGTTAAAGAAAAGTCAACCAAGGCAATTGAAGCTTCTAAGGCTGTAAACAAGATTAATGAGCTTACCGGTACGATTATGGCGATTTCGTCTCAAACCAGCTTACTTTCACTTAATGCAAGCATAGAAGCAGCAAGAGCCGGAGAAGCCGGCAGAGGTTTTGCGGTAGTTGCATCTGAAATCAGTAATCTTGCAACACAGACTGCAACTGCTGTTAAGAATATCAGTGAAATTGTTAAGGTTGTTACTGAGGCAGTAGGACATCTTGCTGATTGCTTAACAGAAACCAACGGATTCCTTGAAACCAATGTACTTACCGACTATGCTGAGTTTGGAAAGGTAAGTGAGCAGTACAAAGAAGATGCAAATACATACGGTACTGACATGGTAAATGTTAAGAACAGCATTACAGAACTTTCAAATCTTCTTTCAGATATTGTTATGGCTGTAAACGGTATTGATGCGACAATTTCAGAGGCTGCAACAGGAGTCGGAGATATTGCTGATAAGACTACAAGCATGGTTAATGAAACTTCAGGAAGCGCTGAAATGGTTGATGCCTGCAAGAATGATGTAAAAGAGCTTCAGGAAATTATTGACAGATTTGTTTTCAAGTAAAATAATTGTCAGGAAAATCCGGTAAAGAATAAGAATAAAGATGTAAACAGAAATAAGGACAAAAAACAGAAATAAAAAACAGAAGTAAGAAAAACAGGGTAATGTTTTCACATTACTCTGTTTTTTGTTTAAAGTAAGCATCAATTCCGTTTGCAATACCCTCGCACATCAGATAAATATTATCATCATTGGCAAGATATGCATCATCTTCTGCGTTGCTTAAGTACCCAAGTTCAGTAAAGATAACAGGGACACAAGACCAGTTAATGCCGGTGTAAGTATCGCTGTAATAAACACCTTTGTTTACAAACTCTGTTTTTTCACAAACCGCATCAATTACAAGTTTGGCAAGCAGGGAGCTGTCATTATAAAGTTCGGGATGATAAGGATTGTTTTTTGTAGCGCATATGGTTTCTGCACCTTTTTTCGCTTCATTTGATGAGCTGTTATGATGTAAATGGATTAGCAAATCGCAATTGTTTTCGTTGGCTATTTGAGCTCTTTCTATATTACTTATATTAATCATTTCGGTTTCTCTTGTTAAAAGAACTTTATAACCGCGTTCACCAAGTATGTTGCGAAGGATTAAGGCCACCTTTAAATTAAGAACAGACTCTCTACCTGAAAGCTCACCTGCAGCGCCGTAGGAGACTTTCTTTTTGGTTACTGAAGAACCGGGCCCGTCCGGCTCCTGCTCTGTATTACTGTTATGCTGATGTCCCGGATTTAAGCAGATAAATCCTTTGGCTTCTTCAATTGGAATATCAATATAAGTGGAAATAATGCCTGTCTCAGAATTTGGTGTATTTGTAGCAGTAGGAGTTAAGGTGTTGGCAGGCGTGGGCGTTAATGTATTAGTCGGATATGGCGTTTTGGAAGGAGTTAACGCTTTAGCAGGCGTGGGCGTTAAAGCAGGGGATAAAGTGTTAGTGGGTGTGGGCGTTAAAGCAGGGGATAAAGTGTTAGTGGGCGTGGGCGTTAAAGTTGGAGTAGAAGTTAAGTCTTGAGTTAAAGCATCTGTTAAAGCAGGGGATAAGTCCTGAATTAAAGCATTTGTAAGCACAGGAACTTGTGAAGGAATTATTTCTCCTTCATTGGTTTCGCTGCATCCTGCAAATACAAACGGAACGGTAATTAATAGAATTGTTAAGATGTATGAAATAATTTTGTGTTTAATGCTCATATTAATCCTTTGCGGTATTTTCTGACTTTTGCGATATTTTTATCAGCAATTAATCTTTTGCTAAACTAAATCTTATCTTTTATTCAAATAAACGTCAATATAAAAAAGTGAGTGAATATTAACATAAAAACGAGGCTGAAGTGAAAAGTTTATTTCCATTTGGAAAAAGAAATATAGTGAAAGAAATATAGTGAAAAAATGGAATAAAAGTAATATAATTAGATTTCAGAATATTGAAGTGAGGAGATTTTAATCATGAGAAAAAATTTTGGAGTAAAGCCTTTTGTGTATCCTATGCCTGTACTTATCATTGCAACCTATGATGAGAATGGCGTGCCCAATGCTATGAATGCTGCATGGGGATGCATTACCGACATGAATGAAATAAGTATCAGCATGGGAAAGCATAAGACAACAGAGAATATGGCAAAGACCGGCGCATTCACCGTATCCTTTGCAACAGAGGATACAGTGGTGGGAAGTGATTACGTAGGAATTGCTTCAGGAAGTCAGGTTCCCAATAAGTTTGAAAAAGCCGGATTTACTGCAACAAAAAGTGAATTTGTCAATGCACCTTTAATCAATGAGCTTCCGATGGCATTGGAATGTAAGGTTAAAAGTTTTGAAAATGGTATATTGATTGGTGAAATCGTAAATGTTAACGCTGATGAAAGCATCCTTACAAACGGAACCGTAGATCCAATGAAGCTTAAACCGATTACATATGATCCTGTAAACCACAAGTATATCGGGCTTGGCAAGGTTGTTGGCAACGCTTTTTCTGATGGCAAGAAGCTTATGTAAATTTAAAGGAATAGATTTATTCAGGTGAGAAAATGGCCGGAAAAAGCAAAAACTTTGAAATAGATATGTGTACAGGGCGTCTTGCTTCCAAGATGCTCTTATTTACGTTGCCACTGATTGCATCAAGTCTTTTACAGCTTCTTTTTAATGCAGCAGATATGGTGGTCGCAGGAAGATATGCCGGAGATACGGCTTTGGCTTCAATTAGCGGAACCTCTTCAATTACCAACTTAATCATTAACCTCTTTTTAGGTCTTTCAGTTGGTGCAAATGTTATTGTGGCTAAATATTATGGTCAAAACAGCGAAGAGGATGTGTCAGAGTGTGTTCATACTTCTGTAGTTATCAGCCTTTTGGCAGGGGCGTTTCTTGCAGTATTCGGCTTTGCTGTTGCAAGACCTGTTCTGACATTAATGCAGACTCCTGAGAATGTTATTGACGGTGCAGTTTTATACATGCGCATATACTTCCTTGGAATGCCCATAATCATGCTTTACAATTTCACCTCAGCAATTTTGCGCGCAGTAGGAGATACCAGACGCCCTCTTATATATCTGGCAATTGCAGGCGCGATAAATGTTGTATTAAACATGATATTTGTTATTGTATTCCATATGGGCGTTGCCGGTGTGGCTATTGCCACCGTAGTTTCTCAAGCGGTTTCGGCGGCTTTGGTAATGATTGCATTGTTCAGATATGACGGCTGCTTAAAGTTGTCTTTGTCAAAAATGAAAATTGCGGGCACAAAGCTTTTACAGATGACAAAAATCGGATTACCGGCAGGTATTCAGGGCAGCTTCTTTTCAATATCGAATGTTTTAATTCAGTCCTCAATTAACTCCTTTGGCAGCTTAGCAATGAGTGGAAATGCAGCCGCTTCAAATATCGAAGGCTTTGTTTATGCAGGAATGAATGCCTTTCATCACACTGCGCTTTCTTTCACGAGTCAGAATTTGGGTGGCGGACAGTACAAGCGAATCAAAAAGGTTATATATTACGGATTGTTATTTGTAACAACTGTCGGAATCGGATTAAGTTTGGTTGTATATTTCTTCAGATATCCTTTCTTAGGACTTTATATTGGAAAGACAACACTTAATCGTGCGCAGGTTATTGAATATGGCGTAGTAAGAATGAAATTCATTATCCTTACATATTTTACCTGTGGCACCATGGATGTCATAGTAGGCTGCCTCAGAGGACTCGGTAAATCTTTTACTCCGATGATGTTAACTTTGCTTTTTGTATGCGTATTTCGTGTAGTTTGGATTTCGACAGTATTCAGAATACCGCAGTATCACACATTAGAGTGTGTTTATATTTCTTATCCCATTTCCTGGGTAATGGCAACAATAGTACAGGGGGCATACCTTGCATATTCCTATAGAAAGCTTAAGATTGAAAAAGGGCTAATTAAAGGCTTAAGAACATTAGTATAGAAAGGAAACGCCGTTTTTACGGCATATGCGTTATGATTTTATCAGTTTCAAATTTATCACATGGGTTTGGTGACAGAGCTATATATTCAAATGTTTCCTTCAGACTGCTCAAGGGTGAGCATATCGGACTGATTGGTGCCAACGGCGAAGGAAAATCCACCTTCTTTTCAATTATTACGGGAAAGCTTATGCCGGATGCCGGAACTGTTGAGTGGGCGAAGAATGTAAGAGTCGGTTATCTTGACCAGCATGCGGTTTTAACCCCTGGTATGACTATCAGAGATACATTGAATTCTGCTTTTGAGTTCCTTTATGATATTGAAAACCAGATTAATGATATCTATGCGCAGATGGGAGATGTTTCAGAAGAGAAGATGAATGAGCTTTTAGAGGAGGTTGGTTCATTGCAGGAGCTTTTGGAATCTCATGACTTTTACAATATAGATGTTAAGGTTGAAGAGGTTGCAAGAGCAATGGGTTTGACTGATATCGGTCTTGACAGGGATGTAACAGAGCTGTCAGGCGGTCAGAGAACTAAGATATTGCTTGCAAAGCTTTTACTTGAAAAGCCTGATATTTTGCTGCTTGACGAGCCTACAAATTATCTTGATACAAATCACATTGAGTGGCTTAAGCGTTATCTTAATGAATATGAGAATGCCTTTATTCTTATTTCACACGACGTACCTTTCCTTAATTCAGTTGTCAATTTAATTTATCATGTGGAAAATGCAGAAATAACCCGCTATGTAGGTGATTATAACAAGTTCTTGGAAGGCTATGAAATGAAGAAGATGCAGCTTGAGGCGGCATATAAGAAACAGCAGCAGGAAATAGCAGAATTGAAGGACTTTGTTGCAAGAAACAAAGCAAGGGTTGCAACCAGAAACATGGCGATGTCAAGGCAGAAGAAGCTTGACAGCATGGAGGTTATTGAACTTGCACCGGAAAGAATTAAACCTGAGTTTCAGTTTAAGGAAGCAAGAGCTGCGGGCAGATACATATTCCAGACTAAAGATTTGGTTACAGGATATGATGGGGTTGCACTTTCAAAGCCTTTTAATCTTACTTTGGAAAGAGGGGAAAAGGTCGTATTTAAGGGGGCAAACGGTATAGGAAAAACCACTTTGCTTAAAAGTATCCTTGGCTTAATACCCTGTGTTTCAGGAAAGGTTGAATTAGGTGATTATCTGTATACAGGCTATTTTGAGCAGGAATTAACTAATCCGGGAAACAGAACCTGCATCGATGAGATGTGGACTGAGTTTCCGTCAATGGTACAGTACGAAATCAGAGCTGCTTTGGCAAAGTGCGGATTGACAACAAGGCACATTGAAAGTCAGGTAAGAGTTTTATCAGGTGGTGAGCAGGCGAAGGTCAGACTCTGCAAGCTTATGAACCGTGAAACCAATGTATTGTTGCTTGATGAGCCTACAAACCACCTTGATGTGGATGCAAAGGAAGAGCTCAAGCGCGCCTTGACAGAATATCGTGGTACAATTGTGTTAATCTGTCATGAACCTGATTTTTATGAAAGCTTTGCAACTAAGGTTGTGGATGTTAGTGAATATTCCTTGCTTGCATAGAATTGTGAATTTTCGTGATTTTTGCTTGAATGAAACAATTAATGCTTATTATCGAAAAGCTATATTGAGAAAAAGAAGAGTTTAAACTATGAAAAGAGTTTATACTATTGGTATTTATATTTTGAGAAAATGGCAGCAGCTTAACTTTTAGAGGGTTTTATGGATTGTATTATTTATGATGTAGTGAGAATAGATGGTGATTATGCTTTTTTAGTGGATGAAGCAGGAGTTAATGAGGAAAAGTGTGTAGCGAGAGCTTTACTTCCTGAAGATATAAAAGAGGGAAGCAAGGTAAAGTATGAAATGTTCAGCTATGAGCTTTTAAATTAGTAATCAGATTAATTTGCTATGTATGGCTATTTTGCCGGCAATTTGGCTGGCTATTCTGTGTTTCGCTTTATATGAACTTTTTAGATAAAAACACAACAAAAACAGAAGAAAATATAAATGTTATATGGTATAATAAAAATAACGCTTAATTACAGTATTTAGCTTAAGGTTATAATATTGTTTATAATAAGGGGGGACTTATGGACAATTTGATTAGTAAAAGAGCATCAGAACTTCAAGGCACTGTGAATGAAATTCATGGTAAGATGAATGATAAGGTAACCGAGATTGATGCAAAGGTCGAAAACAAAATTCAGGACCGACTTGATGAGAAAATAAAGAAAGGTCTTTACAGCAAAGGCATCAGACTTCGTTTCAGAAATGTTTTGCTGTGCATTGGCTTAATTCCAATGGCATTAACCGTTTTAATCCTTGGAACCATAACTACTAATTATCTTGGAAGCAAAGTAAAAGAGGGTATTACTAACGAACTTGAAGTAGCAGCAGCTCAGATGGAGGAGTATTTTTGCTATGATATCTTAAATAAAGGCGATGTTGATGTTGAGGAATACGCAGACCACAGCTACATGAAGTCTCTTCAGCATAAAGGAATCGAGATGATTCTTTTTAAAGATAATGTTGCAGTTTTATCTTCCATGAAGAAAGCTGATGGGAGCTATGATGAAGGAACTTTGGCACAAACTGCCATGTATGATTCAGTAAAGCTTGGAAACGACTATCATGGCGAAAATGTAAAAATGGGCAATGATAATTATTTCGTTTACTGCAAGCCTCTTTATAATAATTCCGGAAGGCTTTGGGGAATGGCATTTGCCGGGGAGAAGATGGAAAAAGTTACACAGGCAGTGAGCTCTGTTTCGGTCAATGTTCTTATTTTATCCATAGCTTTACTGACTTCAATGTCAATAATTATTATTTTGTTTGGCGGACGAGTTTCAAGAGTTTTAAAGACTGTTATGGATGGTGTTAATGAACTTGCAGAAGGAAAGCTTGATGCAGACTTTGATTGTTCGAGTATTATTAAAGAAGTTCAATTGCTTGCACAGTCGGGTGACACTTTACAGAAACAGCTTACTCTTTCCATAGGCGGAGCACAGCAGGCTGCAGATGAACTTGAGCTTGCAGTTGATACAGTTAATCAGTATTCGAATTCTTCTGCAGAAGGTGCAACAAAGATTTCAGACTCAGTTAATGAATTATCTCTGGCCGCAAAATCAATGGCAGAAACAGTACAGAATGCAAACATGAAAATTTCTAATATGGGTGATTCAATCGATTCCATTAACGGAAACATCATGGAAATGAACAGAAGCGGTAAAGATAATAAGGAAGCAAATAAGGTTGCAAGTCAATATATGGGTAAGCTTGAAGATGCTTCAGAGCGTACTTCAGAATCAGTAAATGAAATTGGCAAAAAGATTTCAGAATTCAGTGAATCTGCAGCCAAAATTAATGCTGCTACTGATGCAATTACAGAAATTGCAAGCCAGACCAATTTGCTTTCACTTAATGCATCAATTGAGGCAGCGAGAGCAGGTGATGCAGGAAGAGGCTTTGCAGTAGTTGCACAGGAAATTCAGAAGCTTGCAGACCAGTCAAGCAAGTCAGCAGTTGAAATTCAGAATATTGTTTATGAGATTCTTTCAAAGGTAGATGAGTGTGTTGAGACTGCTGAAACAATGAATAAGGTTATTAAGGAACAAAATGAATTCCTTGAGGAAACAAAGGAAAAGATTGCTGACATGAATAAGGCAGGGGATGCTCTTTCTGCCGGAGCTGAAGCAATTGATAAAGAGGCTTTGGCACTTATCAGAATTAAAGAGGATGTACTTAATTCAATCTCTGATTTGTCTGCTATTTCAGAAGAAAATGCCGCATTTGCAACAGAAGTATCTTCAACAGTAGAAACTATTACAGAGGCTATTGAAGCAACCAAGGAAGAAGCAAACGGAATGAAGGCTTTAGCTGATGAGTTAGAAGACAAGATGAAGTTCTTTAAGCTTTGATTCAAAGCTGATACTTGCAAAGCAGGTATGGAAAAGATAAGCAATAAATAAAGAATATCACGTAATAAAAGGGAGGTTTTCACCTCCCTTTATCGTATTATTTTTCTAATAAAATTCTGTCGTTATCTAATGTCTTTCCGGCATTTTCTTTAAACTTTTCAAGCAAATCACTTGTTGTGAGAGATTTCTTTTCTTCACCCTCTGCATCAAAGATAATTCGTCCGCTATCCATCATAATGATACGGTTACCAAGGTTTAAAGCCTGCTGCATGTTATGAGTTATCATAAGGCAGGTAAGATGATTTTCTTCCACAATTTTCTGTGTAAGCTCTATTACTTTATCTGCTGTCGCAGGATCAAGTGCTGCTGTATGCTCATCAAGGAGAAGTATTTTAGGCGGGTTATAGGTTGCCATTAAAAGAGTTAATGCCTGTCTTTGTCCACCTGAAAGTAATCCAACCGGCTGCTCAAGACGATCTTCAAGCCCCATTTCAAGTAATGCAAGCTTTGCTTTGAAGGCTTCTCTTTCTGATTTGGTGATTCTTGAAAACCAACCGCCTTTTCCTGCAGCTAAAGTAAGATTTTCTTCTATGGTCATTCCCGGTGCACTTCCAAGCATGGGATCCTGGAAAAGTCTTCCGATAGAGCGTGATCTTTTATGGTCTGAATCCATTGTGATATCGTTATCATCTAAAACTATTCTTCCTTCATCTGTGAAAAAGCTTCCTGCTATAGCATTAAATAAGGTTGATTTGCCGGCTCCGTTTGAACCTATGATTGTGATGAAATCGCCATCCTTGACAGTTAGCGATAAGTTCTTTAAAGCTACTTTTTCATTCAAAGTGCCGGGATTAAAGGTTTTTGAAATGTTTGTCAGTACAAGCATTATTTCTCACCTCCCTTTGCCATTTTTGACACTCCTGGAAGTTTTATTCCTTTAACTTCCAGCTTCCTCATAAATAACGGATATTTTGACTGTAAGTAAGGTCCTGACACTGCAATTATTACAATGATAGAAGATACAAGCTTGAGCATTGATGCAGGCATATTGAAGCACAAAGCAATTGAATATACTATTCGGAATATGCATGCGCCTAACACCGCTCCAATGGCTCTTTTGGTTATTTTGCCCTTGTTCATGAAGGAACGACCGATAAGAAGTGATGCCAAAGCTACAGTAAGAATACCTGAGCCAATGTCTATGTTGGCTGATTTCTGATATTGGGCCATAAGACAACCTGAAAGACCTGTAAAGGAGTTTGCAATACAAAGTCCGATTATTGTTGTTAAAGCAGGATTGATGGAAGATGCCTTAACCATGGCCGGATTGTTGCCTGTTGCTCTGATTGCAAGACCAAGCCTTGTTTTCAGGAAAAATGAAAGAAAGAGAATGATCAATGCAACCGCAGCAAACACGATTATGATTTTGTAAGCTGAATCAAGGAATGAATCCTTTAACAAGCTTTTGAGTTTTGTAAAAATGGTTTCGGTTTTATTCAGATTGACGATAGAGGAATTGCCCATTATCGCTATATTTACTGAATAAAGTGCTGTGTTAACGATAATACCTGAGAGAAGTGAATCAACGCCTAAATAAGTCTGAAGCAAAGCAGTTATGAGTCCTGACAACATTCCTGCTATTATTGCTGCAAAAATTGACAGATAAGGATGCCCTGATAAAGCAACTGTTGCACCAACTACAGCACCCAAAGTGAAGCAGCCGTCTGTTGACAAATCACACACATTAAGCATTGAATAGCTTAAAAACAAAGCTAATACTGTTAATGCTGTGATTAAGCCAAGCTCAAACGAGGACGGTAGCATGGATACTATCTGTTCAAATATGTTTGCTGATAACAATGTAAATGACATGATATGATTCACTTCCTGGATTTTAATTATTCAAAACTTTCGGCGGTTTTGATTTCCTGAACCTTTGTGCAAAGGGGCTCAAATGCTTTCTTTATTGTAGCAAAGTCATAACCGATTAATGCGCAGGTTTCGGTATTAACTGTTGCAGTACCATTATCAAAGGTCTTTACTGCTAAAGTAGCAGGAGCCTTCTTTTCAACTAAAACTGCTTTAATCATTGAAGCGGTTTCAACACCAAGGTTAGCATAATCAACACCATAACCTAAGAAAGCACCATTGAGTGCAAATGAGTCAGCACCTGTATAATGAGGAATACCGGCTTTTGCAAGCTTCTCATAGATAGAAAGCTCGGCAGTCATGATTGTATTATCTGAAGGAGTGAAAATAGCATCAACATTATCACTTATCATCTTGTCTGCAGCAAGGATAACCTCTGATACGTTTGTACCTGTATGTTCAACAACCTTGATACCCTTCTTTGTAAGATAATCCTTTGCAGCATTGATAGCTGTTGTTGAAGAATCCTGACCTGCATCATAAAGAAGACCTACGGTTTTTGTATTGGGGTTAGCAGCAAAGATAAGATTCATAACTGCATTTGTATCAAGGAAATCTGAAGTACCTGTGATATTTGCACCGGGCTTTTCAAGTGTATCAACCAAACCAACTGCAAGAGGATCTGAAACTGCTGCGAAGATAACAGGAATTTTGTTGTCCTCAGTAGCTGCCTGCATTGCCATTGCAACAGGAGTAGCAACACCAACCATTAAATCAACCTTCTGTGCAATGAAATTCTGGATGATCTGGTTGAGAATGTTACTGTCTGCATTACAGTTCTGGTAAAGAATTTCGAATTTAACATCTTCTGTTTCATAGGATGCCAAAGTATTTTTGATATTGTCGACAATCTGATTTAATGAAGCATCATCAACATAGTTGCAGATACCTACTTTGAAAGTGTTTTTTGTGTCCTTATCGCCACATGCGGTTAATGCAAAAAGCATTGATAATGCGATAAGTAATGTTACGATTGTTCTTGTGAGTTTCTTTGTTTTCATCATTTTGGACCTCTTTTCTTTCTTTTACTTTTTTAGTCGCCGGGACAAGATTTTGAACAAAAAAATATCCTGTCCCTACAATTTGTTTTGCTGGGACAGGATTAATTATCATTTCCTGCGGTGCCACCCGGCTTGGTGCTTTCACACCCACTTAACATACTCGACCTGATGAAAGTCTTTTATATGTCTCTGTTTTTAACGAAGTGTCGTCTCCGTCTTACCTACCTTCGATCACAAGGTTCAGCTCGCCCTCGGAAGCCCATTCGTCAACACCCTTACTGTCGCAATCACATCCTCTGCGGCTCTCTGAAAGCAGGTTTGAAAACTACTTACTCTTCTTCAACGGTTTTTCTTAATTTATCATTATAAACAGGATGTGTCAAGAATAATTTTTATTTTTTTTGATATGCAATATCGATTACTTGTAATATAATTATTACATCTGATTTTTTAATGTTTTACAGTAAGTATGGAAATAAAAGTATTTTCAGGAAAGAATTGCAGAAGGAATATGAGAAAAGTCAGAAACAAGAACAAAAAACAGGAATATGAGAAAAGGCAGAAACAACATGAAAAAGAGTATTTATGCAGGCATATTGTCTTTGATGATATTGTTATTTGCAGGATGTGGCGAAGCTGAAAAGACAAATAAAGATGCTTTAGACAAAGAAAGTCAGGATACAATTGAAGCTTTAATACCTGACAGTGAAGTATCAAAAGCTGATGCTTTGACAGAAAATGATGTATTAGACGGCAACAAAGAAAATGCAGAAAATGGAGTTTTAAATGAAGATGATTCAAAGGAGGAGGATAAAACAATGACTATTGAGGATGTATTTGCTAATCTTACAATGGCAAAGGGCTACAAAGGCTTTGAGGATGGCAACCCGATAATGATACAAAGCTACGGTGCGGACCCATTTGCCATGGTTTACAAGGACAGAGTTTATTTTTATATGACTGCTGACAATGAAGATTATGATTCAAAGGGTGAGCTTAAGGAAAACGGATATGGTCAGATTAAGACAATAAGAATCGTTTCAACAGATGATTTTGTAAATTATGAGGATCATGGATACATAAAAATAGCAGGAACTATCTGCAAGTGGGCAAGAAACTCCTGGGCACCGGCTGCCTGCTGGAAAAACATTGATGGCAAGGACAAATTCTTTGTTTATTTTGCAGATTCAGGAAACGGAATAGGCGTTGTTACAGCTGACAGTCCGACAGGTCCTTTTACAGATCCGCTTGGCACAGCATTAATTAACAGAAAAACACCAAACTGCGCAAATGTTGAATGGCTTTTTGATCCTGCTGTTATGGTAGATGATGACGGAACAGGATATCTTTATTTTGGTGGCGGTATCCCTGCAAGTGCAACTGCAGCAGCACCCGGAACAGGAAGATGCGTTAAGCTTGGCGATGATATGATAAGTCTTGCCACAGAACCTGTTTCAATGGATATTCCTTATTTATTTGAAGATTCAGGTATCCATAAATATAATGATAAGTATTATTACAGTTATTGCACAAATTGGAATGTTGATGCAGAAGGAACTAAAACCTACGGCTTTAATAATGCTGAAATCGTGGTCATGGAAAGTGATTCACCATTGGGACCCTTTGTATATAAGGAAAGAGTATTGAAAAATCCGGGTACGGTTTTTGGTTTGTATGGAAATAACCACCATTGTATTTTTACTTTTAATGGAGAGTGGTATATTACTTACCATGCAAGAACCTTGGAAAAGTATAAAAAGATTGAAAAGGGTTATCGTTCAACTCATGTTAATTCCTTTAAAATGGGAGAAGACGGATCGATTGGCAACATCACTATGAACAAAAAAGGTCCTGAGGCCTTGAAAAATGTTGATGCATATTCTTTTAATATGGCTTCATGCGGTGCAATTCTGGCAGGAGTTACTTTAAAGGGCGCAGATGAGGTCAGCTTAAAGGAAGGCTGCGGCACAATGACTGTGTCTGGTATTGATTCAGGCGATTACATTTTTATAAGAAATGTTGATTTCAAAGAAAAAAAGGCTGAAAAAGTTATTATTAAGCTTGCAAAGTGTAGCGATGTTTCTGAAGATGCAGGAATAATGGTTACAACAGGCATGCCAACAAGAAAGCAGGGAAATAACAAGTTTGCTTTGTATGAAGTATTAAAATCTGCAAATGAAGGCGAATATATAGAATATTCCTTCGAGCTTTTGGATGTGCTTGAGGGTGTACAGAATATTGGCTTTATCTTTGCAGGAAGCGGTTATGAAATGCTTGGCTTTAAGTTTGAGTAATTTTGTTTAATTTTCTGTTTGTCGTTAAAAGCAGTTAAGAAGTAAGAGTTTGTAAATTTAAGGAGGAAAAAATGTTAAACGAAGCATTGAAGATTAAAAATCTGGTTATTAAAAACAGGATAGCCATCCCGCCTATGGTATGCTTTAACTGGACTGATGAAAACGGATATGTAACAGAGAAAAACATTGAGCATTATCGTGATCTGGCAAAGGGTGGTGCCGGATTGGTTATTGTTGAAGCAACTTCGGTTGCAAAGAAAGCAAAGCTTCATGAAAATGAACTTGGAATATGGGATGACAGTCATATTGCCGGTTTGAAGACAATAGTTGATGAAATCCATAAATATGGCGCAAAAACCTTCATTCAGCTTGTAAATGCAGGCGGAAACGGCCCGGATGAAAACTGTGATGTTCCAACAAGAAAAGAATATCGTGGCAGGGTTCGCGGTGTTGAAATGACAGAAGAAAGAATTAATGAAGCAAAGGAAGAGTTTGTCAAAGCTGCCTTGAGAGCTCAAGAGGCTGGATTTGACGGTGTAGAAATTCATGGCTGTCATGGTGATCGTAGTTCCTGCTTTTTTAACAGCAGAATGAATTTAAGAGAAGACAAGTACGGCAAAGATAAGTCTTTGTTTGCAAAAGAAGTTTTGAAAGCTGTAAAGGCTGCCTGCAACGAAGATTTTATAGTAGGCATCAGAATCGGGTGTTTTGAGCCTACACTTGAAGATGGTTTAGAGCACTGCAAAGAGGTTGCACCATATGCTGATTTCTTAGATGTTTCTTATGGTGGCAACTTTGATGCTTTTACACCTGATGGCTTCGAGGGCTCTGCAGCAGTTTATGGAGCGAAATGTGTTAAAGAAATGCTTCCTTCAATGCCTGTTTTCGGAGTTCATCTTATAAACAGTAAAGAGGCTTGTGAAAAAGCTCTTTCATATGGACTTGATATGGTAGATGTAGGAAAGGCTGCTTTGGTTGACCCTGCATTTGCTAACCATGTTATAAATGGCGACAGGGAGGAAGGACATTGCCTTCATTGTAAGAATTTCTGCAAATGGAATCCTAACGAGATGGCTAATCCTAATGTAAAATGCCCGGGTTTTGAAAAATACAACAGGGCGTAGCTGTAAATTGTCAAAAGTGAAAATGCTGTAATATGAAAAGAGTTAATATTACATAAGTTGGCAGACATTGTTAATGATGACAGTACTTGCGATTGGTATATAAAAGTGCTAAAATAGTTCTATGGTACTATAAAAGTACATATCACAAAGGGAGGAATGGTATGGAAGATCTTTATTTAAAAAGAGTCAATAAATTTGTAATGATTATTACAATTGTTATTGATATATGTACAGTAGTAGGCTATGTTATTGCAACAATTTCAGGAGCATATGCGCCTTTAAGACTTGCATTGATTTTGTTTGTAATGTTTGCAGGTTTGATAATAAGCGGCATGACTTTAAAGAAAGATCCTGCGAGATTCAGATATGTTGAGCTTATTTGCTTTGCAATTCTTTATGTTATTGCATTAATAGAAGCAGGCAATGACCATATGTATGTTTTACTGTTTCCTATTATAAGTATGTATGTACTTTATTTTGACCTTAAGTTCATCAAATTGACTGCAGGGCTGTTTATTGGCGTAAATTTAATAGATTTAGTTTATATGCTTGCAGTTTTGGGCAAATTTCATTCAGGAAATGTAATTGATGTTCCGGTACTTATGCTCAGATATGGCTCTGTAATTATAAGCATTATTGCCATTGTTGGAACTACAGTTTGGGCAAATCGCAATAATGCAGATAAAATTACATCACTTGATGCTGAAAGAGTGAAGTCAGAAGGTTTGCTTAGTGCAGTAGTTGATGTAATGAAGACTGTGGGAGAAAGTTCAGAGGAAATCAACGAGAACATGAGCTTACTTAATGCAAATGTTGAAAGTACAGCTGAGATTTTGTCAGAGCTTTCCAATATTAATGACAGCAATACAAGAAATATTCATAGTCAGAAAGAAAAGACTGAAGAGATTGCCGAGAAGATTTCAAGAACCAAGGCAGAATCAGAGAAGATGGTTGATCTTTCTAAAAAGTCAGAGCTTGCTGTAGATGATGGTAATAAGTCAATGGATGATATGAGAAAGCAGGCTGAAGCTACCAGAAAATCTACAGAAGCAGTTGTAAGCACAGTAGAAGCCTTGATTAAGGACACTGATGCAGTAAGTGAACTTACTTCACAGATTATCAAAATCTCAGGACAGACAAATCTTCTTGCACTTAATGCTTCTATTGAAAGTGCAAGAGCAGGTGAGGCCGGAAGAGGTTTTGCAGTAGTTGCAACAGAAATAGGAAAACTTGCTGAAAATACTAAAAATCTTACTGTTTCCATTCAGGCAATAATTGATTCTTTGAACAGTAATGCAGCAGAAGCAAGAAATACAATATCGGTTATCGGTGAAAATTCCAAGCTTGAGTTTGAAAATATTATTAATGCAGAGAAGCAGTTTGAGATTATCGGTGAATATATGAGCGAGCTTAATGAAAGCGTAAGCTCAATCAGCGAGAGTATCAGTGATATTGTTATTTCAAACAATGAAATTGTTGACAGCATTGAGAATATAGCAAATTCAAGTGTTGAGGCAGCAAACCGTACAGCAGAAGCAGTAGAACTTGGAATTGGATGCAGAGATAATACAGCGGCAGTTTTGAATAAGGTTGAGGTTCTTTCTGAAACTGTACACAAAGCGGATGCATATATTTAATAATATTATTTAAGAAAAAGGGGGCTTAGAAAAAATAATGTCTTATTAATGGCATTGTTTCTTCTAAGCCCCTTTTTTAATGTTATTTTGTTTTTAATACTTCTTTAACTCTTGACATTAAATCCATTGGAAGAAATGGTTTAACGATGTAGTTGGCAGCACCTAACATAAGAGCTTTTTTTATGTCTTTAATATCATTTTGTGCAGTTAAGAATATTACAGGAATGTCCTTTAAATTTTTATTTTTTTTCATAACTTCAAAAACCTGAATGCCATCCATTACAGGCATTTTGATATCAAGGATTATTAAATCAAAATCAACTGCCTGCATGGTTTCCAAAGCCTTCATCCCTGAAGTGGCTTCGTACAAAGTATATGCGCCTATGCCTAAAGCCCTTTTTACCATTTTTATGTTCATCATATCATCATCAACGATGAGTATTTTTCTGTAATCTGCCATTTTCACTCCAAAACTTATTTTTGTACTTGCCATTTTATCAGAAATTATTTGGTTTTTCATCAAAAAAATGAGTGTTTATTATTATAAATTGGTTGAAAAAATGAACTATTGCTAATAAATGTAAAATATTGTTTGGCAGACAACTTTTTGTATACAATATTTATTTGTAAGTATATAATTGTAAAGATGTCTTACTTTTAAGGAGTTTTATGGGTTTTTTAGTTAATGTCGGCCTGATAATAGCGGGCACATGGTGTATAAGTGCGGGCGTGAGCTTCTCCTTCCGCGAAAAAAGAAGCGGTAACAGATATCGTTTCTTTATACTGTTTTTAGGTATTGCAGCAGGTATTTGGAATTACGGATATGCCATTATGGGCATGAACTTTTCCCCATATTGGATAAGAACAGGCCGAATGATAGGTCTTTTTGGCTGCTTGTTTTATATCATGTGGCTTATTATCATGCTGTCATATGTTGTAAGAATAAAGCGCATATTCAGAAATTTAATGATTTTTATTCAGATACCTTTAGGCATATGGGATGTAATTGCATATACCAATCCCAAGCACAGGGACTTTTTCTGGCAGGACGGAAGAACGGCATATGTTAATAACGGAACCTATATTGAAGACACTTTGCATGGTATATATATTGCACTTTGCTTCTTGGTTGTGTTTATTATCGCAATTGTGTGGCTTACAAGTAACAAGACAAGAGAAGGCAAAACCTTCGTAAGAGTTTCAGTTTATTCACATCTTATTATGATGTTAAGCATTATACCTGATACTGTCTTACCTAAAATGGGATATCCCTCTTTCCCTTCATCCTGTTTGGGCGTAGCTGTTACATATCTTATAGTATGGCATACTGCAAATTCCTATAACGGCTTCAGTGTTACGGTAAGCAATGTAAGTAACAGTATTTTTGAGACCTCAAATCTTCATATTCTTGTATATGATTTGAAACAAAATCTGTGTATTTCCAATAAATCAGCGCAGAAGTTTTTCCACATAAGATCAAAAAGAGCAAGACTTTACGACCTTTTTGAAATGTCTGAAAAAGAGGCAAATATTCTTTTTAACAGTGCTTTAAATGAGTCAGTAAGAAATTACAGGGCAGTAACAAGAGTAGGCGGTGTTAATGTTTCGCTTGCTTTTGGTGTTGCAAGGCAGAAGCATAATGTACCTTATGGCATTATTATGTTTGTACAGGACATGACTAAGGAAGCTGAGATGATGAAGGAGCTGGAATCAGCTAACAAAGCTAAAAGTGAATTTCTTGCAAACATGTCTCATGAAATCAGAACGCCTATTAATGCAGTTTTAGGTATGAACGAGCTTATTATTCGCGAAAGCACAGAGCCCTATATTGTAAGCTATGCGCAGGATGTTAAGAGCTCTGGCCGTATCCTGCTTTCCCTTATTAATGATATTCTTGACTTTTCAAAGATTGAGTCAGGAAAGATGGATATTATTCCTGTGGAATATGAGCTTGCAAGCCTTATTAACGATATCATTAACATGATGACTCCGAGGGCACAGGATAAGAAGCTTGAATTTAGGGTGGATATAGATGAAGAGCTTCCTGTAGGCCTTATTGGTGATGAAATCAGAATCCGCCAGATTATTATGAATCTTGTGAGCAATGCGATTAAGTATACCGAAAAGGGCTGGGTTTCTCTTAAGATGGCTTTTGAAAAAACCGAGGGTGGAATTGAGCTTATAATCGAGGTTGCTGACAGTGGTAAGGGTATTCGTAAGGAAGATCAAGCAAGACTTTTTAATTCCTTTACAAGAGTTGACGAGGTAAAAAACAGAACTATTGAAGGAACCGGCTTGGGCTTGGCTTTGACTAAATCATTTGTTGAGATGATGGGCGGAACGCTTGGTTTTGAGAGTACTTATGGAAAGGGCAGTACTTTTTCAGTAAAGGTTACTCAGGGCGTGTCAAATGATTCGCCTATTGGTGATTTTTCTAAAAAGATTAAGCAGAACAAGGAAAAGAGCGGCAAGACTCACAGCGAACTTTATGCACCCGGTGCAAAGGTTCTGGTAGTTGACGACGTTGATATGAACTGCAAGGTATTTATGGGCCTTTTGAAGAATAGCGGTATGGATATTGACAAGGCACTTTCAGGAAGAGAAGCTATTGGCAAGTGCAAGGAAAAACGCTATGATTTGATTTTTATGGACCACAGAATGCCTGTAATGGATGGTGTTGAATGTTTCCATATTTTAAGAAAGATGGATACACCAAACAAGAATACACCGGTTGTTATTCTTACGGCTAATGCCTTGTCAGGTGCAAGGGAGGAATATGTCAAGGAAGGCTTTGACGAATTCTTAGGAAAGCCAATTGAAATTAAATACCTTGAGAATACAATCCGTAAGTTTTTACCTGATTTCATTAAGCAAAAGCCCTCTGAAGCAGCTGAGGCAAATGATAAAAAGACAGGTATTGAATATCTTCCGATACAGTACCCCGGTCTTAATATAGAACTTGGTCTTTCCTACTGTATGAAGGATGCAGAATTTTATCATTCCATGCTTGAAGAGTTTGTAAATTCAGATAAGAGTGAAGTGATAGCACAAAGCTTAAATGACGGTAATTATGAAGATTTCGGAACCTATGTACATGCAGTTAAGAGCTCTGCTTTAACAATAGGTGCAGAAGAACTTTCTTCAAAAGCAAAGAAGCTTGAAGCAGCAGCTAAACAGCAGGATAAGGAATATATTGATAATAATTATGCAGATTTCGCACAGGATTATCAGGCTGTAATTCAGATGATTAAAAATCCTGTTGAAATTGAAAATAAACAAATTGATAATAAAGCACCAGAGGATAATGCTGTATCAGAAGAAAATGTTTCTGAAAAAGCCAAGAATGCAGAAGCTGCTAAAGCCTCAGAAGTAAGCGATAAAAAGATGAAGGAAGAGCTTATGCAGTTTATTATTGCTCTTTCAAAAACCATTGAAGCAAAGGACCGCTATACAAGAGGTCATTCTGAAAGAGTTGCACAGTATTCAAGAGAAATTGCAAAGCGAATGGGCTTTAGCGAGGATGAACAGGAAGAAATATATATCGTTGGTTTGTTACATGACCTTGGAAAGATACATATTCCTGAAGGAATTATTAACAAGGTTACACCTTTAACTGAGGATGATGAAACTTATATTCACCTTCATCCGAATGCAGGCTATCATATTCTTAAGGATATCGAAAGCGTGCCAAATATTGCATACGGTGCAAGATTCCATCATGAAAGATTTGACGGAAGTGGATATCCTGCCGGAATATCAGGCAAGGACATTCCCGAAACAGCAAGAATTATTGCGGTTGCTGATGCATATGACGCTATGGCCTCGGCAAGAGCTTACAGAGGGGTTCTACCTCAGGAGGTTGTAAGAAATGAGATCGAAAAAGGCAGAGGCACTCAGTTTGATCCGGATATTGCAGATATTATGCTTCAGATGATTGATGAAGATACGGAATATAACATGCGCCAGCCGGATGTGAAGGTTAAAAACATACTTGTAATTGACGATGAAAAGATGAATCGTATGCAGGTTAAACATCATCTTAAGGGCGATAGCCATTTCCAGCTTTTAGAGGCATCTTCCGGCATGGAGGGTGTGAATATGGTTATAACAAACGATATCGATTTGGTGTTGCTTGACATAAGAATGCCTGAGCTTGACGGATTTGCAACACTCGAGATGATAAGAGCGGTTTCTTCTAATATTCCGGTTATATTCCTTACTGCGGATAATGATATAGAAACAATTACCCGCGCTACAATGGTTGGTGTTAAGGATTATCTGGTAAAACCTGTTATGAAGAATGCTCTTCTTGATATGATTAAAAATGCATTGAATTTGATGGAGGTATAGGATATGGCACTGTCAGAATTGAAAAATGTGATTTCTGAGTTCGATTATGAAAGTGGTATGGCATATTGCGGTGAGGATGAGGAATTTTTCCTTGAAATGTTAAGTGATTATGTCGATAGCGGAAGAGATGAATTACTGCCTAAGCTTTATGAAGCAAAGGATTGGGTTAATTATGAAATAGAAGTTCATGCTTTGAAGAGTACTTCAAGAATGATGGGCTTTCCTTTGCTTGGTGACAAGTGTGAGGTTTTACAAAATGCCGCAGCTGCAAAAGATGAAGCCACGCTTAATGCAAAGCATGGGGAAATGATGAGCTCATATGAGAAAATATTAATGGCCGTAAGAAATGAAATTGGTTGATTTTGGGAGGAAAAATGGCTAAGTATCGTATATTGTACAATCCTTTTTCGGGAAATTGCGACTGGGAGAAAAGCAAAAAGGTTTTGGATGAAATCATAAACGGTGCAAAAGAAAGCTATGATGTAACGAAGCGCAGAACTGAAGAGGTTATTAATGAATTCGCAGATGATGATATCATTATCTTAGTTGGCGGAGATGGAACGCTTAATCATTTTGTTAATGACATAAACTGCGATTTTATTCCTAATCCTATTTATTTTTATCCTACAGGAACAGGAAACGATTTTGCAAGAGACATAAGAAGAATTGATAAAAATAAGATAGTAAAAGTTGATAAATATCTTAAGCATCTTCCTGAGGTAGAGGTTGAGGAAAGACAGTATCGTTTTTTAAATGCAATTGGGTTTGGACTTGACGGATATTGCTGTGAAATGGGCGATCAGGTAAGAGCAATGGCAGATGACCGAAGTGTAAATTATGCAGGAATTGCCATAAAAGGATTGCTTTTTAAATATGAACCGACTTCTGCCACAGTAACAGTTGATGGCGAGGTACATAAATATGAAAAGGTCTGGATAGCTTCCACGACATTTGGAAAATACTATGGCGGCGGAATGATATTGTCAAGTGCACAGGAAAGAGGGAACAAAGACCATACCTGCTCGCTTGTAGTAGTTCATGATTCCGGAAGACTTAGTACAATGATGGCTTTTCCTTCGATTATTAAAGGCAAAACTGAAGGAAATAACAAAATGGTAGATATTTATACAGGTCATGAAATAAAAGTTGAATTTAACAAGCCCAGAACAATCCAGATTGATGGAGAGACAATTCTCGGTGTAAAAGAGTATACTGTTAAATGTTAGTAAATTCATAATTTTCTCCTTGACTGAATTAAAATAAAGTGTATAATATTAAATATTCAATTTAACGCATTAAAGCGTTTAGGCAATAAAGCGGTAAACTGAGAGGAATCAAAGCCTGGGGAGGAATAGATTCCTATTTAAGAAAAAGAGGGAGAAAAAACATGAAAACAATCAAAAGATTTATGGCATTGGCTTTAGTACTTGCCATGACAGCAGCAATGCTTACCGGTTGCGGTAAGAAAGCAGATACTTATACAATAGGTATTTGCCAGCTTGTTGAACATCCTGCATTGGATGCAGCAACAAAAGGTTTTAAAGACGCTTTAACAGAACTCCTTGGCGATAAGGTTTCTTTCGACGAGCAGAACGCACAGGGTGAATCACCTAACTGTGGTACAATAGTTAATACTTTTGTAAGTAAGAATGTTGACTTGATTCTTGCAAATGCTACAGGTCCTTTACAGGCAGCTGCAGCAGCAACTACTACAATTCCCGTACTTGGAACTTCAATTACCGATTATGCAACCGCTCTTTATATGGATAACTGGACAGGTGCTACCGGCAGAAACATTTCAGGTACCAGCGACCTTGCTCCTTTGGACAAGCAGGCTGAAATGATTAAGGAACTTTTCCCTGATGCAAAGAATGTTGGTTTACTTTTCTGCTCAGCAGAACCTAACTCAAAGTTCCAGGTTGATAAGGTAGCAGAAAGCCTTACAAAGCTTGGCATTAATTCAAAGTATTATTCTTTCGTTGATTCAAATGATATTGCAGCAGTTGTAAATGCAGCTATTGCAGCAAGTGATGTTATCTATATTCCTACAGATAATACAGCTGCATCAAGCACATCTACAATTAATAATATCTGTCTTCCCGCAGGCGTTCCCATTATCGCCGGTGAAGAAGGTATTTGCGCAGGCTGCGGTGTTGCAACTCTTTCAATCAGCTACTATGATATCGGTTATACAACAGGTAAGATGGCATATGAAATTCTTGTAAATGGCGCTGACATTTCAAAGATGAATGTTGAATATGCTCCTCAGGTAACAAAGCTTTACAATAAAGAAATTTGTGATAAGCTTGGAATTAAGCTTCCTGATGGTTACAGCCCTATTGGCTGATTAAAAATTTAAAAGTAAAAATACAAATTTCTGCAGGGTTTTCCTGCAGAAATTTGCAGTATATAGGAGGAATTCTCAGTGTTGACATTTTTGAATGCGTTACCCGGTGCCGTTGCGCAAGGACTTATATGGGGCATTATGGCAGTCGGAGTATACATAACCTACAAAGTGCTTGATTTTGCAGATCTGACTGTTGATGGTACGATGTGCACAGGCGGAGCTGTTTGTGTCATGATGATGCTTAAGGGCATTAATCCCTGGGTGAGCTTGCTTTGTGCTGTTTTAGCAGGTATGCTTGCCGGATTGATTACAGGTATTTTACATACTTCAATGGGTATCCCGGCTATTCTTTCCGGTATTCTTACACAGCTTGCTTTGTATTCTATCAATCTTAAGATAATGGGTAAATCAAACCAGGCAATCAGTGTAGATAAGTTCCCGCTTCTGGTTTCACTCAGAAATGTTAAAACAGGACCTTTCTTTAAAAATTCAATTGTTGTCGGTGTGATTTTCTGTGTCATTCTTGTTGGTATCCTTTATTGGTTCTTTGGTACAGAACTTGGATGTTCTTTAAGAGCAACAGGATGTAACCCGAACATGAGCCGCGCTCAGGGTATTGATACAAAGAGAAATATTGTTATCGGTTTGATGATTTCAAACGGAATTGTAGCTTTGTCCTCTGCGTTAAATGCTCAATATCTCGGATTTGCCGATATCAATATGGGACGAGGTGCCATCGTTATCGGTTTGGCAGCAGTTATTATCGGTGGTGTTATTTTTGAAAAGATTTTCAGAAACTTTGCACTTAAGCTTTTTGCTGTTGTAATTGGTGGTGTTATTTACTATGTTGTAATTCAGGCAGTTATCTGCATGGGCTTTGACTCAGATTTGCTTAAACTGCTTTCAGCGGTTGTAGTTGCAATATTCCTTGCTGTTCCTTATTGGAAACAGAATTATTTTGCAAAAGCAAAGAATAAGGGAGGTGTTAAGAATGCTTAAAGTAGAAAAAATTTCAAAAACCTTCCATCCCGGAACAATTAATGAAAAAACAGCTCTTGATGGACTTTCACTTACCTTAGAGGATGGCGATTTCGTAACTGTTATTGGTGGTAATGGTGCAGGAAAGTCATCACTTCTTAATGCTTTGGCAGGAACCTGGCAGGTAGATAACGGAACCATAATGATTGATGATATCGATGTAACCAAAATGCCTGAACATAAAAGAGCGACATTTCTTGGAAGAGTTTTCCAGGACCCCATGCTTGGTACTGCAGCTACCATGGGAATTGATGAAAATCTTGCATTGGCTGCAAGGAGAGGTAAGAGAAGAGGAATTAAAGCCGGAATCAGTAAAGCAGAACGTGAAAGCTATCGTGAATTGGTAGCAACACTCGGACTCGGATTGGAAGAAAGACTTACAACAAAGGTAGGTTTGCTTTCAGGAGGTCAGCGTCAGGCTATTACCTTGCTTATGGCGACACTTCAAAGACCTAAACTTCTTTTACTTGATGAGCACACAGCAGCTTTGGATCCCAAAACAGCAGCAAAGGTACTTGAAACTACCAATCGCATAGTTAATGAGCATAAGCTTACAACTTTGATGATTACTCATAACATGAAGGATGCTATTGCAAACGGCAATCGACTTATCATGATGAGTAACGGAAAAATTATTTACGACGTAAAGGGTGAAGAAAAGAAAAATCTTCAGGTAACTGATTTGCTTAAGAAATTTGAGGAAATCAGCGGAAACGATCAGATGAGCGACAAGATGATTCTTGGATAATAATCAGGAGATGAGTAAAATCATCTCCTTTTATATATGATAAGCGAATAAATTTTGATTAATTTTGATTAAGTTTGGTTAAGTTTGATTAGGCTTATTAAGTTTGATTAAGCGCAGTAAACTGCGTGGATTTAGAAATTATTATATTTTACAAAATGGTTTAACAGTTGTATAATTACACGCATGGAAGAAAAACAGCAGACACAATTTAACAAAATGACTGAAGAACCGGTAGGGAATCTTCTTTTAAAATTATCAATTCCGACAATATTAAGCATGATGGTAACTAACTTTTACAGTATAGTGGATACGGCTTTTGTTGGAAAATTAGGAACCAGTCAAAGTGGTGCGACCGGCGTTGTTTTCGGATATATGGCAATACTTCAGGCAGTGGCTTTTATGTGTGGCCAGGGTGGTGGAAGTATAATGTCAAGAAAGCTTGGCGCAAAGCAGCTTGATGAGGCAAATAAATACAGCACAACTTCTTTTTTGCTTTCCTTTTCTTTGGGTGCTTTAATCGGATTGTTATCAATTCTTTTTATGAATCCGCTTTTAAAGATGCTTGGAAGTACGGAAACCATTGCTCCTTATGCTAAAACTTATTTATACTGTATCATTGCAGTAGCACCATTTTTTACTTCAAGCTATACAATGAATAATCTTTTAAGATATGAAGGCAAGGCGAAGCTTGGTACCATCGGAATGATGACAGGTGCAGTTTTGAACATGGGCCTGGATCCAATCCTTATGTTTGTGTTTGATATGGGCATTCTTGGAGCCGGACTTTCAACGGCAATTTCGCAGATGGTAAGCTTTATTATTCTTTTTTCAATGTATTTAAGGAATAAAACTCAGACAAAGCTTAATCTAAAATTCTTTTCAGGCAGGTTTGAAACATATTACAATATTGTAACTACAGGCTTCCCCAGCCTTTTGCGCCAGAGTCTGAATAGCATTTCAACAATGTTGCTTAATAAATATGCAGGTGTGTATGGAGATGCTGCAGTTTCGGCGATGAGCAGTGTATCCCGTATCAGCTTTTTTCCTACATCAATTTGTCTTGGTGTCGGCCAGGGCTTCCAGCCAATCAGCGCCTTTAATTATGGTGCTAAGCGCAAGGACAGAGTTAAGAAGGCCTTCTGGACTGCAAGTGCAGCAGGCGAGGTGGTTGCACTGCTTTCAGCCATTCCTATTTTTATTTTAAGTCCGAACCTGGTAAGATTGTTAAGAGATGATGCAGAAGTAATAGAAATCGGAGCAAGAGCTTTAAGACTTATGTGCATATGCCAGTTCTTTGTTCCGTATACAATGATGATTGAAATGGGCTTCCAAAGTATTGGCTATAAATTGTATGCAAGCATTGGCTCGAGTTTGCGAAGTGGTCTTGTTTTTATACCTGTACTTGTTTTGTTTTCGCATATGCGTGGGCTTGCAGGAATTCAGGAAGCACAGCCGGTTGCATTTGTTATAAGCTTCTTTATCAGTGCACTTTTGGGTAGGGCCTATTTGAAGGTTTTGAAAGATAATTCACCAGAAGATGCAATAGAAAGATTTTTAGGTATTATTACTGAGCATTATGCAGGCGCGTTCCCGA
>JAKSSA010000016.1 GCA_024403335.1 Lachnospiraceae bacterium
ACGAGCCTCATTTTCTGCTTTTGCTTTATTTCCTGCACCTTCGACATTTTCTGAAGTATCAAAATTCTCCATTATTTTTGCATTATCACAATTTATAGTTCTTTCTTCATAGTATGAGTTTTCTATTATTTCTTGATTATCGTAATTTACAGTTTTTTCTTCACAGTCTGCATTCTCTGTCATTTCCTGATTATCGCAATTTACAGTTTTTTCTTCACAGTCTGCATTTTCTGTCATTTCCTGATTATCGCTATTTACGGTTTTTTCTTCACTTCCTGCATTCTCTATCATTTCTCGATTATCGTAATTTACAGTTTTTTCTTCGCAGTCTGCATTCTCTAAATTTTCTGTATTATCCATGTTTTTATACATTATTTACTCCTGTTTAAATCTCTCAGCAGCGGTTTCATTTAAACCTTTCAACAGCGGCTTCGTTTAAATCTCTCAACAACAGTTTCGTTTAAATCTCTCAACAGCGGTTTCGTAAAGATACTGCCTGCCGTTTTTAATCGAGTCTTCAATTGCTTTTCCACTTGAAATTGGCAAAGCCTCTATCCCAAGTGATTCCAACTCTTCATTTTCAAGTTTGCATATGCCGCAAAAAACCATTATCTTCTTTCCCAAAGTGGCCTTTTTTATCCCGGACAAAACCTTTCCCATCAGGCTTTGCCTGTCAAGACAGCCCTCTCCTGTAATAACAAGCGTAGCATCTTTTACATGTTCCTCGAAATTAGATATTTTAAGGATTCCGTCAATACCACTTTCAATTTTTGCGCCAAGGAAAGCTATACATCCACCTCCGGCACCACCTGCTGCACCTGTGCCTTCTATACAAGTTACATCAATCCCAAGGTCTTCATTTATTTTTTCAGACAAATGCCTAAGTCCGTTGTCGAGTCTTAAAACCTCTTCTTCATTCGCGCCCTTTTGTGGTGCATAAACATATGCCGCTCCAAGCTCGCCGTAAAAAGGATTCAAAACATCCGACAAAACCACAAAACTGCTTTCTTTTATTCTGCTGTCAGCATTACTTTTATCTATTTTGGCAATCTCTTCAAGTGTAAAGCCTGTTGGTACAAATTCCTCCAATGCTCTGCCATTGTTTCTTAAAAATTTATACCCAAGGGCTGCTGCAAAACCACAGCCACCATCTGTTGTTGCACTCCCGCCAAGGCAAAGATAAAACCTTCTTATCCCCTTGTCCAAAGCATCTCTTATCAGTTGTCCAAAACCATAAGAAGTAGCATTGCCTGTCTGGTACGAAGTCTGCTTCGTTATTCCTGTGCTTTCAGCAAATTCAACTACTGCAGTTCTTTCTTTCGCATATTCTATTTCTGCATAGCAACACTTAAGCCCCTTCCACTCAGGACCTGTTACATATACTTCAGTTTTTTCACCGGAAACTGCATTCAAAATGCATTCTATGCTGCCTTCTCCGCCATCTGCAACAGGAATCATTACAATTTCTTCATCTGTAAATGGCATTATAGCTTCCTTAATAGTCTTAGCCACTTCTGATGCAGACATTGACCCCTTAAAACTGTCCGGTGCAATAACAATTTTCCCCATAAATATTACCCATAACAAAGCATATTGTCATTATCAAACAATCACTTCATTATAGCATAACAGAGTGTTCATAACAAGAAAAATCGGAATCGATTACGGAAGCCAAGAACATAAAACAAAGAAAAAAAAACGGCGACCAACGTCGCCGTAAATTGCTGTTATTCTACTACCTGAATCCAGCCCTTTGTATCCTTTACAGTACCAAGCTGAATACCTGTAACAGTATCATATAACTTCTGGCTCAACTCGCCAATGCCACCATCCTTAATCTGGATAACATGATCATTAAAACGAAGATGTCCAACGGGTGAAATAACTGCTGCTGTACCTGTTCCCCAAACTTCTTCAAGCTTGCCATTCTTAGCAGCTTCGTAAAGCTCTTCAGCAGAAACCTTTCTTTCCTCAACTGTATATCCCCAATCCTTGCAAAGAGCAATACATGAGTTTCTTGTAATACCCGGAAGAATTGATCCGTTAAGCATAGGTGTAACAACCTTGCCATCAATCTTAAAGAAGATGTTCATAGCGCCAACTTCTTCGATATACTTTCTTTCAACACCATCAAGCCAGAGAACCTGTGAATAGCCTTCTTCATGTGCCTTCATCTGTGCAGCCATTGAAGCAACATAGTTACCACCTGTCTTAGCTTCACCAATACCACCCTTTACGGCACGAACATATTCATCTTCAATCCAGATTTTAACAGGATTAAGTCCTTCAGGATAGTAAGCACCAACAGGGCAAAGAATAACTACAAACAAATATGTATCAGAAGGTCTCACACCAAGGAAAGGATCTGTAGCGATGATGAAAGGACGAATATAAAGTGATGTTCCGGGCTTTGTGGGAATCCACTTCTCATCAACCTTAACTACTGCCTTTACAGCCTGTACAAAGTCCTCTTCGGGAATCATTGGAATGCAAAGTCTCTTGTTTGAATTATTAGCTCTCTTAGCATTCATATCAGGACGGAACAAAACAGGTGTACCGTCTGGATGGCGATATGCTTTCATACCCTCGAACATTTCCTGACCATAATGTAAAACCATACTTGCAGGATCAAGTTCAAGATTTGCATAAGGCACAACTCTCGGATTAAACCAGCCCTTGCCGGTCTCATAATTCATCAAAAACATGTGGTCTGTAAAAATAGTACCGAACTTAAGCGGGTTATCTGCGGTAGGTAACGGCTTAGGATTAGTAGTCTTTGTAATCTTAATATCTAACATAATATCCTCCTGCTTTTTCGCTTTATTAAATTAAAGTATTAAATTCTAAATATACTACAACTTCGTTGAATAAAAATCAAGACTTATTTTCTTGAATATGTTGTAAATTTATAATTAACTCCTTCATAATTCTGCATTTCGCCTTCTTCTGTCATAACCCATTCCTCTGACTCATCAAGATTAGGGAAATATGTATCAGCTTCATAAGACTCATCAATTTTCGTTACCAAAGCCTTGTTACAATATGGCAGCAAAGCTTTATAAATTTCGCCACCACCTGCTACAAATATTTCATCATCAGACGTTTCCTTCACCATTTCCAAGGCTTCCTCAATTGAAGAAGCCTTTTCGCCAAATAATGGCTCATATGCCTGGTTTCTTGTTATGGTTATAACTCTTCTGTCTTTTAACGGCTTAGGGAAGCTTTCCAAAGTCTTGCGCCCGATAATCATTGTTTTGTTTAAAGTCTGAGCTCTAAAGAACTGCTTGTCAGGTTTCAGGTTTGGAATGAGCAAATCATTGTTCTTTCCGATAGCCCAATTCTTATCAACTGCCACTATTAAAAGCATAATCCCTCCCTGCCTTCTCTTATTTAACTTTTCAGTTGTGAAATCCTATCTTCTCTTATTTAACTTTTCAGCTGTGAAATTCTGTCTTCTCTTATTTAACCTTCTCAGCTGTGAAATCCTATCTTCTCTTATTTAACCTTCTCAGCTGTGAAATGAAGATTCTTACCGTCAGAGGTACATACAATTGTGCCCATCTTGTCGGTACGATAAACAATAATATCTTCATCCTCAAGTGTAGCTACTGTTTCAGCATGAGGATGTCCGTAATCGTTGTTTTCGCCACACATAATTACCGCATATGCGGGATTTACTGCCTGTACGAACTTCTTGCCTGAAGATGTATAGCTTCCATGGTGACCAACCTTCAATACATCTGCTTCGATATCAACACCGGTTGCAAGAATATCGTTTTCGGTCAGCTTAATAGCGTCACCTGTGAATACAAATTTGTTTTCCTTATAAGTTAAAAGAATAACAATAGACCATGCATTTACATCATCATATTCCTTGTCAACGGTAAGACACTTAAAGGTCGCATTACCAAGAGTCATTTCCTTAGAATACTCATCCATACCCGGTGTAATTACATGAGAATTTCTGTTTTCAATTCCTGACAAAAATGCCTTTTCATACTGCGATTTTGTAGGGCATTTGCTCTTGATGGCATTTTCAACTTCAAAATTCGCAAAAATCTTCTTAACACATCCAATATGATCTGCATGCGGATGAGTTCCGACATAATATTTCAAAGTTGAAACACCATTTGAAATAAGATAATTAACTACCTTGTCACCTGTTTCCGGATTTCCACCGTCAATCAGCATATATTCTCCGCCGCACTCAATGAAAATACAGTCAGCCTGATCTACATCTATAAAATGAACTCTTAAATCTTCATAATTATATTCAACATTATCAGTTATTACAGGCTTAGTGCTGCTACCGGAATTATTATTCGTACCTGTATCTTTTCCGCTGTCAGGGGCCTTTACATCAGTATTACTGCCCTGTGTTGAAGAATTATTACCTGTATTTACATCATTCTCAATATTTGAGTCATTTAAATCAGGCAATATGTCTGCAATGCCTGTTACATCCAGAACAAAAGAAACTACCGCAATTAAAAGTAATGACAGCAAGCTTGTACCTGCATATCTCAATTTCTTGTTAATTTTCTTACTCACTGACTTTTTTTTACTACTTTTTTTAGCCATAAATCTCACCTTTTTCTCACTGATTAAAGACATGTTATAAAGTCCTTTTGTCAAGTAAAGCCTTGCCAAAAGGCCCGTCAACACTCTCTATTTATTGTATAGATTTCAGACATTATATACTATCTGTTGTTGTTTATCAAGCAAAACCGCATTTTTTCGTCTTTACGGAATATGTGTTTTATGCTACAATAATCGAAACAAAAAATAAAGAAGGTTGGTAGCGATATGAGTTACGCAGACAAAGTTTTTATCGATATGTGCAAGGACATTCTCGAGAACGGAACAAGCACAGAAGGCGAGAAGGTCCGCCCCCGTTGGGAAGATGGCACACTTGCTTATACAATCAAAAAATTCGGTGTAGTTAATCGCTACGACTTAAGAAAAGAATTTCCTGCTCTCACCTTAAGACGAACCGGAATTAAATCCTGTGTAGATGAGATGCTTTGGATTTGGCAAAAGCATTCTAACAATGTTAATGAATTAAGCTCTCACATCTGGGATGCATGGGCTGATGAACAGGGTTCAATCGGAAAGGCCTACGGTTATCAGTTTGGTGTTGAACATCAGTACAAGGAAGGCATGTTCAATCAGGTTGACAGAGTTATTTATGACTTAAAAAACAATCCTTACAGCAGAAGAATTCTTACAAATCTTTATGTTCACCAGGATTTAAACGAAATGGCGCTTTATCCTTGTGCATACAGCATGACCTTCAATGTTACCAAAAACAATGAAACAGGGAAACTCGTACTTAACGGAATTCTTAACCAGCGTTCACAGGATATCCTTGCTGCAAACAATTGGAATGTATGCCAATATGCTGTTCTTATTCACATGCTTGCACAGGTTTGTGACATGGAGGTTGGTGAGTTTGTACATGTTATTGCAGATGCGCATATCTATGACAGGCACATTCCTCTCATAAAGGAACTCATTTCACGCGAACCATTCCCTGCACCGATTTTCAAGCTCAATCCCGAAGTAAAGGATTTCTACGATTTCAAGCCTGAAGATGTTGAGCTTATCGACTACCAGACAGGTCCGCAGATTAAGAACATACCTATTGCAGTCTGATATAAATATATTCTCTAATAAAATATAAGTTCTAATAGAAATACAAATGACAATAAAAATATAAATCGTTGCAAAAATATAATTCATTGTAAAAATACAAATCATTGCAAAAATATTAATCATTGCAAAAAAGGAACCTGTTCAATCACAAGTTCCTTTTATTTATGCTTTATTATAAATTCATCAATACTTCATAATACTTCATTACTTATTTGTAGTTGAATCGCCATTTGTGGCATTATCAACTATTTTTTATTATGAAAGCTTAAAGCGTGAAACCTTGTCTTCCAATTCCTTTGAAATCTCAAGTAACTTACTTGAAGATGCAGCTACATCTGCAACACTTGTTTCAACCTTAAAGGTGGCAGCACTGGTTTCTTCTGTTCCGGCTGCATTTTCCTGAGCAATTGCAGAAAGACTTTCAATAAGGTCAACAATTTCAACTCTGATCTTATCAAGCTCCTGAGCACCAGAACCAATAACCATGATATTCTGTGAAGAAGCATCAATACCTGCATCAACATCTCTGAAGGCGTTTGAAGTCTTTTCAACCTTTTCACTCTGTGTCGCCATAATATCTCTGAATTCTTTCATAACATCAACAGACTTACTTGATTCACTGATAAGAGTCTGAGTGATGTTTTCAATTTCAACAGCAGAAGCATTACTCTGATTAGCAAGCTTTGAAATCTGATCTGCAACGACTGCAAATCCACGACCTGCATCTCCTGCTCTTGCAGCTTCGATTGAAGCGTTAAGAGAAAGAAGATTTGTTTCATCTGCAATATCAGTAATAAGGCTTGTTGCAGCACTAATCTTCATAGCACTTTCATTTGTAACCACAGTCTGCTGATAAAGCTCATCAATTGCATCTATTGCCTTCTTGGTGATATCCATCAATTCAGCCAATATCTTTCCTGCTTCCTGTGATGCACTTGACATCTTACCTGACTGTTCCTCGAAGTCAGCGATATTATCAACAGTAGCCTCAATCTTTTCACCCATCTGAATAACATATTCCTGAGCCTTAGTTGTATCGCCTGCCTGACTTGTAGCACCTCTTGCGATATCTTCAACAGCGTTACTAACCTGATTTAAAGCAGTTTCTGTTTCATTTGCAAGTGATGAAAGATTTTCTGAAGTTGAATAAAGCTCCATACTTTCATCAATAACGCCCTTAAGCAAGTCTGACAGAACGTCCATCGTACCGTTAATAGTAGTACAAATCAATCCAATCTCATCACCGCGTTCCGTATATTTCTCTTCAACTCTGGTTGAGAAATCATATTCTGAAAGTTTGTTAATCTGCTTAACAACAACATCCAAAGGTTTGATCATCTTTTTAACTATGAAATATGTAATAACCAAAGCTGCAAGAATTTCTGCCCATGAAACAAAGGTAGCCTGGCGTGATGCGTGTTGAGCCTTGGTATTAGCATAATTTGAAGAATATTCAAGGCAAAGGTACAAATCAGTGAGACCAACCTTTGACATCGCAACCTTCATGTTCTTTCCTTCAACATTCTTATAATCAAGCATTCCTCTCGGAATAACCTTAATGTCAGTTAAAGAATTTAACTTTGTAAGCTTCTCTGTGCCATTCACCACCTGAGGAGCCAATTCAGGATTGTTATGAACTACAACAGTTGTATCTGAAGTGATAAGGAAAGCTGACATAACATCTGAGTTATAGGTGTCAATAATCTTAACAACGCTTTCAATATTGATATCAGCTGCAAATACTACAAAAACATCATCAACCAAAAGTGGTGTTGAAACAGTAATAACCATCTTTCCGGTGTTCTTGTCTACATGAGGAGCTGAATATACTGTCTTGTTCTGTGCCTTCGCTTCCTTATACCAGGATTCATTCAAAGGATTAAGCTCAATTTGTTCTGTGCTTCCCCAAATTGTAGACTGCCACTTTTCAATACCTACATAATACATCAAAGCTGCATCATTATTTTTAAGATTACTCATCAAAAAGCCTGCAACCACAACAGGATCCTTCTGTTTTTCGTAAGCCATTGTATTGGCAATATTCTCAACAATAATTGCCTGCTTTTCAAGCCATGCGTTAAAAGTTTCTGAACCGTTAACTGCTTTACCCATCAGCTCACTTTCAACAGATTCTTTAACATTATTTTTAATTACGGAATAGTATGAAGTGTTTGCACCGACTATTGAAACTAAAAGCATCAAACACATCACCCATGAGAGTTTCTGACTCATCTTCATTTTGTTAAACCATTTTTTCATTCATTCACCTCACAAAATCAAATTTATTGTTCAGTTGATTAAAAGCGTTTACTTATTATAGCACTCTTTTTCATACTTGTAAACTCAAAAACGAGGAGTGCATACCTGTAAGCATTACACTCCTCGCCATTGTTTCATTATTTTTCATTATTTTTCGCAACAATGCTCAACTTTTCTGTTTTCGAGCTTAATTTTTTCTTTTCGTGAACTTTCTTGGTGAAAAAAATTACAAAAACAAAATACATTATTTATCAAACGTTTATTTATTGAGCATTTATTGAACGTTTTTTTATTTATTAAGTGTTTATTTATTGAGTATTTCAAGATTTTTTCTGATGAGTTCACTTCTTTGCTTTACGCAATCAACACTTCTTAACGGATCTTTTGGTGTATTAAATACATAGTCCGTAAGTTTTTCAATAGTGGTTGTGGCAACATGAAGTCTTGTATCAGAAGATGCATAGTAAATAAATACCTCCTTTTTTTCATTTACGATTGCACCGTTTGTAAAAGTAACATTGCTTACATCTCCGACTCTTTCTTCACCTCTTGGCCCGATAAGCAAGCCTGATGGTTCAGCAATCACTCTTGAAGGATCATCAAGTGCTGTTGCAAATGCGTAAATAACATATCTTAAGCCTGCTGCAGTATTTCTAACACCATGTGCAATATGAATCCAGCCTCTGTCGGTCTTTATAGGTGTAGCACCTGCACCGTTTTTGGATTCGGTAATTGTATGATAGCGTCTGATACTTGTCATCTTTTCTTCATCAATGACTGCATGTGTAATATCATCGCATAAACCAAAGCCGATACCACCGCCTGAACCGGTTTCAATGAAATCATCCATGGGTCTTGTATAAAAAGCATATTTTCCGTTAACGAATTCAGGATGTAAAACAACATTTCTCTGCTGTGGAGAACGCAAAGTAACAAGATTAGGAAGTCTCTCCCAGGTCTTTAAATCCTTTGTTCTTACAATACCTGCTGCCGCAACTGCAGCCGACAAATCATTAACTGTTGTGTCCTTGCTTTCTGAACAGAAAACACCATAGATATAACCGTCTTCATGCTTTGTAAGTCGCATATCATATACATTGGTTTCTTCAGGGCAGATATCCTCAAGCAAAATGGGATAATCCAAGAAACGGAAATTGTCTATACCATTATCCGAAACAGCAATTCCGAAAAAGCTCTTTCTGTCATTTCCTTCTATTCTCGGAACTAAGTAATACTTACCGTCAAGATAGATTGCACCTGAATTCATAACTGCATTGATTCCAAGTCTTTCCTGAAAGAACGGATTGGTTTTTTCATCCAAATCATACTTCCAAAATACAGGAACATGATCTCGCGTTAAAACCGGATTAACATATCTGTCAAATATTCCGTTATAAAAATCGCTTTTTACATTCTTCTTTGTAAGCAGTTCTTCCTGCTTTGAAAGAAGTTCATAATACTTACTGTGCATACTCATTCTCCTACTCCGTAAATTCTCTCCTACTTGCTATGTTTGCCGGCATATTTACTGCTGTATTTGCCGTATATTCACTGTTTTATTCTCTTACCCGGCTTCTCTTTTTTATTTTCCTTAAAGTTTTTCTTTACTTGTTTTTTCTCTGTTCAAGTTCTTCGCAGATTTCTTTATATCTCTTTTCATCAAGAGAACACTTCTTCTGGTAAATTCTGTTGGCTGCATACATTAAAGCAAATGAAGCAACAGTCATAATTACAAGAAGAATAATACTCTTTGAAGGATCGATATTGGCAATAACTTCAGCAATTTTTGCATTCTTTTCTGCATCTGTTATGCTTCCTGAATTACATGCGGTTTCAATATCAGAAATCTTATTGGTTTCATTAAGAATACCTGAAATAATGAAAATTAAATTAGTTCCAAGAACGATGATTGCTGAAGCCATCTTTGTAATAAAAGGTCTTAATGATGTAATAATAGCTTCATCTCTGCTTCCTGATACAAGTTCATTATATTCAACAGTATTGGTAATTGAGATCATAAGAATAAGATAGAAAGTGAACTGACCGATGTTTGCTGCCATGTAGCCAAGTACAAATACTGCAAACTTAATCATGCCATCACCCGGTACAAGTCCGATAAGCAGCATGCATGCATAACCGCAGGCTGATACCAAAGTCATTATCTTCATCAAAGGCTTTCTGTCAATCTTTCTTGCAATGATAGGATAAACCACCATCATAACAGCCGTTGCTGACATACCGATGGTAGTAAAAAGTCCCCATAATCCGCCGGCATAGCCAAAGGTAAAGTAAACATAGTTAGCACCAAGACCACCTGTAATAATACCGTTGCCAACCTGTTGGAGAATAAATACTATTGCGACCGCTCTCACTTCTTCGTTTCCGAACATTACGCTTACTATCTTCTTAATGCTTATCGGTGCTGCAGGAGTATTGTCGCTTATTTTTTCTTCCTTAACGCCAAACAGTGTAAAGCACATAAAAATTGGTGTAAGTAGTGCAATAATCAATGCCATAACACCATATGCGGTTTTTGCGTTACCGCCGATTGCAAGTGAACCGGTTGTAAATGTAGGAATCAATACAGATGCCAAAGTTCCGCCAATACCTGCAAATAATGTAGCTCTTGAAGTAAACTGATTACGAGAATCTGCATCATGTGCAAGTGAGGGAATCATTCCCCAATATGAAATATCACTCATTGTATAGGTGATACTGTAACAAAAATACATAAATGCAAAGAAAACAACAAATGCATTTCCTTCAAGATCGTTGTTAAAGGTAAAAAACACTACCAAACCTGATGTTATAACACCTGCTAAAAGCCATGGTTTGAACTTACCCCATCTGCTTCTGGTGTGCTCAATCAAATTACCCATAAGCGGATCATTCAGCGCATCAAATACTCTGGCCGCAATCATAATTGCCGTAATGGCGGCTAACTGTCCTGCGGTAAGATGCTTTGTAAACAAAATATAAAGCATCGTAAAATTCGTGTACAGCTGATAAATCATGTCACGCCCAACAGTGCCCGCTGAAAAGCACCATAAGTTTTTGTTCTTGGTTTTTAAATTTTCTTCCATAAACCTCATTTCCCCCTCATATATCACACATTTATATATCCGACAGTTTTTCCTTCATCTCATCGAAAAATTCTTTAGCTGCCGCATATTCCTCTTTTCTTACAGACAATGAAATCTTAAATGCAAGTCTCTTTTCATCTGTCCTGTCTTCAGGAAGCTTTTTCTTAATCTGAGTTGCAAAATTGTCTGCCTTCTCCCCATTCTCCAAATCAATGGTAATACCAAGCTTGTCAATCAAATCCTTAATTTCCTTTATATTTTCAGCCTCTTCATTCTGCTCGATCTCATCAAAATTTGCGGGTGTAAAGCTGAAATTCATCGCACCAATATCAAGAGTCTGAGTCATACTGTCAGAATTCTCAGCATTCATCTCGTTTTTAAAACGATTGTTGTAATAATCTTTAAATACAAAGCTGCCTGTAGGGTACTGATTATTGTCAGCTTCGATTTCTTCGCCTTTAACCATACCAAGCTGAACGGAAAATGAGAAAGCACTGCCTTCACCCTTCTTAGAATCAACCTTGATTGAACCGTCCATAAGCTGAACTAAGTTTTTGGAAATCGTAAGACCAAGTCCGGTACCGCCAAAACGCCTTGTAATCGAGCCATCCACCTGAGTAAAACTCTTAAAAAGTTTCTTCTTATCTTCTTCTGATATACCAATACCGGTGTCAGAAATGACAAAGAATAATTCCACTCTTTCCAAGTTACTGTTGGTAACCACCACCTCAAATGATATGTGTCCAACAGAGGTAAACTTCGTCGCATTGGACATAAGATTGTTAATAATCTGTCCGAGTCTGACCTCATCACCAATGACACGACTAGGGATATTATCAGCAACATTTACCCTAAGCTGTAATCCCTTTTCACGAATTTTTATTGCATTAAATTCCAAAGTTTCATAAATGAACTTTTTAAAATCAAATTCACGTTTTTCCAAAGTCATCTTTCCTGCTTCCATCTTTGAAAAATCCAACAGGTCATTAATAATCTTGGACATGTTATCACAGCACCGCTTAATAACATTTATGGAATCAAGCTGATAAGGTGTCAAAGCTGTATCAAGCAGATTAACCGCCATACCTCTTATTCCGTTTACAGGTGTTCTGAGCTCATGTGTTACATTTGCAACAAATTCATTTCTTGCCACAACCGTTTCCTCAATTTCGGCCATAGCCTGCTTCGCAGTGTTCAAGGCCTGATTACGCTCTGTTATGTCATAGAAAGTAATAAGCCCGTATAATGAATCATTATTAAGAATTGTAACCTTATATTTAACCCAAAAACAAGTAGATTTCTTCTGGTAAATGCAGGTTTCATCTGCTGAAAGCTCATCCGTACCAAATACCAATTCATCCTTCGATAAAGTAACAATTCTTGGGAATATGTCCATCAAAGTTACTTCCGTCAGTTCCTCGCCATAGCCTGAAAAGTCCTTAGCTGTTTTGTTTGCAAGGATTATGCGTCCTTTCTCATCAAAACATACTAATCCTTCCATCAGATAGTCCGTTAAATAAAAGTAATCGGTGGTAAATGATTTCATAATCGCCTCCTAAAAAATGCCAACTACATACTATCAGAAAAAGGGCAATTGCGCCCTTTTCCGCTTTTAATAGCCAAAATCACACACTGAGGCATAAATTAAAAGTCTTAAATAATTATATCATATTTACCGCAAAAATCAATAAAAAAACTATGGTATGGTCGACAAGTAGGGAAATGAATGATATAATCTAAAAGTCCTATATACAACTTAAAAGAGATTAAAAGATCGTAATAAGCGATTGAAAGTTCTTAATAAGGAATTAAAAGACTTTATTAATAGATTAACAGTTCTTACATAAGAACTTAAAAAGCCTTATTAAGTAGTTAAGAGTTCTTGCATCAGAACTTAAAAAGAATACTGAATTAAGAAGATACATTTTTAGGAGGAACAATGGGTGACTTAATCAAAAAAGCAAACATACTGATAGTTGATGATGTTAGTGCTAACTTGACCATCTTGGCAGAGATGGTAAGAGAATTAGGCTATGTTCCAAGACCTGTAAGCAGTGTAAAGCAGGCGCAGTCTGCCATTGAACAGATTTTACCTTCACTTATTCTGCTTGATATTACAATGCCTGAAATGACCGGCTTTGAATTCTGCGAAATTCTTAAAGCCAATGCCAAGACACGCGATATCCCGGTCATATTCATTTCAGCCTTAACAAGTAAGGAAGATAAAATAAAAGGCTTTGAGCTTGGTGCCGTTGATTACATTGAAAGACCTTTTGAAAAGGCTGAAGTTTCAATGCGTATAAATACACACCTTAAAAACTTCCGCTTCCAGCAGGAACTTGAAAATTATAACCAACGACTTCACAAACTCATTTCTGAGCAAATGAATAAAATATTGCTTGAGCAAAAGCATATTATTAAAGCACTCGCCATTCTTTCAGAAATCAAGGACGATAATACCCGGAATCATCTCGACAACATAAGCAGTAACTGCAAATTGATTGCCACCTGCCTTCAGCTAAGTCCTAAATTTGAAAAAGAAGTTACAAATGAGTTTGTTGAAAACATAGAGATTGCCGCAACACTTCATGACATCGGTAAATTGACGGTTCCCGATTATATTCTTTTAAAACCGGGAGTACTTGAAACCAAGGAAATGGAAGAAGTTAAAAAGCACTCAAGAAAAGGTTATGAAGTCCTTAAATCCATCGCCAAAAGTATCGGTGGAAACGCAATCATAGACATGGGGGCAACCATTTCACTCTCCCACCACGAGCGTTGGGACGGCAAAGGATACCCTGATAATCTCAAAGGCGAGGAAATTCCGCTTTGTGCAAGAATCATGGCTATTGCAGATGCATATGACACATTAACCGGTTCCCGTTGTTACAGAGAATCTTTCACACATGAACAAACAATGCAGATTATACAAAAAGAAAGCGGAAGGGCTTTCGATCCCGACATAGTCGACATAGTTGTCAAAGTACAAAAACAGCTTAAAGGCGACCAAAGATAAAGTAACAATCAAGTATCCTAAGGTCAAACAAAATTAAATTACCAATATTAATTCAAATACAAAATTATTGAAAAAATAAAGTCCCGGTTCACACCATTGGGAGTAACAATCATTGTTTATTAATCAGTATGAACTATTAATAATCAGTGTTGTTAATCCACAAAGTGTGAATCGGGACTTTTTTAATTGTTATCGCCTGTGAATCAGGGCCTTTTATTTGTTATTACCTGTGGATCAGGACTTTTTAATTGCTATCACCTGTGAACTGGGACTTTTATTTGTTAGTATCTTGGATGTATGAAACCTGCAATATACCATCCGTCTGTTGCAGATGACGAAGACTGTTCAACAACCGTAGCCTTTTCATAGTAACGGGTTTTCTGACCAACGCAGTCACCCGTTCTAATCAGGTTAAAGGTATCAGATGTATTACCCTCAATTGTCGTACAAGTCTTCTTATTAGTATCAACATCAACAACGATACCAATATGACAAACTTCACCCTTTGTATTGTTCTTATAGAAGATCAAGTCACCCGGTGAAGGTACATAAGGCACATAATTCTGTCTTGTGGTTGTATACGAATCAAGTGAATGATAATCTGCGCCCCAGTAATCCGTCATATAAGTCTTCAAACCTCGTACCCAGGACAATGCAGTACCGAAGCCGGGCTTTCTGTAAGCACCGTCTGTTTCACTTATATTCGGTACAATTACATCAGGGACACCTGCATGATCTGCAACCCACATGATAAATACAGCACACCATTCAACTGAAGTTCTTGTTCTACCGTTCTCCTGAACATACTTATTTTCGCTGTCAGGTATAGCCATCGGAACCGTACCATAGGTCGTCATATATTCTTCAAGCTCTAACCTTGCCTGATGAACCATTCTCTGCGCATAATCAGTTTCGGTAATAATAGGCGGAACTTTAGTCGGAGTCGGTGTAGGCGTAGGTGCAGCAGTCGAAATATAGGATTCTTTTATATAACCCGTATATCCGCTGTATGAAGTCTTAAGCCAACCTGTTTTACCACCATATGTTGCAACAAGTCTTGTATCTTTAGGAATTTTTACATAATAACTGCTTCCTGATGTTGCCTGATAAAGAGTTGTTGACTGTTTTGTCCATACATAGTAGCTTCCCGTTACAGGTGTAGGAGTCGGTGTAACCTTCTTTGTAGGTATAGGTGTAGGTGTGTTTCTCTTAGGAGTAGGTGTAGGCGTTTTAGTTGCTGTTGCTCTCTTAGTAGGAGTAGGGGTATTGGTCGGTGTAATAATAGCCAAATACCTTGTAAAAGCATCACCAACTACCTTATCAAGAAGGATATCGATACCTTCACGATTATCAATCGCCTTTATAAGCTTAGCTGCATCAGTATCTGCAAAATCGTAATCATTCTCATGAGCTGTTTCTTCAAGCATAAGAATCAGATTTCTATATAGCTCAATCTGTGAATATGCCATCTCAATAGAATCCAGTGCTAATGCATAATCATCTTCCAACATACCTCTATCTGAAACATAACCATGGAACATTTCGAGTAATTCTTCAATGCCGTTCTCATATGCCCACAAGTCTTTTGCTACCTGAGCGAAAATACCAAGAGGCTGGGTGTCAGTTGCTTCCAAACCGCCATATGCATAGTAAATTCGTTCCGATTCTTCCTTCATACTTAAAAGACCCGGATACCATTTTTCTACAGGAATTGCAACTGCTGCCTCTGCCGGCAAAGGTTTTGCTGTCGGAGTGTTAGTAGGAGTCGGTGTGTTTGTAGGTGTATTAGTCGAGGTCGGAGTAGCTGTCGGAGTATAAGTCGGACGTGGCGTACTCGTAGGTCTCGGAGTATTTGTCGGCTTCATTGTATTTGTAGGAGCCGTTGTAAATGTAGGAGTAGCTGTCAAAGTCGGCATCGGTGTCGGTGTTGCAAACATAGTCGGTGTCGGCTTGGGAGTTACCATCTGTCCCGGAGTAGGTATTGGTGTATCAAAAGCTGCCTGTGTCTTTGTAGGAACAGGAGTGCTGATAGCTGTTGGAACCGAAGTATTTGCTGCAGTCGGTACTGGCGTATCGGTTGCAGTTGGCACAGGTGTATTAGTCGATGTAGGAATCGGAGTATCAGTAGCTGTCGGCACCGGAGTATTTGTTGCAGCCGGTACAGGTGTATCCGTTACAGATGGTGCGGGAGTAATAGTTACAACCACTGTAGGGATATCTGTTAATGTAGGACCTTGAGTGATTTCAAGTTCCGGGCCTACTGTCACTGTTAATCCCGGCATGCCGCCATCGTTAGGAAGCGGAAAAGTTGTCTGTGCCAGGTTTTCCTGCATATTATTTTCACCACTGCTGCCTTGGTTACTTACTATCTGATTCTGATTTTTCTCTGCAGCTATTTGATCCGCAATCTTATCATTTTCCGATGCGTGAGACACCAAAACACAAAAGCCCGCCAATGATGTAATAATCAAATCAATGAAAAACTTTGCCCAAAACGATCGCTTAGGAGTTTTATTCTTTTTTTCTTCATTTCCCTTACTCATACTTCAAAATCTTCTTACTTTTATAATCTATTTTTTTATTTCGCACTTATCTGATATCGCCTTGTTTCATGATAATCTTGCGTTCGTACATTCTCTCATCTGCAATCTTGTAAAGCATACGAGAAGAAGTACATTGATCCTTATCAGAATATGCGATACCATATGCCATCTTAATAAGAAAACGCCTTGATTTTCCATTATATTCATTAATAGATTTATTAAAAGAATCTATCAATCTTTCGGCCTCATGTTCATTAGGCTTTTTAACGATGATTGCAAACTCATCACCACCAACACGATAGCCTGTATGATTTCCTAAAGAAGCCGACAAAATACTACCAAAGGTTTCAATCAGTTCATCACCAATATCATGTCCCATAGTATCATTAACAGTCTTCAGGTTGTTTATATCCATTGAAACCAAAGCATATGTGAAATCACTCTTATCCAATGCGTCAAGTTCTTCCTCAAAACTTCTTCTATTCATAAGTCCTGTCATTTCATCCACATATGCGATTTTTTCAAGCGCTGCATTCTTCATATTCACAACAAAGCCCATCGTTATCTGCTGCGCATAATCAACAAACAAGGACAAAACAAGAAGCAAGGAACCAACCGATGCAAAGCTTGAATATTTTGGTGCCGGAATACCTGCAACAGCTTCAAAAATGTTATATCTTACAAGGTCAATAAACGAAAATGTAACCATCAATGCCGTTCCCATCCAAAGAAGGCTGTTGTCCATCTTCTTGTTTTTTATGTCACTAACCAATAAAAGTATGCCTTCAATTCCAATCACAGCCAGCATGCCATGCCAAAGCATTAATACAGAACCTATTGAAATGATTCCAAATATGTGGAAAAATATTGCCACAATTGAGAAAGCAACCAATAAATAAATTGTTATGTAATATGCCATTTTTGCCCGCTGATTGCCCATTGATAATATGTGCGGTTTAAAACATCTAAGGACAAAAATAGGTGCAAGAAGCAAGCATATGTACTCAAGTGTGCCCTTGAACTCAAGGTTATTTACAAATAACTGCATCAAATCAAAATTGCAAAGCGACCAAAGCCCCATTAAAATTGCAAATGATGAAATATTAGCAAGTCTTCCAAGTCCTTCCCTTGCGGCCTCAAACACAAGGCATATAACCAGCAAGCTGCAGCCCAATGCAATAAGAAAAGTATCTATAATCAAAGGTACAGCTTTAGAACGATAAAAATTATTCTTCGCGTCTACCGCATTTACGATAATCGGTGTCTGAACGGAAGAAAACGGATTACTTAAGTCAGGCTTAAACACAAGCTTAAGTGATTTACCCATCGATCGTTCGCTCAAAGTAACATAGTGGTAACCATCACCTATAAATTTTCCTGCTTTATAAAGATTATCTCCATATTCATACTGTTTAACTCCATCAATGAAAACCGTCACTTCACTATGAAGACTGTAAAACATCAAAACCGGATTAGGCATTCCAAAACGCGGCAAATCGCATTCAAGTTCTAACTTATCCCCTACATTCATGGAAGGAAGAATAAGCTTTGACAATTCATAATTTCCTATTTTCTCACCATTAAGTGTGACATCCCAATCGGCGTTTAAATTTATTTCATTCCCTCTGTTAAAGTCAATACTCTGAATATGCTCAGACAAGGCGACCAAAATCACGCCCAATAAAAATAGGCAAACAAAACTGATAATCTTAAATTTTTTATCATTGTTTGTGAACAATACTTATGCCTCTAAAAATCAATATTTCTTATACTTCTTCAATAAATCAATAAGTGTATCACATGCCTGAGGTCTTCCAACCGTGGTATCAATTTTTATCACATAATTCTTGGTTTCGTCTTTCAATAATTTTTCGATTTCTTCTAAAGAATAATTTACTCCATCAATAACATAATCATTTGATTTAACCTTAATAGTGATTTCAACAGCTTCTTTGCCAACCTCAAGTTCATCCTTCTTTTCATCTTTAGAATCATTATTTTCAACCTTTTCAGTTGGTGCAGGTGTCTCTGCTACTTCAAGATTATCAACCACATTCTCTTTTACAACTTCTTGATTATCTTCAACTTTTGTTTCTAAGTCTTTCTCCGTAGCATTAATATCATTATCTGTAATATCATCCTTATTACCTTCACTTCCGTCAGAAGTTTTGTCCTCAGAAAATGAAGTATATCCTTCTCCAAAGCCATTACCAGGAAAATCAAAAAGACCAAACATATCGGTAAAATACATCATAACAAGTATCAAAACTACCAATAAACAAAACATTAATCTCTGTTCTCTCTTGGCATTTTTCTTAATTACTTTCTTCTCATGTCTTGTAAGTTTTTTACCTTTTCGTTGTTTCTTTTTAGCTTCTTTAATTTCCTCTTTTCGTTCTTCGCGCTTTGTCATTTCTTCAGACATATAATCCTCCTCGTTAATCTACAACTTTACCCGAGACCAATTGGCCTCGGGTAAATAAAATTTATTTTAATGTTTTAAATGTCTTCAATACAAATGTATCAGTCATAATGGGTACTGAAGCATCATCTTTTAAAAGATCAATAGCCTGCTGAACCGCTCCTTTGGACTCATATCCAATTAAATAATCATTTGTCAATCCGTCATTATAATCATAAGTTACAGTCAGCATAATAGCTGCTGCGCCAGGAATCGGCTCGTCACCCTCAACCTCAATTGGAGCAGTTAAATTATCGATAGCTACTTTTAAGTCTGCTTTCAAACGAATTACGATTTCTTCAATCAAGTATGGCTTATTATCTTCATCATAATTATAAAACTCTAACGGGTTTACGGTATTGATTACATCATAACGACCACCATTTTGCTCATATAATCTGTATCGTACACCATCAATGATCCTACCATCTTCTTCCTTTTCAATATATGAGCACTCAAGCACAACCTTCTTAAAAGAATTCAAGATTCCTTCAAGCTGGTCCATACTTTCCAAATCACTACCATATAATGCCTTTAATACTTCAAACTGATATTTAACATCGGCAAGGTCTGCAGTTAACGCTTTATTCTGCTCATCCAGTCTTGAATTTTCATCTGCTGCTTCTTTTAATTGGTTTTCATATTCAGCATTCTTTATTGCCTGTTCACCTTTATATTCGTTATATGTCTTGTTTAAGTCATTATATGCGCCAGTCTTTTGATTATAAAGCTGCTTATACCTATCTACTTCTGCTTGAAGTGCATCACATTTATCTGTTAAAGCTTTAACAGTACCGTCACTATTCATGACAGAGTTCATAAGAACCTTATAATCACCTTCAAGCTTAAGATAATCCTTTTCAGCCTGATTAAGCTTATCATTTAAATCTTTTATTTCACTATTCAGGTACTTATTATTTGCATCGGACTTGTTTAATTCTTCCTGAATACTATGAAGTTTATCTTCTGTATTTTCAAGTTTGCCCTGAGCTGAAGCCAACTGTGAAGTCAAGTCCTTGATTTCAGCATTATTCTTTTCTATTTCAGCTTTCTTATCAGCTAAATCCTTAACAAGCTGCTCATACAACGCAATATACTTATTTTTCTCATTGGTTGTATCACTTAACTTCTGTTCTTCCTTTGTAAGCTGGATATGAACATCATCTAAATCTTTGTTAAGATCAATAATCTCGTCATTCTTAACCTCAATATCCTTCATAAGCTGAAGAATCTTTGCGGTCATTTCGTCAATTACAGCGTTTGCTTTAGCAAGTTCATCTTCTGTTTCTTTAATATCGCTCTCTAACTGAGCATTCTTATTGCTCAAATTCAATGCAAGGATCTGATTTTGATCTGCAATCTGAGCATATTTTTCGGCTTCCTCTTTGCTATCAATTGTCTGGTTGCTCATTGTACAAACAACCAAGAACAAAATAATCATAATAACGTCGAGCAAGGAGGTAAAGTCGAGAACTAATTCGCGTTTAGACATAATTTATCCTCCTTCCATTTGTAACTACGTCCAATTCTTTGCAGGTGCATATTCTTATAAGTTATTGCGCACCATGCAAAATTCAATTCTTTTATATCAGAATATTGCACATAAATTACTTTCCGGAAGTACGGTTGCTAACGATGTTTCTTGTTGTGCTTCTTGGCATCGGCATATCATCGTCATCATCATCCGGATAATAGTTATCATCAAAATCATCTTCTTCATCTTCTGAAGCAATTCCACGCTTTTCATTAATTCTTGATGTGTTACGAGCAAGAAATACTTCCATATTCTTTTCGTTGTCATCAATCTGTGCTGAAAGGAAACCATTTACTGCCTTAAAGATAATGGCAAATACAATACCCCAGAATGTTGATGTCAATGCACCAAAGAACAAACCTGTTGCAGTGTCACCCATTGAACCAACCATAGGAATCAATGCGATTACTGTACCAAGCATACCCATCAAAGGGAAAATTGTTGTAATATTCTCATAAATCATAAACCAAAGATTTGTTTTTCTTCTAAGTGCTATGAGTTCGCTTTCGCTTGTCATATCACTCTGCTTGTTAAACTTCTCTTCGATTTCACCAAGAGTTCTTGTACCACCGGGAATCCAGCATTCAGGATTCATAACTCTGAAAAGCTTCTTTGAATAATTCAAAGTTACAAACATAACTACTGCATTAAATGCACCTAAAACAAAAATAATAAAATCAAATTTCAAAAAATTGTCTAAAAGAGTTTTACCTAAGCCCATATTAACCTCGCTTAAAATTTATTTTTTAATAATATACACAATAAGACAAATTATTATCGCATATTCTTTTCTAAAATACAAGTTTATCTTTATCTTGCCTATTGTCAGGCGTTGAATACTTCATACTATTCAATTTCTTATTTATTTCACTTGTATTTCTACATGTACTTCTTCATGTACTTCTGTATGAACTTCATTCTCATTCAATACTCATTCATTAATTATTCTATACTATGTCATTCCTTCTACCATGCTTTGTCCTCCGTTCATTGTATTTCGCGATTCAAAGTTTAGACGAGGTTAAAAAATATAAAGTTCTGAAAGTTTTGGTCTTTTTCTGTGTCAATTTTAAGGCAAGGCCCTCGATTTATAAAAGTTTTCTAATTCTCGAGGACTGAAATTCAAAGCAAGGTCCAATCTGTACCTCGATTTCTTCACTTTTTCTAATTCCCGAGGATGAAAATTCAAGGCAAGGATAAAAACGAATTACCAAAAAACAGGTCCCCATAAGGAGACCTGTGAAATTCTTACATATATTTTAAGACTTCTTCTCTTACATCATCAAGACGAGAATCAGCAAGTCCAAATGCCATAGAGCGATATGTCCACGCCGCTCTTGGTATTCCATAATATTTGAAAGCTGCATTAATTGCTTTGTAATACTTGATTGTGTCTTCCGGAGTTACATTACAAATAACACCGTACTCGCTGCAATAAAGTCTCACGCCGCGTTCCTTGGCAATATTAACGCACTCTGCAAATCGATTAATGAAATCATCAGTAGTAATACCAAATTCATCAAAAGTCGGTCTTGCATCATGTGGTATTGTCTTAGGATCAACCCAACGAGCACCCTGATGGGTAAACTTGAACGGGTCGTAGTTGTGTACTGCATACATTACATGTGGATCATCAATTACGGGTAAATCCTTAACTGCATCCACTGAATTATACCAGTAACCTCCATATATTATGTCAATATCTTCAGAATATTTTCTTATTCTTGAAACGCACTCTTTAATTGTTTCATTCCAGATTGACGAATATGCCTGATCTGTAATTTCATTCAACAATTCAAAAGCAAGCATTTCATAATCGCCGGAAAAGCGTCTTGCAAACTGTTCCCATAAAAGGAAATATCTTTCTCTCAACGCCCTTCCGCCATCAGTGTCATCAAAGAAACCACTTTCGTGTTCACCTTTGTCAAAGGAATATCCAGCCGTTTTATGTAAATCAAGAACCATTTTCAATTTGTACTTTCTGCACATATTGATTGTATCCTCGATATATAAAAACCCCTTTTCAATGTAACGACCTTGTTCATCCTCAACGAGGTTATAGTCAACCGGAACCCTGACATGATCGAGACCCCATCCACTGATGGTCTTAAAATCCTCTTCGCTTATGAAATTATCATAAGTTTCAGCTTTGTGGTCACACTGTGAAAGCCAACCACCAAGATTTATTCCTTTCTCATATCCATTCCATCGGGTCAACATAGTGTCTCCTTAATTATTTGTTAGCTGCTTCGATAGCTGCTTTCCACTTATCTCTGATTTCTTCAGCATGTGCTGCTGCTGTTGTCCATGAACCAAGACCCCATACATAGTCAGAACCAAGTTCAACGTCTGCGATGAAGTTTGTCCAGTTCATAACCTGATGTTCCTTGATAAGAACGATTGTTTCATCAACTGACTTAGAGTCTCTGAACTGTGAATAGTATCCATCAAGTGAACCGTCATGATCTTCGAAACCGGGAACGGGTTCTGTGTAAAGATCATAAGCCATAGCGATTAAAGCTGCCTTTTCATCGCTGTAGTTAGCAGGGATTACATAAAGGTTATCGTTGTTAACTGCTGCATATGTTGTAGCGTTAGGTCCCATAGGCATGCAAACGAAACCGAAATCATCTTCCATATCCTTGAAATCCTGGCCTGCGCAGTATGCATCCTGGAAAATGAATACACCCTGTGCGTTAGGATATGCTGTCTGCCAGTAGTTCCATTCTGAACCTTCAGGATAGTAACGATATTCATCACTTAAGTGCTGAGCGAAGTCTAAAGCTTCGATTGAAGCTGCATCTTCAAGTGTGTAAACGAACTTACCATCAACTCTGTCGATGAAGTTTGTATTGTTTGACCATAAGAAGTCCTGATATAACTGTGTAGAGTCGCAGCAAATAGCCCAGATATCATATACACCGTCATTATCTGTATCCTTACAAATCTGCTTGCACATTTCTTCGAACTTAGCCCATGTCCACTCGTTGTTCTTCTGAAGTTCGTAGATTGATTCAGGATCAATACCAGCTTCCTTAAGAAGTCTCTTATTGAAGTATACACCACCACGAGGTTCTGATGTAGCTGCACGGAATGCATAAACTTCACCGTTAGGACCACCGAAGCATGATGCGAAATACTTATCCCACTTATCAGTTGTTAAATCAACGCCAAGCTTTGACATATCCTTAACAAGACCCTGGTTGATAGCTGTAACTGAAGCAGGTGTCTGATAAAGAATCCAGATGTAGTAGTTACCATCATCTTCAGCTGTAGCATAGTTCTGGAAATCTTCAGGTCTTGAACCCCAGTCACCATATGATTCTTCTACAATCTTGAAGTTATAGTAATCTTCTGCCCAAGCAAGATATTCAGCTCTTGCTTCGCCATATTCTGTATCAGTTCCTCTTGTATAGTCCTTTGTCCACCAGTCAAGGATCTTAACTTCGATACCACCCATATCCTTCTTAGGGAATTTAGCCTTGATAGCTGCATAAGGATCAACTACTACAGGAGTTTCATCCTTCTTATCAGGTGTTGTAGTATTAGTGTTAGTATTTGTGTTTGTGTTTGTCTGCTGCTGTGTCTGATTATCAGCAGGCTTTTCGTCCTCTCCACATGCTGCGAATGAAGCTACTGCCATCGCAAGTACGAGAACTAAGCTAAGCGCTTTGAGAAATCTCTTTGTTCTCATAAAAACCCTCCTCTTAAAAATAAGTTTTTTATAGTCATCCTCGGACTCTGGCTAGTGATGTGGACCTCACTGGCCACAGCCCACAGGAATGAGCTCGTGATAAATAAAAAGTAAAATTTGTTGCGGCAAAATCACATCTTAACGCTGGTTCCTGCCAAACTTTCGGTAAATCCTCTCTGCTCGAAAAGATAAAGAATAATCAACGGAACGATTACCATCAAAGTACCTGTAGAAATGATAGCTGATGTATAACCTGTACCAACACCGATTACGCCATGTTCTCTCTGCATGTACTGATTGAAACGGTCACCAAGACCTGACAAGCTGGTTGAAAGTAAGTCAGCATTTCCAAGGAACAACTTTGAATAATATGCATCAGTCCACTGCCATACAAAAGCAAAAAGGAAACAGGATGTAATAATAGGCTTTGCATCAGGTAAAAGTACCTGTACGAAAGTACGCAAGGTTCCTGAACCATCAACATATGCTGCTTCTTCCATTGCTCTTGGAACATTTCTGAAATACTGCCTTGTCATGAAAATGTAAACACCATTCTTAAGACCCATACAGAAACCACTCATTAAGATATAGGGCAATGCAGAACCACGAAGGTTAACTGTGTGGCCTGTTATAAGCTTAATGAGACCTAAAATATCAAAGTAGTTGAAGTGCAAATACAAAGCAGATGAAATTGTCTGAGGCGGAATGATAATCGTAAGGATAACGCAGAAGAACCAGAATTTCTTAAAAGGAAATTCAAATCTTGCAAATCCGTATCCAACCAATGTACAAACCGCTACCTGCAATACTGCAAGGAAGGCCGAATAAAATAATGAACCTCCTAAGCATTTGCCATATGCCATCAACTCAGAAACTACTCGGTAGTTATCCAAAGTAAAATGTGCCGGAATATTAATAACTGTTGAATCATATAAGTCTTTCTCAGCCATGAATGACATTGAAATCTTACTTAAAATAGGTTGCAAAATAAGGAAACTCAAGCCAAAGAAAAGAACGAATCTGGCAACAATGATTGCCACTTTTTTTATCTTCAGTGCAAGCAAATAGCCCTGAGACATTCTGTTTCTTTCGATGAAGCTAAGGTCTACAAGACGAATTTCTTTGTTCTTCAATGCATTTTCAACCTGAGCCTTGTGGTCTTTGGAAGCTTGTCTGCTTTTATTCCATTTTTCTGCTGCTGCTGCAAAAACATTACTCATAATAGTATACCCACTTGGAAATAATAAATGTTACTAAAGCTACTATTGCGCCAACGCACACGAAGAATATCCATGACATTGCCGACGAGAAACCATAGTTCATATTAACTACATATTCTGTCTTTATTTTTGTCATTAACTCACTGTCTGATCTCATCATACAATAGTCAACGATTGTATAAACAACATTTACTAGCAACAATGAACTTATCATAGGGAAGGTTACCTTCCAAAGCTTCTCCCAGGTTGTACAGCCTTCAATATCAGCTGCTTCATATACACTCGCTGAAATTGTCTGCAATCCTGAAATGAATATGATAATCTGAATACCCGAAGCAATCGCAACATCGTAAATTCCATCGATAACCTCAAACAGTGTCGAGAGTACGCTTGATCCTATACCACCGGATATAGCCGTCGTAAGAATTTTCTCAATCGTTCCTGAAATACTTGAAAAAGTATTTGCTTCCTTCATCTGATCTGCTACCTGTGAAAGTAACTGGTTGTTAGTTTCGATACCAACAATAACACCTGATGAAACAATAACAGGAAGGAAGAAAATAGCTCTTACCAAGGCTCTTCCCTTAAACTTAGCATTAAGCAAAAGTGATATGAAGAAGCTGAATACAAGTACGGAAATTGCTCTGATAACCATTGTACTGATTTCTTCTGTCAAAAGCTGTCTAAATTTAGGGTCAAGATTGAATGCCTGCTTATAATTTGCCAATCCTATAAAGTTCTTAGAAAATGAATTTGTAGCATTGTCAAACGTCACTTTACAGAAACTTGTCCAGAGTGAGTCTATCAATGGCTTCGCAAGGAATGCGATAAAGCCAATGATAAACGGTGCTATGAACAGGTATCCGGCAATCGCTTTTCTCGTGCGCATACTCAGATGCCTATGCTTTTTGTTCATAATTACTCCTTTCCCATATTGGGAATTATTACTTTGTTACAATAAAACTTCTTGCAGGAATATAATTTCCGCGATATCCGAGGTCACCATATGTATAGTTTACCAATACCATTGTTCCGTCCTCGTAGGTTGTGCATGAAAGACCTGTTGAAATCTGCTCATGATCAACCATTCTCTTATTGAAAAGACTACCCATCTTTTCATTGAACTCATTGTACATCTTAACCATTCGTGATCCCCAAATATCAAACTCAGCGCCATAGTATTCGGTGTACATTGTATTCTGAAGTTTCATTACGCTTTCGTCCATCAATGTGAAGTTCAGACCTGCACCATATTCAGCACAGAAAAGAATTTCATCTTCAATGTCATCAGCTAAGTTAAGTGAAATGCCGGTATAATCAACATAGCCATGCAATGCCATCTGATAGAAAGGCACGAAGGTATCAAGAATACCATATTCGTTACCATGCAAATCCATATCCACAATTATGTCTGAATAAGGAGCTGCATATGAGTTACCAACATTTACACATATTTTCTTGTCGCTCTCATTAAGTCCTTTCAAGATGTCAACCTGCATATTCAATACAGCTTCTCTTGAAACAACCTCATCCTTATGGTAATCAGCACTTAATTCCTTACCGATATCATCAAAAGATACATCCGTCCCAACCTTATCAGTGAAATTAATAAGATTGTTTGCCATCTTCACCATCAAATCAGGTCTTAACAAATACTTAGGTTCAAGACTGTCTCTTTGTGCAAAGGTAACTGCTGAATAAGGATAGATAGCAGCTCTTTCCTTGGTAGGAAATCTTGCAGGGCTTGAGAAGAAATTGAAGCCGTCAAGTATTGAACTGTCCTGAGCATATGCGGTAATACCATTAAGATATAATGAATAGCCTAAATCCTCTGCCAAACCTGATAACTTCTTCATCTGGCTCTTGCTGCCTGTCTGTGAAACTATCTTAGGGCTTGTAAGCATTGACTGCTTTATACCACCGTTTAAATATCCGTTAAGTTTAACATTTACATCCTTCAAACCTGCATCTGACATGAAGTTTAAGATTTCTCCGGCTTCTTTGATACTTGTAAGTTCGAAAGGACTGTTAACTGGAACACCTAATACCTTTACTGCCTTATCAACTGCACCAACAATCTCAACTGCCAAAGGTGTTTCGTTCTTATCTCTCAATACAGGCTTTACATCATACTTAGCAAATAAATAATCTCTGTAAACAGATGCAAGTTCTGCATAGCTGTTAGTAGGTTTGAACCAGTAGCTTTGTACAATAGATTCATTTGGAAGTGTTTCTTCAAAGATGTAAATATCGTCACCTGCAATAGCTGTTACTCTGTAAACATCCTTGTGTGAAATCTGGTACATAGCCTGAACATAGTTACTGAAAGCATTTTCGCTCTTACCACTTACATCAGCATTGATAGCTGCGTAGCTTGAGCCCTCATCCAAAGTACAAAGCATTGAAGAGGTTTCCTTTAAAATACCGAAAGCATTGAAGTTAGCTCTTGTTTCATGAACCAAGTCAGGTTTTGAAATTGCCCAGTCCCAACCATATACATTTGCACTGTAGGAAGGAAGTGTAACCTTTCCGTTGTTGAAATCCATCAAAGCGCCGCCGCCTTCAGGAATGAGTAATGAACCCTTTTCCGTCTTTAAACCGGCACCCATGTAAGGCAAAACGGTAAGATAACTTATTGAATAACCATCTTTCCATGACATCTGATCATATGGAATTTCAACAATCAGTCTGTCTCCTTCAAGTTTGTAAATCATTGAAATATTGAATACAGGCTTGTTATTTGTAGCCAAGCTCAAGTCGTTATCCTTATCAAGCTTGTACTGCTCTTCTGTATAACCGATTTCAGCAAAGAATTCTTCCAATGATGCCTTAATACTGTCCTTCTGAGGAGAACCATCTTTGTTTCTTCTCAAAACGTAACATACTTCTTCTGCAAGCATCGGATAATCTGCCAACATTTTTTCCTTTATATCAGGATCATCCTTTAAATCTGTTGCACTGGGTTCTTTGTCACCAACGATATCCCATTTCTTATAATAACTCTTTGCTCTCTTGTTACCGATTGCTTCCCAGGCAGCAGCATATTCTTCAAAACGCTCTGCCGGAACGATTGTAGGAAATACGAAAGTTTTAGGAACATCACCGATTGAATAATTAATTCTGATATATCCGTCGCCTTCTTCAATTTCATAAAGGCCTGTTGAAATACCGAACTCATAGTTATTCATCAGAATATTCTTAATTCTGTCCGTTGAATAATTCAAAATCAAGGTTGATGCAAGTTTGTTCTTTTCCTTCAAACCAACACTTGGATCTTCAGAAGCACCCTGAGGATTTGAATACCAAACATCACCATTTGACTTCATCTCTACCTTGAACTGTGTAGTAGCTGAATCAAGTGTAAACTTCAAATCGTCATTTTCAAGAACATAGAAAGCTTTTGCTTCCTCTGCATCAAATCGTTTAGCAATAACTTCACTTTCAACTGTTTCAGTCTTCCAGTTCTTGGCAAGATATGCAAATCCGCCAATCAGAACAGCTAAAATAAGGATTGCTATTAATTTTTTATATATGCTTTTCATGGCCTTCCCCCAAATTTCTTTAGCTATATCTGAATATTGCTTCTTTGCCAAGTGAGATAAAGTATGATACACCGGAGCTTATCATACCGAAGAATAACAACAGAATGAATACGATTACAAGTACTGCAAATATTGTTGCAAAGGTGAAAGTAATTGTCTTCCAAAGCTTGTAATCATGTATCTGACCCATTGCCATGATGATAAGGAATGCACACCATACGATTGATAAGCTGTCTACTACTCCATAGAGTTCCACCATATTCTCTGTCATAAAGTTACTTATGATCATCAAAGGAATCTGGATTACTACATATGGAAGCATTCCGTAACATGTTGCCATGTATATCTGCCATAATCTTCCTTTTCCATCAAACAAGGTTGTCATACCCCAGTTGCCAATGCACCAAAGAGCAAGCGGGAATATAATTGTTGCGAAGTATAAGAAAATATTTATCTCTTCCCAATTTACCTTCATTACAATGAAGCCTGAGAACTGAAGTTTTGCAACTCTTGTAAGCAGTGTAAGAATAAGAATTGTTGTAGCTGCTCCAAGTGTGCCTCGCTTTTCATGTGTCAAATCCCAATATCCGTCAATCGGATGTGTCATGCAGTAAAAAGCGAACTTCAAGCTTCTAAAATATCTGCTATTTTGTATTGTGTTCTTCAAGTTCATTTAATACCCCCGAACTCTCTACCAAAAGTTTCTTTCTCTTTATTGAGTTATAAATTGACGGTACACCGAAAACTATAACTAAAACTGCAATTACCCAACCGATATTTTCACGAATCCAGATTTTTCTGTACTGCTCATATGCAAGTGAATAATTGTAATCGTTCCACTTCAATTCGAAGTATTCCATAGCTTCTTTATATCTTTCCTGACGCATCAATGCACGTCCAAGACCGATATATGCCAAGTCGAAGTTACCGTTAACATCCATAACCTCTCTCCAGGCCTCAGCAGATTCATCATATAAACCGCTGTCAAAGTATTCAATAGCATCGTAAATGCAGTTACCGAAGTGGGTAGGTGTCAAAATTGTGATTGAGCAGTCAAGTCCGTCAAGTACAATCAAGTCTCTTCCCTGATGGTCAATTGCAACCGGCTTTCTGAAACATCCATTAAGATTTTCCTTGCCACCGAATACATAGAGTAAATTTCCCTGGTCATCATAAGCAAAGATACGACCTCTTTCCTTATCAAGACCAAAATATACATCGTTATCAAGAACTGTTACGTCAGTAAACTTTGAAGAACCTTTACTTCCGCCACCATCGCCCCAATAAAGGTCACCGATGATTTCCTGATTACCGTTTCTTACCAAAATATCATTTCCGAGAAGATTTAACTTTCTGATAGGATCTTCACTACCGGAGTCAAGCGCACCTTCTTCAATGTGATATGTAGCTACATACATGAAGCCTTCTTTATCCATACATACATTATCATAAACTGTAGGAACGAAGTTTTCTGATGCAGCTCTCTGCTCTCTTGATGAGAATCTCTTCCAGAAATAGTCCCATGCATTATAAACTACCGGTGTAGCTCCAATGAAGCCTGAGAAAGTGCCATCACTTTCAAACTTACAGAGACCTTTATTTACACTGTCTGCAACAATATAAACACGTCCTGCTCTGTCAACAACAATCTTTGAAGGAGCAAAGTTCCAACCCTGATCGTAAGTTTCATCATTGGGCTTTGTACATTCCATCTGGAAAGCAAGTGTTTTGGCATCAACCTTTACAACTCTTCCGTTGCCCTTATCGGCAATGTAAAGATATCCGTCAGCACTTCTCCATATATCTGTGGGTCCTTTAAGCTCTGAAACTTCAGAGCCTGTAATGCTGTCAAAGGTTCTTAAAAGTGAAACCTTATCCTGGCTTTCTCTCTTAAGCTCTATGATTCTGTTATTACCTGTATCACAGATATAAATCAAATCTTCGTAAACATATAATCCTTCCGGTTTTGAAAGATTCTTGTCAAGTCCCATCTCATATGCCGTAAATGCGCCTGATGTTGTATATGCATCCGGACATTCACGAACTTCATTCCACCAGTCATAATTGTAGGTGTAACTTGAAGCCTTACTTATATTTGCAGGTGCTATAACAAGAACCATTGAAAGAACAACAAGAAGGCAAACCATTTTCTTAAATAACTTATTCATGTCTCCCCCCTTATCAATCCTTCATACCTGAACTTGCCATTGTTTCAAGAATCTGGCTTTCAGCAAAGATGAAGAATAAAATCGGTACCATCATGATGATTACGGTAACTGCCGCAGCCTGACCTGTTCTTGCAATACCACCACCCTGAATCTGATTCAATGCGTAAACCAAAGTCTTCTTTTCTTCTGAATAAATAACATTTGTTGCACCGTTATTCCAAAGTGCTTGAACTGCGAAGATGATGATTGTCATACTTGCCGGCTTAACATTCGGGAAGATAATGGTCATAAAGGTCTTCCATTCATTAGCACCATCAATTCGTGCAGCTTCCATCAATGCGTCAGGAATACTTTCCATGTACTGCTTCATCATGAACAAACCAATCGGCATTGCAAATGCAGGAATAATAACTGCAAGATGAGTATCTACCATACCAAAGAAGTTAATGATAAGGTAGTTAGGAATTGATGTTACATAACCGGTGAACATCAACGCAAGTGTTACAAGTTTGAAAAAGCCGTTTCCACCAGGAATATCACCCTTTGCCAATACATATGCTGCCATTGATGCGATAATCAAATGTCCGAAAGTACCAACAACAGTAATTAACAAAGTATTTGTCAAATATCTTGAGAAAGGCACCCATGACTTACCCATTGTTACGAACAAGTCAGAGAAGTTATCCGTCGTAGGATATTTAGCAAATATCTTCGGAGGGAACATAAACAATTCATCAAGTGGCTTCAATGAACTGCTGATTGCATAAACAATAGGGAATGACATCGCTATCGCTATGAAAATCAGGAAAATGTAAAGAGCAATATCGCCACCGATTGAACGGTTCGGTTTTCTACGCTTAATCAACTTCTTGTGATGCTTAACTACCTGCTTCTTCTGTCTTTTTGCTAAAGCAGCTCTTTCCTTGGCATATTCGTCAAGTTCAGCGGTAGTAGCCTTCTTTGCAGTATCTTCTGCAGATAAGGGAGCATCAATATTCATATTTTTTTCTTTTTTCTCTTTCATATGTTATCAGGTCCCCAATCTTCTTAAGAATTTCTGTACAAATTTATTGCAAAGTATCATCATAAGGAACAAAATTGTTGCGATTGCTGAAGCGTAACCCATTTCAAATCGCATATAACCATAGTCGAACAAGTGAGTTACTACTGTTCTTGCGGCATAATCCGTACTCGGGAAACCGCAAAGTGTTCTGGTTACGTCACATACCGAGAATGATGAAGAAATTGTCATTACGGCACCGAATAAAAGCATAGGCTTCATACTGGGAAGTGTGATGTACCAAAGTTCCTGCCAACGGTTCTTAACACCGTCAACATATGCCGCTTCGTACTGTGACTGGTCAACACCCTGGAAACCTGCAACGAAGGAGAGGAATCCGACACCAAGTGACTGCCATACAATAACCAGCATACAGATAGGTAGCATGTATTTCGGATCAAGGAAGAACAAAATCGGTGATCTTGTAATACCCAAGCTCATTAAGAGTGAGTTTACATATCCGTAAACATCGCCTCTGAAGAAGATTGAGAAAATTACGAATACGTTACTTGCTATTGAAGGCGCGTAGAAAATGATAACCGCAACACTTCGTACCCATCTTGGTAATTCGTTAATCAGCCAGGCAAAGAAGAATGAACCCAAGTAGCCGACAGGGCCTGTGATTATCGCTATAACCAGCGTATTCTTCAATGCTGTTATAAATACATCATCCTGTAAAATCAGGTTGAAGTAGTTATCCAAACCGATAAATCTCGGAGTTTCCAGAATATTGAAATATGTGAAACTCAAAAATATGGATGAAACAATCGGTAAGATGTTAAATAATGTAAAAATCAATGCATAGGGAAGTAAGAATAAGTATCTGTTTTTTCTCTTCTTAACTTTCATCCATGTGATTTCACGTTCTTTCTTCCTCAAGAGGAAGTATCCTTTAATATAATTTTTCATAATATTTACACTAAAGTGTGTATCCTCCTCTCAAGTTAGTCTATACTCATACCAAATTCTTTTCTCTTCTTAATCAACTCTTCGTTAATCTTAATAGCGTAGTCGATAATTGTTTCTCTTGGATCAACCTTCTCGTTGATTACCTTTCTGATTGCATGAGTTACATGCTGTCCTGTATAGTAACCGCCGGGAACTTCTCTGATACCGTAAGTCCAATCCCACTGTTCTTTCAAAATCTGAATATCGTGAACTGACCAAGCGAGCTGCTGGAATGCATCATAGTTAGCGGTTGCATAACGAGCTGAACTACCAAGTAATACTTCCATTTCACGTCCGAAACGAACCTGAGTATCTGTATTTGCCCACCACTTCAGGAATTCCCAAGCTTTGTTCTTGATTTCCTGATCTTCAGTTCTAACCATCATTGTTGCCTGACCTGCAATAACTGCGGTATGGTCAACATATGTGTTTCCATTTTCATCCTTCTTCTCAATACCAGGAAGAAGTGCGAAGTCCCAAAGACCTCTGATTTCAGGTGCAGATACCATCAAAGTATTGTAGGTTGTGTAACTTGCAACACCAATAGGCATTTCACCTGATCTGAAACGGCTTACCAGGTCATATACTGTAGGCAAACCATAATCATTGAAGAATGCTGTGTAATCATCAAATGCCTTAACACCTGCTTCATCATCAACTATTGTTCTTGAACCTGACTCATTGTACATGTCACCGCCATACTGATAAAGAAGTGAGAAGAACATGTTCAAGTCTGCTGCAGTTGAAGCAACTGCTACTGAAGAAGTTGTTGACTGGCTACCTGTTGCTGAAGGAATACCAACTGACATGTTATTACCCTGAATTGTAGGGAAGGTATCAATCAAGTCTCTCCAAGTCTCAGGAACCTTTAAGCCAAGTTCTTCAAGAATATCTTTACGATAGAACAATACGTTAAAGTTTTCTGTTTCAGGAATACCATATACGCCACCATCAAGCTCAAGCTGTCTCCATGAACTTGGTGTATAAGGTTTCATAACATCCCAGAAGCCTTCGAACTGTGTCAAATCTTCTGCTGCATGACGAAGTGCATAGTTTACAGGCTGATCATATCCGATTGACAATACAACGTTAGGTCCCTTGCCTGCAACAACTGCTGAAAGCAATGCATCCTGAGCGATAATTTCAACGCTTACCTTAACACCTGTCTGAGGAGTGAAGGTATCATCGATCATTGACTTAACGATTGTACCCTGGTCACGTCCTGATAAAACCCAAACCTTTACAACCTTTTCGTCATCGCCGTAAACATCACCTACTGCGTTATAATCAACTACATATGATGCAAACCATGAACGAACCTCATGTGCCAAATCTTTGAAAATGTTGCTGTTATCCTTAATCTGCTTGCCTTCTGCTGCAGTAACTGCTACATAGTCAATATCAAGCTTTGTTTCACTCATGTTAAGGATTGCTGTACCTAAAGCTGTGATATTATCCTTGAAGGTAATAAACTCAACAGGGATATTCTCAGGCTTCTCACAAAATCTTTCAAGCTGCTGTGCCAAAGTCTGAGCAGCTGCAATCTTATCATCCTTCTGTCCTGCCAAAGCTACTGAATCATCAACGAGCTGGTAAAGTCTCATATACTCAAGCTTCATAGCTTCCATTACATCAGGATAGTAATTTTCAATACGATAATCTCTGTACTGGTCAGGTGAAGCACCGATATAAACAAGAATCTTTCTGTACATCTTGTTCAATCTGTAAACAGAGTTTGAAAGTCTGTCAAGTATCTGACCATATTCACCAAGTGTTGCTTCCATCTTTATTGTGTGCGTACCCTTGGTAAGATAAATCTTGTAAGGATTTCCTTCTGCGTCTGAAAGAGCTTCTGCCTTCCATTCATTTGCAAAACCAAAATCAACTGCTTTCAATGCATCGAAGGGAATTTCATTATCTATCATTACAACGCGGCTTGATACACCACCACGATTGTAGTTCTGACGAGCTTTAATTACAATATTGTAGAAACCGTCTTCCGGAACTGTTATTTCCCAGCCAATCCACTGTCCTGCATTCTTCCATGCATCGCCACCGATATAATTAAGAATAGTATGCTTAACATCATATGGAACCGTAATCGCTGATGCTCTATCGTAACGAGGATAAAGTGAGGATTCTGAACGAGCATATGAGTCTTCACCCTGAACAATGATAGGTTCAATATTTGCTGATGCATTTGATTTTGAAGAATACATCTTAAGATATTCTTCATAGGTAGGAAGTGTCTCAATAGGGGCAACACTCATCGCCGAAATTGCAACAGGTTCATTTACTGAAATCAATGTAATGGTGTTATTTCCCTCTTTAAAGTAGAACTGATAAGGGTCTGCATAATAACCCATTTTGTCCTTAATGCAAGTTGTCTGCCACTCAAGGATTTCAGTCTGCTTTGCACGAATTTCATTACCCTGATTATCTACTCTCTTTTCGCCGTCATCACAGAACTGTCTGTAAAGAACAACATCATTTGCATCTTCAAAAGGAAGTTCTCCGTTGATTTTCAAAGTTCTCTCAGCCATAACGCCCTTTGACAAAGGCATAAAGTATGTAAGCTTGAGATTATAGAAACCAGCTTCGGGAACATTTACAGTAAATGTAACTTCAGAATCTTCATCTGTGAAAAGAACATTATTGGCACCTTCATATTCTTTATAAGTAACAATATTCTTCTCATCCTGGTACTTCATCAGGTCAATTTTAATTTCACTTGAAGGTGTGGAAGCACCGGCGTGGGACTTGAGGTAGCCTGAATATGTTCCGCCACGTTCAAGACCTTCAACATCAGTTTCAAGATCTACATCCTTGTACTTGCTTGAGAAATCTTTTTCTCTGCCAATGCTTGATATCAAAATAATTGCGACAACCAAAACAATCGCACAAATAGCCGGTATAAATGATTTAAAGGATTTTTTCTCTTTCTTTTCCACAGTAGACTCTCTCCTTGTCAATGCAATTTTTTACAATATGCACAATAAAGTATCCAAAAATTATAGTTCGATTATACAAATCATACACTTTTCGCACTCACTAAATTTTGCTACTCATTTTTTATCCATTGCTAAAAAAGCACAAAAACCACTTTGTTTTTCAGGCAGAATATGGTAAAATTGCACAAGAGAAAGGAAACGAGTCCATATTTTAAGCATATTCCATTTGGTTAAAATATTCATTTTTGAGAAGTTAAAGCCACTATATTTTATAATATTCGACAAATATATTTGTGTTATTATATAAATCATGTTATTTTTTTACCGCATTTTTCATTAATACTTTCACTTTTGCATTAAAAAATTGCATAAAATGCATGTGTTTTCACAAAAAGCAAAATTGTTATATTTTTCACAAATTTTAGCAATTTTTGATTAGCTTTTCATATTTTAAGCTTTTCATTGCATATTTTCAGCATTAATTGATTATTGCATCATATTCTACATTTAATAACAGTGAGAAAAAATATATAATTTTTGCAACGGATTTTATAAGAATGAATTATGTAAATACAAGTATAAGTATCAAACATAAGTATCAAATATAAATTTCAAATGTAAGTATCAAATATAAGTATCAAATGTAATTATCAAATATAATTATCAAATGTAAGTATCAAATGTAAGTATAAAATATAAGTTTCAAATATAAATAGGACTGTAAAGATTATTTAACATAGACGAAAATTCAGGAAAGGAAGAAATAATCCAATCATAACAAACAGATTATATAATTATATGATTATATGATTATATGATTATGTGATTATGTGATTGCAGGATTACACGAGTTAATATGGGAAAAAAGATTAATAAACCAATTGATTTATATTCAGCTAACTACGACCATCCGGGCCCGCCCATATTCCTTGGCGACCATGAAGAAATTTTATTCCAGGGAAATACAACCATGCGTATCTGGTACAATAATATTCCAACCTGTTATCAGATGCACTGGCATAACAGCATAGAAATTACCATACCGGAAAACAATTATTATGATATGGTTACTCCTAATAAGACCTATCGTTTGCAGCCGGGTGAAATAATGATCGTGCCAAGCGGTTACCTCCATGCCTGCAATGCTCCTGAAACAGGAACCCGTTTCATTCATCTGTTTGATATTTCGCTTCTTCAGAAGATGAGCGGTTTTGCAAGACTGCAGCCAATTTTGGCAAATCCTCTTATCATTACAAAGATGACACATCCGATGATATATGATGATGTAATGCAGGGGCTGGCTGCAATCAGAGACGAATATTTTAATCAAAGTGATTTCTATGAGCTCACTATCATGTCAATGTTAATAAACATTTTCACAAAAATCGGCATTAATCACCAACAGGATTCAAATTTCTTCCAGGATGAAAAGCCGACTTTGCAAAAGCGTTATATAGCTGAATTCAATGCATTGTTAGAGCATATAGATACTCATTATATGGATGATTTGAATCTTGAAGACACCGCCACAAAAATGGGATTTTCCAAATACCACTTTTCAAGACTTTTTAAGACTTATACAAATTTTACTTTCTGTGATTATGTAAACTTCAGAAGACTTAAAGTATGTGAAGAATTACTCGAAAATCCCAATCTTTCCATAACAGAGGTTGCAATGCAGTCAGGATTTCCTTCAATTTCAACCTTCAACCGTCTTTTCCTTGAAGCAAAAGGTTGCTCACCAAGTGAATTCAGAGCAAAGATTAAAGACAAAAATAAGTGGTAGGCGCAGATAAGTTATGAATAGGTGATAGCATGCTGTAACCAAATGATGTAACCAAATGATGTAACATGTTTTAAATGGACATAGATTAAATGGTATAAAAGATTAGCTGATATGACATGCTATCAATAGACATAGATCAGATGATAATATGTGTTGTCAAAACAATAAACATACTATCCTGCCATGAAAAATCTAAAAATAAAAGCAAAAAGCAGTTCTCTGTAGCATATGCCGGAAATTCCTGTGCATAGCAAAGCATAAAGAACTGCTTTTTTGTTAGCATTAATGTAATAATTTCTATAATAATAATAGTAAAAATTATATTTAAAAGCTGAATTATTAAGTAATTGGTAATTGGCAATCGATAGCCAGTATTGATTATTAAAAGACTAAATTATTAGGAAACCGTTACACAATATTAATAAGAGGCTAAATTATCAGGAAATCTGTACCCAATATTGCCTTTTTACCGATTATTTTGTGTAATCTTTGTAGGTTGCTTCCATAATCAGCTTCATATATTCCTCTTCATGGAACTTAAGATTAGCTCTGTCAAAGAAACCAAATTTCTCACTTCCTGCCTTTGCTCCGCCGTAATCGGTATTATCCCACAAAACACATGGGATTCTTACAATATTTCCCTCTGAATCCTTGCAGGCAGTTGCGGCCTTCTCAAGATAATGAGTTACATAAGCGCTTCTGGCCTCAACATTATCCTGGCCCAAAGTTACACCCCATTCACCAATGTAACATGGAACATCCTTTTCAGTAAGCCTTTTTGATATTTTGTTGAAAGATGTGGTTATTTCGCTCTTGATACCTGATGTGAAGGTTTTGGTATCGGCACTTACGAAATTCCAGTTTACATATGCGTGGATGGGAACCATAAGTCTGTTCTCATAAGGACTTGGATCAAAAGGAAGCGCAAATGTTGAAGTAATGGCATCAATTGAACTTACAAAGCCGGGACAACCGATATATCTTGAAATGTTATATTCACCCGGTGTGTTTCTTATGGTTTCTACTGCAATTCTGTTAAACTCGTTTATGTAAGTCTGGGCTGTTAATGCATCCTTTGCAGTAGGATTCCACTGGTTGTTGCCTGTGATACGAACCTCATTCATGGTCTCAAAAATTAAATGGTAGTCATAATCACCAAATCTTTCAGCAAGCTGTGACCAAATCGACCTCATATAATCAAATGAACGTTCTGCATGTGCAGCATCGGGATATACATAGTAATCAGTGTAATCATCATGATGAATGTTAATAATTACATAAAGTCCTTCATTGTAGCAATAATCAACAACTTCCTGAACTCTGTCAAGCCATATGTCATGAATCGTGAAGGTATAATGTCCATCATCACCCTTGATTTCATCAACATGATTATGCCATGAAACAGGAACTCGAATTGTCTTAAATCCAGCTTCTTTAAGCGTCTTAATCATTTCAGGAGTGGTCTTACCGCCTTTAATCCAAGAACCTTCATAATTCAATTCATTTCTTGTGTTAACATTCTTTGCATCCAAAGTATTTCCAAGATTCCAGCCTGCACCCATGTCATACATCAAATCATGCCACTCAATATCCTTCTCAACTTCAACCATTGCCATCTT
>JAKSSA010000017.1 GCA_024403335.1 Lachnospiraceae bacterium
CAGGAACCAGCTATTCCTCAAACTTCTTTCTTACACAGAAACAAAAAAAAAAAATATCGCATTCTTTATCTTCAGGTTTATATGGAATGCCTACACCACCTGAAAGGTTGACATATTCAAAGCCAACACCGGTTTTTTCTTTGATTTCAACAATAAGTTCAAATAAAGTACCTGCAAGCTTTGGATAATAATCGTTTGAAGTAGTGTTGCTTACTAAAAATGCATGCAATCCAAAATGCTTAACGCCTTTATTTTTAAGTGTTACTACTGCCTCTAAAATCTGGTCGTGAGTCATGCCATACTTAGCATCCCCAGGATTGTCCATTATACCGTTTGATACCTTATAAACGCCACCCGGATTATATCTTAAAAATACCGTTTCAGGAATTCCGCACTCATTTTCAAGGAACTCAATCATTGTAATATCATCAAGATTTATGTAACCTTTTAATTCCTTACAGTAAGTAAACTCACCTGCAGGTGTATCATTTGAAGAAAACATTATTTCGCCTTCACCAAAACCAACCTTCTGTGCAAGCATCAGCTCTGTTTTGGAAGCACAGTCAACACCACAGCCTTCATCTTTAAGTATTTTAAGAATATAAGGATTAGGAGTTGCTTTTACAGCAAAAAATTCCTTATATCCTTTATTCCATGAAAATGCCTTCTGCAATCTTTTCGCATTTTCCCTAATAGCAGCTTCATCATAAATATGAAACGGTGTAGGAAACTGTTCAACTGTTTTCTTAAGCAATTCGCCTGTAAGTATAGGTTTTTTCATATCTTCCTGCTTTCCCGGTTTATTAACAAACACGAATAAATATGCAACATTTTATTACATACAAAAATGAATATCAAGAATTTTTCTCAACTTTTTAATTGCTTTTCTTCGCTCCAAACAGCAATAAGACAAATTATCTTGCTTTTATTAGTTCTTCAAAAGCTTTTACCACTTTGGTATTATATTCATCGTAATCAATATCAAGAAGAGAATTATGCTCTCCTGACAGGCATTTTCTCAAGCCCTCAAGTATTCCATTTTCTGAATTTTCTACAACCAGTCCTTTATGTTCACGTACAAAATTTCCTGTCGCAATTATATCAGTTGTAAAACATGGCAATTTAAGAATATCAGCTTCAACCACTGTCAAGCCAAAGCCCTCATAAAACGAGCTTGAAACTAAAAAGTCACATCTTGAAAGCAAGGCATAAGGGTTTGAAAGAAACTTAATAATTACTACTCTTCCCCTGTATTCTTCTTTTTTGCTCTCTTCAAGTAATTCTTTATACAAAGGACCGAAAGAACCAAGAATAATCAGGTATGCATCCTTTTCCTTCAAAAGCCTTGCAAATGCCTTCAATAAGCGCATCTGACCTTTTTCAGCTGAAAAACGACCTATGTTAATAAAAACCTTCTCATCACTTTCAAGCAAAGCCTTCAAATCAGCCATTTTCATAGTGCTTCTTGAGTTAGTATCCCATTTTATCGGTTTTTCTGCGCCTTCAGTTATTCTGCGAATATTAATTAAATTAGGTATAACCTTACATTTCTTTAAAATGTCTTCAGCTATTTGTTTATCTTTAATTTTCTCGTTAACTATTCTCGAAGTAACCTTTTCAAGTTCTTTTGTAACATGAACTATATCGGAAGCTTTATTATATGCATTTGCAAGATATTTCAAATCTACCCCTCTTCCGCTTTTGTATTCTGAATACATATCAGAATGAACATACAAAGCGGTGTCTTTGCACATATGAAGTAATAGCTCTGTCATTTCATAATTATAGCCTGAGAACTGTATAGCCTTGTCAAATTTAGCCATAGGGTAAGCACGCATACTGTCCCTGTAAGCCGTTCTTTCAATTGACTTTTTAGCAAGAGCATAGGGTAATATTCTTTTTTTCCAGAGTTTAATAAGAATTTTATCCTTTATTGTACCGCTTGATACATAAGGCAAGCCTAAAAATCTCACATAAGAAGGCAAAGTCAAAAGATTTTCCTTTGCACTTTTGTCAAAATTTGTCAAATGAAGGAAATATAAATTAATATTCTCAGGATTTATGTTATCAAGCATGTTCTTGCATGCTATTGTGATACCATTGGTTTTCATTCCTCCGCCAAAGAAAAGAACATTTTTCTTTCCATTTGAAGGAAAATCTCTGAATGCAAGTCCGCCTTCCGGCTTACCAAAAATGCAGGTTTTAATTATATTATCTGAAAGTCCCTTCTTTTCAAGGCTGCAAAACTTTTCCAAAAACGCTTTGTCATCATAATCTTTTGGTGTTCTTAAAGAATTTAAAAGGTCTTCAGTATTTTTAACACGACTGAAGGGAAGTTCATCAAGAGAGAAATATGTGCCTCTGTCTTTTAAATACTTTGCTTCATCATAAGTAAAAAGTACAATTTTGTTGCCTGTTATGGCATAATCAAACATTATGCTTGAATAGTCAGTTATTAAAGCATCCGTTTTAGCCAAAAGCTTATAAGGCTCTTCATCATCGGGAAAAGCTTTTACATGAGTATATTCATCAAAGGTAAGGGTTGCTTTAAGAATCGGATGCAATTTTACCCAAAGCTCCTCATTTTCTTCAAGTTTTTCATCAAGTTGCTTTAAATATCCCTTTATTTTCTTAGCCTCAGCATTGTTAATTTTAGTAATGCTGCCACGCCATGTCGGTAAATATGCATATATGCGTTTTCTGTTTAAAGCCTGATTTCCATTTTCTGCATCAAAAGCCTCTTTTGCAGTTCGCATCATCTCATTTCTCGGATAACCGCAAATAATGGCTTTAGAAGCTGATAAATTTTCAAGCTCATAATCCCTTGCCATAACTTCAAAGGTAAATTCATTTGGGAATATGGCATAGTCCGCCATAAGAAGGTTTCTTTGAGCATTTCCAATTGTAAGCGCATCCCCTTTTGTCGATTTTCCCAAGGTTTTCAAAGGAGTACCATGCCAGGTATTGATATATATCTGATCTTTCTTCTTAATAATGTTGCCTACAAAAGTATTATCATTAAACAAATAACCGACCTTTGATATCGCCTTGTAATAGTCAAGTGAATGAATTTCAACCAATTCAACTTTTATCGAAGAAATTCCTTCTATTGAGTTTACCATGCGCTTTGTAAATGCTTCACTTGATTTAGTTACTGTAACATAAATTCTGTCAAAAACTCCAAGCTTAACTGCTGAACTAAGTAAAGCATACATATTAGAGCCAAAGGTTTTACCCTGCTGAGACTCAAAAAGAGCAGACCGCTTATCAGTCTGCAGCTTATCCCAATATTTTAAATAAATTTTTTTCTGAATAAAACCACTGTCAATTTTCTTCTTAACAGCTTTAAATTTTTGCGGTAATTTCATTTTCCATACCTCAAAACCTATAACAACCTTTTATGCATTTTTTGATATTTTCAACATTAAAATAACTTTATTGCAATGCAACAAGCATCAACTTATGCCCATTATCTCAATATATAGCGATATCTTATATATTTCAAGCATCAGTTTATATGCAATTATTACAACATTTCAAACATCAGCTTATATACATCATAACAACATCTCAAACATCAGCTTATGCCATTATTTCAATATCTTCAATAACAATTCATGCGCTGAATCGGCATTATCATAGGGATGAAATTTTTCATTAAATTTCCTGAAAGCAATTCTTTCTTCTTCATCAAGTTCAACATTTCCTGACAATGAAAGAATATAATCTTCAAGATCACTTTGAGTATACACCTTTTTTGCAGGAATGTCTTCAATATCCATATAAAAATCTCTTAAATTTCCTTTATAGTTATCAAAGTCAGGCATATACATAATCATTGGCCTTGAAAGTACTGAATAATCATAAAATACACTTGAATAGTCAGTAACAAGCATATCAGAAATTACATAAAGCTCATTAATTTCATCGATATTATTAACCTTATAAAGAAATCCGCCAAATTCCTTTGCACTAAAATCAACCTTTGCAAGATAATGAGTTCTTATTAAAACTACATATTCATCTGAAAGCTTTTCCTTAAGCTCTGCCAAATCCAAATACAAATCATTGGAAAAGCCTCTTCCCAAATGGTATCCGGTTTCTCTGAAGGTAGGCGCATAAAGAATAACCTTCTTATCAAGTGGCAGCTTAAGTTTCTTTTTTATCCTTAAAATGTCCTCCTGTGTATATTTGAAAAGGAAGTCATTTCGCGGATATCCGTTTTGTATTATCTTGCTTTTCTTCTCTTCCTCTGTCATCCCAAAGGCAGTAGAAAAACATTCATTACAATAATCACTTGGTGAAAGAAGATAAGTCAGTGTTTTCTTCTCTCTTGTGTAGGATTTATGTATTTCTCTTAAGGACTGAGCTTCATTTCCCTTAACCTTTATATCATTACCAAGTCTTTTAAGAGGAGTCCCATGCCAGCACTGAAAATAAATCTGTCCCTCTCTGACAGGCAAATATTTGTCATTAGTAGAATTAGTAATTCTGTATTTTGCGGTCATACAGGACTTAATATGAGTCTTTGAATTTCTTCCGCAAAGAGTTGTTCTTTTATTCTTTAAATATGAATAATTAGAGGGTTTGTTAAAAACCCATACACATTTATAATCCTTAAACTGTTCGTCTGCCATTAGTGCTTCATACAATGCTTTTGGACTGCAGGTATACTTTTTTCCCTTATAGCACTCAAAAACTATCAAATTATCATCTATTGGAAGATGTATATATTTCCCTGCATCGTGTCTTCTCTTAGCATAAATGGCAAATTGATAAAGCTTGGTAGTAAACCTGCTTTTTTCGCATATGCGCTGTAATTTACTTTTTAATTTACTTCTGTCAGCCATTTCTTTCTCTATCTGTTATGCAAATCGCTTTTTATTTTTGTTGTTGAAACGCCCTCAGTTCTTGGGAGATACACAACTTCACAATAGTCCTTCAAAAAGTCAAAGGAACCCTTCCAGTCATCTCCCATTACGAATACATCAACCTTGTTGTCCAAAACATCAGTTATTTTCTGTTCCCAGCTCGTTTCAGGAATAACTTCATCAACATACTTTATTGCTTCAAGAATAATCTTTCTGTCCTCAAAGGAATGATATGCTTCTTTATGCTTTCCGGCATTAAACTCATCAGTAGACAAAGCCACAATAAGATAATCACCCAATTCCTTTGCTCTTCTCAATAAATTTATGTGTCCTACATGTAAAAGATCATATGTACCATAAGTAATAACCTTTTTCATAATAATTTTCATCCTTTATCTTTATAATAAAAGGATACATTCCTTTCCTGAATTTCTATAAATTTTACTAAAAATTCAAAAATCAGATAATATTTATCAGTCAGGCAGCATTACCATCTGTAATCCTGTTTTACTGCCCTTACCACCGCGTTTCTGTAATTTAACCTTCTTTGCATTATAGGCATTACCATTTAAGAAAAATACTTCATCTGATGGTGAAACCACACTGCCTGATACAACAAAGTCACGCTTATCAAGAGTAATACCCTTTACACCCTTACTTGTTTTCTTAAGCTCAGGTACTTCTTCAAGCATAAAGCCAAGACTTAAACCGGCTGAAGTAATAAGAATTACTTTTCTGTTTTGTGATGAAACATCATCTGCTGAAAGGAAAACAATACGTGTAAGATAATCAAATTCATCAAGCTTTGTAGTTGCTATTACACTTCTGTTGGTTTCAAATTCAATACCTGATACCCTCTTTATCAAACCTGACTTAGTTATGAAAAGAAGCTGAGACTCATATAACTCAGAGAAAGTAATATAAGCAATAATATCCTCTTTTCCCATCTTGCAAAGACTGTTTACAACTGTTCCCTTATCCTTTAGCTTGCACTTTGGAAATGCTGTTGTCTTAATCTGATAAAGATTACCCTGATCGGTAAAGATACAAAGCTTGTCATTACTTTTAGTTCTGATAATGTGAACATAGTCATTAAGCAAAGCCTTGTCCATTTTTGAAAAAGTCTGCTCATCAATGCATTTCACATAATCGAACTTATCTATAAGTAAAACTAAATCCTCTACTATTTCTTCAGCAACATATTCAACTTTTGTTTCCTGAATAAGCTCTGTTTTTCTCTTGGTATCAAACTTTTCTTCGAATTCTTTTAAATTCTTTACAATAACTGCATCAAGTTCACGCTTTGAACCAAGAATCTTCTTACAATTCTTAATAGTAGCTTTTAAATTACTTTGTTCATCGATAAGCTTCTGAAGTTCAAGTCCGATAAGTCTTGATAAAGGCATCTGTAAAATCGCATCCGCCTGATTTTCCGTAAAACAGAAGGTAGAAGCCATTTCCCTTGATTTTTCTGACTTAAACTTTATGTCATCCACAATACCTTTAATCAAGCAGGCTTTAGCCATTTTAACATCCTTGCTGCCTCGTAATACCTCAATAATCAAGTCGATTACATCAGTAGCATGAATAAGTCCGTCTACAATTTCAAGTCTCTTCTCAGATTTCTCGAGAAGATTTTTATAAAATTTAGTATAGATTTCTTCCTGGAACTCAACAAAAGACTCAAGCATGGACTTAAGTGTAAATGTTTCAGGGCGCATATTTTTAACTGCAAGTAAATTAACGGAATATGTGCCCTCAAGAGGTGACTTTTTGAAAAGACCACTCAAAAGATTATCAATATCCCTTTCCTTCTTTACCTCGATTACAATTCTTATACCTTCTTTTGAAGACTCATCTCTTACATCATAGATTTCTTCAAAAGTCTTATCCTTCATTAAATCTACCAGTGCCTCAACAAGCTTCTGCTTATTACCTGTCATGGTATAGGGGATTTCAGTAAATACTATATTTGTTCTGCCACCATCACTCTTTTCAAGCTCATATCTGCCTCTGATTTTTATCTTTCCTTCACCGGTTTCATATATGCGCAAAAGTTCATCTGCATTTGTTACTATACCACCTGTAGGGAAATCCGGTCCCTTAACTATTGACATAAGCTCAGAAACAGGAACCAAAGGTTCTTCTATAACTCTTATTGCAGCTCTCAAAACCTCACCCGGATTATGAGGAGGAATTGATGTAGCCATACCAACCGCAATACCTGTTGTACCATTAATCAAAAGATTAGGGATAAATGCAGGCAAAACAGTCGGTTCTTTTTCAGATTCATCAAAGTTAGGTATAAAATCAACTAAATTTTCATCAAGATGATTTAAAAGCACCATGGCAGCTTCTGTAAGCCTTGCTTCTGTATAACGCATTGCTGCTGCAGAATCGCCATCAATTGAGCCAAAATTACCATGTCCGTCTACTAATGGAAGCGAAAGAGAGAAATCCTCGCTCATGTGTACCAATGCTTCATAGATTGAAGAATCACCATGTGGATGGAACTTACCCATGGTATCACCAACAACTCTCGCACTTTTTCTATGGGGTTTCTTAGGATCAAGCCCAAGCAAAAGCATTGCATACAAAATACGCCTTTGAACAGGTTTTAAACCGTCTCGAATGTCAGGGAGCGCACGTGCAACAATAACACTCATCGCATAATCACGAAAAGAAGTTTTCATCTCATCCGCGAAATCTATCTGCAAAAAGTCTTCAGTTGTGGGTTCATTATTTGTTTTTCTTGCCATTACTTTCCAATCTCCTAAACATCGAGCTTTGCATATTGTGCTTCATTAATTATAAATTCTCTTCTTGGGGGAACCAAAGTGCCCATTAAAAGATTTGTAACCTCATCAGCTTCAGCGACATCCTGAATGCTTACCTGAGCAAGTGTTCTTCTTTCAGGATCAAGAGTTGTTTCCCAAAGCTGGTCAGCATCCATCTCACCTAAACCTTTATAGCGCTGCTGTGATATTATCTTATGATTTTCCTTCTTAAATTCTTCAAGTGACTTGTCATCAAGCAAATACTTAGACTTTTTTGTTTTCTTTCCCTTACCACTTTCTTCATAATCAACTTTATAAAGAGGCGGCAATCCTCTGAAAACCTTGCCTGAATAAATAAGCTCAGGCATAAATCTGAAGAAGAAGGTCAATAAAAGATTACTGATATGTGCGCCGTCAACATCGGCATCAGTAAGAATAATGATTTTGTCATAACGAAGCTTTGTAATATCAAAAGCTTCATCGATACCACAGCCAAAAGCTGAAATCATCGTCTTAATCTCATTATTTGCCAAAATCTTTTCAATCGGTGCCTTTTCTACATTAATTATCTTACCTCTTAAAGGTAAAACCGCCTGAGTTCTTCTGTTTCTTGCAGTTTTTACCGTACCACCCGCAGAATCACCCTCTACGATATATATTTCGCACTCACTTGCCTTTTTAGAGGAACATGCGGCAAGCTTTGAATTTGAATTGAAATCATTTAATGACTTGAATGCAGCATTTCTTGCCTTATCTCCGGCCTTTCTTGCTGACATTGCCTTAATGGTTCTCTCTATTAATATCTTGACATCATTTACATTTCTGTCAAAATAACGAACACATTCTTCAAAGAAAACATCATCAACTGCAGGTGTTGCATCAGTGCTTCCAAGTTTTGACTTTGTCTGACCTTCAAACTGTGGATCAGGATGCTTTATCGATATGATGGCTACAAGTCCGTTACGAATATCCTTACCATCAAAATTCTCGTCTTTTTCCTTCAAATAAGACAAATCCCTTGCATATTGATTTATAACCTTTGTAAGAGATTTCTTGAAGCCTGTTACCGCAGTACCACCATCAACCGTATTAATTCTGTTGCAATATGACAAAATCATTTCTGACTGGCTGTCAACATAGGTAAAAGCAACTTCTACCTCAATCGATTTTGAAAAACCTGTAACATAAATAGGCTCGTCAATAATCTTTGTCTGATTTACTGTCAAAAAGTCAACATAACTTTTAATACCCTGGCTCTCATAAAAGGTCTGCTTTGTACCATTGATTTTATCATCAAAAACAAGCGTAAGGCCTTTGTTTAAGAAAGCCATTTCTTTCATCTTTTTGCTGATAGTTTCAGGCTTAAAATCAACATTTTCAAAAATAGCCGGGTCAGGATAAAATGTTACCTTAGTTCCTGTATCATTTTTAGGACATTTTCCCACAACAGGAAGCTTTTTATCAACTAACTCTGTTACAGGATGTCCGCCATGCGCATATTCATCGCAAACAATTTCACCATTTCTGTGTACTTCTACGAAAAATTTCTCTGAAAGTGCATTTACAACTGCTGCACCAACACCATGTAAACCACCTGAAACCTTATATGCTCCACTGCCAAACTTACCACCGGCGTGAAGAATGGTATATACGACACGTATGGTAGGAATTCCCTTTGCATGCAAATCAGTAGGTACACCACGACCATTATCCTGTATTGAAATACCGCCATCTTTTTGCAACGTAACAACAATCTTGTTACAAAAACCGCCAAGATGCTCGTCAATACCATTATCAATAATTTCCCAAATCATGTGGTGCAATCCCTTGTAACCGGTACTTCCTATGTACATACCGGGACGTTTTCTGACTGCTTCCAATCCGTCAAGAACCACAATGTCCGAACCTGTATATTCTGCCATATCTATTCCTTACATTTTTTTGCTTTTGATGACTATTTTACTACTCTTGAGAGTCTTCTGCTCATATCGAATAAGTACTCATCAATATCCTTCTGCATGGATAATGCTTCCTCGATAGGGAATGAAACATACTTTCCGTCATGTACTGCAACTACAGTACCAATTTTTCCCTCTTCAATCAAATCAACTGCTTTTGTACCCATAGCTGAAGCATACAAACGGTCACGACAGGTAGGGCTTCCGCCTCTTTGTACATAACCTAAAAGAGTTGCTCTTGTCTCAACACCTGTTGCAGTTTCAATTCTCTTAGCCATAGACTGTGAATGACCAATACCCTCTGCATTGATAATAACATGATGTTTCTTTCCGATTTTTCTTTTATTAATAATCTGCTCTATAATTCTGCTTTCATCATAATCATATCTTTCAGGAACCAAAACATCCTCAGCACCAGTTGCAATTGCACACCACAAAGCTATATGACCTGCACTTCTGCCCATTACTTCGATAATATTACATCTTTCATGAGATGCTGAAGTATCTCTTACCTTATCGATTGCTTCCATTGCTGTATTAACAGCAGTATCAAAACCGATAGTATATTCAGAGCATGCAATATCAAGGTCTATTGTGCCAGGAATACCTACAACTCCGACTCCACGTCTTGCAAGTTCCAAAGCACCTTTAAAAGAACCATCACCGCCAATTACAACTACTGCATCAAATTTATTCTTCTTACAAATTTGTGCACCTAAATCCTGGCCTTCTTTGGTCATAAATTCTTCGCATCTTGCAGTATAAAGAATTGTACCACCCTTCTGAATGATATCTGAAACAGACTTGCTTGTCATCTCAACAAAGTCTTCCTCTAACAAGCCTGAATAACCTCTCTTAATACCAACAACACGATAACCCTTATCGATGCCTGCTCTTACAACTGCACGAATTGCAGCATTCATTCCGGGTGCATCACCACCACTTGTTAATACAGCTATTGTTTTTAAAGGAGCTTCCATAATCTCACCTTTCCGGTAAAAATACCTCTTTATTTATCAAATACTTTCAAATATTCCACATAAATATTTTTCTTACCATATGCCTTTTCAACATCATTAATTAAATCGGCACAAATATCTACTCCATCAACATCAGTAAATATTCTTTTCACTTTTTCCGCGCTTGCATTTACCCTTACTTCACTGTTACCGGGATAATTCTTTAAAAGATTATAAAGCTGAGTTCGGTTAGCATCAATCGTACTTAAATCAGGGAAATTAATCCACAATCTTTTAGGAATATCATCAAATGACTTAATTGAAGCTACTACTAATTTTGCAGCTTTGCCAGGCTCTATTGACACCCTTCCTCTGACAAAAATTCTGTTATCTTTACGAATATAACTTCGCAAGCCTTCATAAACCTTTGCAAAGCAAAGACACTCAACTTCTCCATAATTATCTTCAAGCATAAAGAAAGCAAACTGCTTATTCTGCTTATTTGTCTTAATTGTTATGCCAGAGATAATACCACCTATTGTCTCATATTCATCCTGTACAAGTCTTGACTCATTTACACTGACTGCCTCAGGGTTTATAACCTGGTCTTCGTAAACTTCATCATCTTCAGCAAAGGCCTCAAACATGTCAGCTGTTGCAGTAACATTCTTTTCCAAAAGACCTTTATATTCGTCTAAAGGATGCCCTGAAATATAAATACCAAGTGTGGCTTTTTCATATTCCAGCTTTTCAGCAAATGAATAATCAGGTTCATTGGGATAAGTAAATTTTTCCTTTGGCGCAGCGTCAGAAAATAAATCAAATAAGGAAAGCTGTCCTGACATCGACTCTTTTCTTTCGTCATTAACCAAAGAAATAACCTTTTCATAAACCAGCATCTTCTGGCGTCTGCTTCCCTCCAAAGAGTCCAATGCACCCGATTTAATAAAGCTTTCAAGACTCTTTTTGTTCATATCCTTCTGAGAATTACGGTTTACCAAGTCATAAAAATCTTCATACTTACCGTTTTGTTCACGTTCTCTGATAATGTTATCACTTACCATGTTTCCAAGACCTTTAATAGCTACTAAACCAAATCTGATTTTACCATTTTCAACAGTAAAATAGCTGTCAGAAACATTAATGTCAGGAGGAAGAATAGGAATCTTCATCGCCTCGCAAGACTTTATATACTTTGATACTTTATTTGAATCATCAATAACCGAGGTCATCAAAGCGGCCATAAATTCAACAGGATAATGGCATTTAAGATAAGCCGTCTGATAGGTAACTACGGCATATGCGGCTGCATGAGACTTATTAAAAGCATATTCCGCAAAATCCATCATCTTAGCAAATATGGACTTTGCAGCTTCTTCAGAAATTCCATTTCCAACACAGCCCTTGATACCTTCTTCGGCATTACCATAAATAAAGTTCTTTTCCTCTGCTTCAAGCTCATCTGCATGTTTTTTACTCATGGCACGACGAACAAGGTCAGAACGTCCATAACTGTAACCTGCTAAATCACGAACTATCTGCATTACCTGCTCCTGGTAAACAATACAGCCATAGGTATTCTTAAGTATAGGTTCAAGCTGAGGACAATCATATTCAATCTTTGAAGGATTTTCACGCCACTCTAAATACTTTGGAATGAAATCCATGGGACCTGGACGGTATAAAGCAATTCCGGCTATAATTTCTTCAATATTGGCAGGCTTAAGTTTTTGCATAAAGCTTGTCATACCGGGACTTTCAAGCTGGAATACACCATCCGTTTTACCACTTGCTATATACTCATATACTGCTTTATCATCATATTCTGAATTTTCAAAGGACAATTTTTCAGAAGCTTTTCTTCCCTTATTTACAAGTTTTAAAGCATTATCAATAACAGTAAGAGTTCTTAATCCCAAAAAGTCCATCTTCAGTAAACCAAGCTTTTCTACCAAAGTCATGGTGTACTGAGTTGTTACATTCTCATCACTTCCTCTTGATAAAGGAACATAAGTATCTACAGGAGCATCTGAAATAACTACACCTGCTGCATGAATTGATGTATGACGGGGAAGACCCTCTAATCTTTTTGCAGTGTCAACCAGATTTCTGATTGAAGAATCACTTTCATATTCCTGCTTAAAATCAAGACTTTGCTCTAATGCCTTGTCCAATGTGATCTTAGGATCTCCAGGAACCATCTTTGCTAATCTGTTTGAAACATCCAAAGGAATATCAAGTGCTCTTGCTACGTCCTTAATAACACCTCTCGCGCCCATTGTACCGAAAGTAACAATCTGAACTACACGTTCCTTTCCGTACTTCCTGACAACATAATCAATAACCTCCGGTCTTCTTACATAGCAGAAGTCAATATCAATATCAGGCATTGATACACGTTCTTTATTAAGGAAACGCTCAAAAATCAAATCAAATCTGATAGGATTAATATTGGTTATTTCAAGGCAGTAGGAAACCAAACTTCCTGCTGCAGAACCTCTTCCGGGACCAACAGGTATTCCATTATCCTTGGCATATTTAATAAAATCCCAAACTATGAGGAAATAATCAACAAAGCCCATATCACGAATTGTTGACATCTCATATTCCAAACGAGGTCTGTGTTTAATAGCTTCAGCGCCAAACCGCTTTGTAAGACCTTCCTCACAAAGCTTGGTTAAATATTCATATGAAGTCATACCATTTGGCACATCGTACCTTGGCAATTTATATTTATTAAAAACAAAATCATAGTTACACTTTGAAGCTACGATTTCTGTATTGTCAGCTGCTTCAGGTGCAAATTGACACAAAGCCCTCATTTCTTCTTCAGACTTAAGATAAAACTGCCCTCCCTCATAGCGCATTCTGTCAGGGTCAGTCACTTTCTTTCCGGTCTGAATGCACAAAAGGACATCATGTGGTTCTGCATCCTCTTTATAGGTATAATGAACATCATTTGTTATTACCAAAGGTATTCCAAGCTCGCGTGAAAGTTTTAAAATTCCCTGATTTACTCTTTTTTGTTCTAAAATTCCATGATCCTGTAATTCCAGGTAATAATTTCCCTCACCAAAAATATTAAGGAAATTTAAAGCTGTTTTCTTAGCAGCCTCATAATCACCTCTTGCCAAATACATAGGCACTTCACCTGCAAGACATGCAGATAAAGCTATTAAACCCTCGCTGTATTTAGCCAAAACTTCCATATCAATTCTTGGCTTATAATAAAAACCTTCGGTATAACCTATTGAAACAAGTTTGATTAAGTTCTTATAGCCTGTTTCATTTTTTACAAGCAGAACAAGATGACGATACTTTTCGTCACTTACTCTATTATCTTTATCAAAGCGGGATTCAGGTGCCACATAGACCTCGCACCCAATAATCGCTTTGATACCTTCCTTTTTGCAGGCATTATAAAAATTCACAGCTCCGTACATGGCGCCATGATCAGTAATAGCCAATGAAGTCATTCCGAGTTTCTTCGCCTGCTTAACTATTTCATTAATTTTCGAAGATCCATCAAGAAGACTATATTCAGTATGTACATGTAAATGCGTAAATCCCATAATTATTCACAGAAAAAATAGAGCAAGCCACCAGACTTGCCCAAACTGAACCTTATTCGCCGCAAAGGAACTTGCAAAGTTCTTCAATTGCGTTCTCTTCATCATTTCCGTCAGCAGTTAATGTCATTTTAGTACCCTTTTCAAGATTGACAATCATCATTCCCATGATACTCTTGGCATTAACGGTTTTGTTTCCGTCGAGGCTAATATAAACAGCGCTGTTATACTTACTTGCCAACTGTACGAGGTAAGCTATTGGGTTCTTAGCTTCGTCCTGGGGTTTTAAACTTACCACTACTTCTTTCTTAATCATTACAAGTCTCCTCCTTCAGATAAACGCAAATCTTCGGCAAATTCACTTATTCTTTGTAATCTGTGGTAAACACCGGATTTGCCAACCTTTGTTTCCATGGAATCCCCCAACTCCTCCAAACTCGCTTCAGGATATGTCATCCTGACTCTCGCTGTTTCTTTCAATTCATCCGGTAAGTCATCAAACTTTCCAAGACTAATAATATAATTTATGTCCGATCTTTGTTTTTCAGATGCCTTCATAAGCCTTGAAACATTACCGGAATCACAATTAAATTGTCGGTTCACCCGATTGTTAATGCTTCTTTCTATCTGGATATTCTCAACTTCAAGTCTTGCCACATTGGCTCCAACAGCACTTAAGAAATCCGGAATTGCATTAGAGCTTCTCAAATAAAATATCTTTCTGCCCCTTTTGCTTGAAAACTTTGCCTCATAATCGAGTTCTTCCATCATTTCCCTGTATATTTTTTCACTTCCTTCTTCCTTGTAAGCTATCTCAAGCTGATAACTTCTGTGAGGGTCTCCCATAAACCCCGCACATAAAAAGGAAGCTCTGGCAAATGATCGTCTGCAACAGGTTTTAGCACACTTTGTTTCATCAAGTGAAACCTCATTATTTGTTGTAAGATATACACCTGTTTCATGGGCAATATCTTTCGCTTCTCTGCCACATAAAAACAGCTTGTTTTCTTCATCAAATGTATAATCCTTCTCTGTACATTTCTGTAACAAAGATAAAATGCGTTCACGAATTTCTTCGTTCACAACATATAATTCTATCCTAAATTTGTCTGTATTGTCAACCTCAATTTTCCCAAAACTGACGATGTAAGCCGCAAGTTCAGCATATCTGCAATGCTTTTTAAAGGGCAGTTCAATTAACAGTTCTTTCTTAACCAAATCAGTATAATTCATTTTATTTTTCTATATCGCGATGCTCCAAACGAGTCAGATATTCATCATTTATTGTCAGCCTTTTATACAATTCATTTGCAACAGTAACAGATCTGTGCTTACCACCGGTACAGCCTATTGCTATTACTATCTGATTCTTTCCTTCTGCTACATAATTAGGGATTAAAAAAGTAATCATATCTGTAAGCTTATCCATAAATGGTTCAAAGCTGTCACCTGCTTTAACAAAGGCTTTAACACCCTCATCCATGCCTGTCTTTTCCTTCAAAGCTTCAACATAGTAAGGATTAGGTAAAAATCTCACGTCCATTACTATATCTGCATCAAGTGGAATTCCGTACTTAAAGCCAAAAGAGCAGACCGTTGTAACAAAATTACCAAAAGAATTATTATCAATAAAAATCTTATAAACCTGAGCTTTAAGTTCACGAACAAGAAGCTGTGAAGTATCAAGAATATAATCTGCTTTTTCCTTAACCTTTGAAAGTATTTTTCTTTCAAGCTCTATTGCATCCTTAACATTTCCTGCATGTTGTGTAAGAGGATGATTTCTTCTTGTTTCTTTATAACGGTGAATTAAAACCTCATCATTGCACTCAAGAAAAAGCACCTGTAAAGAATACTTTTCATTATTTCTCAATTTCTCAATACTTGCTGCAAAATCTTCGAATTCTTTACCAATTCTTACATCAAGTCCGATTGCTATATTCTTATATTCGTCTTTATACTCTTCTTCTTCAAGCTCAACAAAATCAGAAAGCATCTTAAGAGGAATATTATCAACACAGTAATAATTTGCATCCTCAAGCATCTTCATTACGCTTCTTTTACCTGCTCCCGATATACCGGTAACAATAAGAAAATTAAGATTCATAGAATTCTAACCTCTTCTTCAAGCATTACACCTGAATTTTCATATACTTTCTTTTTTACAATTTCTATTAAATCCAAAACATCTTTAGCAGTAGCATTTCCTGTATTAACAATAAAACCTGCATGTTTTTCAGAAACCATCGCACCACCAACTTTTGTGCCTTTTAATCCTGCCTCTTCTATAAGTTTTCCGGCATAATGTCCTACCGGTCTTTTAAATACCGAGCCTGCACTTGGGAAATTAAGAGGCTGTTTTTCGCGCCTTCTTCTGTCATAGTCTTCAATCAAAGTATATAACAGAATTCTCTGGCATATAGGCAGCATAAACCATGCAAACAAAATAATATCACCATTTTCCATGAATATGCTGTGTCTGTAAGAAAGATTAAGCTCATCCTTTTTTCTTCTTACTACTTCACCATTTACATCAAGTACCTCAACCTCTACAAGATAGTCAGCGATACTCTTCTCATAAGCACTTGCATTCATATAAAGGGCACCGCCTACAGTACCCGGAATGCCATGAAGTGCCTCCATGCCACCGAAGCCTTTTCTTGAAACAAAAGTAATCATCTTAGGTAATAAAATGTTGGCGCCTGCGGTAACCAATCCATTACCTTCAAACTGTTCCTCATCTATTTTAAGAGTTTCAAATTCACCTGTCAGTCTTATAACTACTCCGTCAAAACCTTCATCAGATACTATAAGATTACTTCCATTACCAAGGATAAAATATTTAATATCGTTTTCTTTGAGAAAAGCTAAAACTGCCTTTAAAAGCTTACAGGTAACAGTATTAACCATGGCAATGCAAGGTCCGCCCACCTTAAAGGAAGTATGTTCTGACAGCAGCTCATTTTCCCTGACATTTGCATACCCTACCATACCTGTAAGTTGTTTAACTATCTGTTCCCTGTTCATCAAACTTCTCCTGCGATTATAAATACTACCCATTATAATGTTAGCTATAACATTAGCCATAATCTTAGCTATAATGTTAGCTATAACCTTAGCTATAATCTTAACTACAATGTTAGTTATAATGCTAAATATAATATTATGACGTCATCATCTGATTCTATAAAAACTCATCCAAATTTTTACAAAATCTCATCAATAATCATCTTTGCTGCGCCATAAATACCCGCATCATTTCCAAGTGTAGCAAGCTTAATCTCGCTTTCTCCAAGCGGATACATCATGTTCTCGCTCATATGCTTTTTCAAAGATTCTGTAATAATTGTTCCGGCTTTTGATACTCCTCCGCCAATAACAAAAACTTCAGGATTAACAGTGCAAGCTACAGGTTTAAGTCCTGCTGCAAGAATAGTCATACACTTTTCAACAACCTGTATTGCAAATTCATCTCCTGCTTTTGCATGATCAAAAATGTCCTTTGCTGTAAGCTTTTCTACATCATTTAAAGAAGTTTTTCCATTATATGCATCAAGTTCTTTCTTAGCAACTCTTACGATACCTGTAGCAGATGCATACTGTTCAAGATGTCCATGACCACCGCAACCGCACTTGGCTGTTTCTTCTTCATTAACGATAATGTGACCGATTTCTCCGCCGCCACCCATAAAACCGCCAACAATCTTGCCGTTCACAATAACGCCACCACCAACACCTGTACCAAGTGTTACCATAACGATGTCTGAGTGTCCCTGTCCGCCACCTTTAAACATTTCGCCTAAAGCAGCTACATTTGCATCATTTCCAACTCTTACAGGATATCCGGTCTTTTCTTCCATCAAACGTCTGATAGGCACTCTTCCCCACTTAAGATTGGGGCAATGGAAAACATCCCCCTCCTTTGAAATAGGTCCAGGAATTCCCAAACCAACACCTTTAACTTCTTTTCTGTCTACATTCTTCTCTAAAAGCTTCTCATCGATAGCTTTTGCAATGTCAGCAGGAATCTGATTCTGATTATCAGCGGACTGATTGGTAGGAATCTCCCACTTATCAACCAAAACACCTTCTTCAGTAAAGAAACCACACTTAATTGTTGTTCCACCAACATCAAAACCAAATACGTACATAATAAATCCTTCTTTCCTGTAATTTATTTTACCGTAACTTTACTGTCCTCTATCCAGGGTACAGTTTAATTGTAACTGTTACTTTTGCCTTACTTTTACTATCACTTTTTATAATTATGCTTTTACTGAAAAAATCGCTTTTCCTTTTTTATATTTTTCAATTTATTTAAATCTGACGCATTCACATTTTCCAAGCTTACTTATTTAACTGAGCAAATCATTAATATCAGATTTTAAGATTTTCTGTTACCTTTTTGTACAAATCCTGTGCCGCATTATAGCCCATCTTCTTCTGTCTGTGATTAACTGCAGCGCATTCACAAATAATTGCCAGATTTCGGCCTGGTCTGATCGGAATATTCTGACATACAACCTTGTTGCCAAGAATTTCAGTATAGGTATCTTCAAGTCCCATTCTGTCATATTCCTTGTCTCTGTCCCACTCTTCAAGCTGAATAACCAGGTCAATATTCTGAGTATTCTTAACACTTTCAACGCCGAACAGATTCTTTACATTGATAATGCCAATTCCTCGCAATTCAATAAAGTATCTTGTCATTTCAGGTGCAGAGCCAACCAATGTTGCATCACTTACCTTTTTGATTTCAACAACATCATCACTTACAAGACGGTGTCCTCTCTTGATAAGTTCCAAAGCCGCTTCACTTTTACCAATACCACTTTCACCGGTTATCAAGATACCTTCACCATATACATCAACTAAAACACCATGAATGGAAATTCTCGGAGCAAGTTCAACTTTAAGCCATCTTATAACCTCACTCATGAAATCTGAAGTGGATTTTTCTGAAACAAGTATCGGAACTTTATTTTCAACCGCAATTTCAAGTATATCCTCACTTGGAACCATGCTCTGACAATAAACTATACAAGGGATTTTGAAACTCATAAGCTTTCTTACAATCTCAACAACTTCATCCCTTGATTTAGTTTCCATAAAGGATCTTTCAACATTACCAATTATCTGAATACGCTCATAATTAAAATCATCATAAAAACCTGCAAGCTGTAAAGCAGGTCTGTTTATTTCAGAAGTCGTAACCTGAATTTCTTCAAGATTAATCTCCGGAGTACAATTCTTAAGCTGCAATTGTTCAGCAATTTTTGACAAAGCTACAGTGTACATTTTATCCCCTTCCTATTTAAAGAATGCACTAAAAGTATAACTCATATGCACTCTTTTTTCAACAATAAACCTATATATTGTGGTCTGCTGATTTCATGATTTTGATTTGTGCTTTTTATAATTTTTGTCTGTGATTTTTATATTTTTTGTCTGTGAATTTTATTTTTTGTCTGTGAATTTTAAGTTTTTATATTTATAGGTTTTATGATTTTGGTTTGTTGATTTTACAATATACGATTTATTGCCGGTTATTAATTGATTTGTTCAAAAAACAATAATAAAAATCGGAGCCCCCTAAAGAGCCCCGAAATAATATTATTTCTTAATTTTTGACATGATGCATTTTCTTGCAAGGTCAACAGGAATAATCAATAAGGCAAGTCCCATTGCTACAAATAATGCCTTTACATTAAGTGTGGTTGTTGAAAATACTGCGCCACCGATTTCAATAATGATTGTCTGGAGAACAAAGATTGAACCCATAACAGTCATAAATCTCTTATTCTCGCTGATGTGTTCAAATACATTATACTTTTCAGATCTTGTATTTAAGCTGTTAAAAATTACAGAATAGATGAAGAATGCAAACATAAATGTCTTCTTGTATAACTCAACATCTACGCCCTCAGGAGTTACAAATTTTGTAATACCAAATGGATCTTCAAGAATAAGGATTGAACCAAGTGTAATAAATACGGCTGCTGTTGCAATTGCAGACTTGATATATCCTGTAAGAATATTATCTGCTCTCTTAACAGGCTTTTCATTCATATATCTGTCAAGAATCGGTTCACCACCAAAAGCCATGGCAGCAAGTGTATCCATAATAAGGTTTATCCACAAAATCTGTACAATTGAGAAAGGCTCTGTCCATCCAAGTATCGGTGCCACAATATTCATCAAAAGTGTACATACATTAACAGTAAGCTGGAATATGAGGAACTTTCCTACAGACTTAGCCATTGTTCTTGAATTAAGCACACAGTCCTTAATTGAAGTAAGTGAGTTATTAAGAATAACAACATCACCTGCTTCTTGAGCAACTGCTGTACCATCACCCATTGCAAATCCGACATCGGCCTGCTTCAAAGCAGGAGCATCATTAACACCATCACCTGTCATACCACATACATCATCAAGTGACTGTGAAATTTCTACTAAACGTTTCTTATCAAGAGGCTTTGCACGACTTACAACTCTCAGATTATGAATAATCTTTTTAAGTTCTTCATCTGACATCTTTTCAAGTTCATCATGAGTTAAAGCAACATCGTCAGAATTTTCTTTATAGATGCCTGCTTCACTTGCAATCGCAACTGCTGTTTCACTTGCATCACCTGTAACCATTACAACCTGAATACCAGCCTTGTTTAATATCTGAACAGTTTCAACAGCATCAGCTCTTACATTATCTCTTAAGCACAAAACTGCAAGTAATACAGTCTGACCGTCTTTGATTCTGGCAACAGAAAGAAGCTTCATGGTTCTCTTTGCCTGCTCAATCATCTGATTTTCAACTTTTTCACGATCAGTTTTTGTAAATTCTTTAACTTCGCCTGATGGATCAACATAGTGAGTAAGCTTTGTAATAATATTTTCTGTTGCACCTTTCCAATAAACGGTTCCATCCTTCATTTCTGCTGTTGCGCACTTCTTTTCAGAATCAAATCCGCTTATTTCCTTAACCTTTGAAGGATCATTTTTTGAATCATCATATCCGCTTTGGATTGCATAGGTAAGTAATGCTCTGTCCATATTATTACTTCCTATAGCCTTGCCTTCTGCAGAAACCTTAGCAAGATTATTTACGGTAATAGCTTCAATAAACTCAGGTGTAACAATACTCTTAACAATTTCACCATTACCTGCAATGAATTCAACTAATGAAAGGTTACCCTGTGTAATAGTACCTGTTTTATCACTAAAAAGAACATTCATGTAAGCAGAATCAGAAAATGCTGCCTTATGGCTTACTAAAATATTCTTCTTATACATTGATTCAGTATTCATTGACTGAACCAAGCTGTTCATCATCGGAAGACCTTCAGGTACAGCCATGATAACAATACTTGCCATGAGCATTACTGCTTCTGCAATAGCTAAAATAACAAATACAAAATCTACTGCAACAGTAGCATTAACAACTGATAAAACTACCTGTAAAATACCTGCTATGGCTGCTGCTGAAACACCAAGCTTACCGATACCTGCTGCAACTTTTTCAAGCTTAAGACTTGAAGTATCAATTCTTTCCTCTTCAGAATCATCAGTTAAAGACTTGTTGATTTTACCAAGTTCAGATGCATCACCAATAACTGTGGCAACCATATATCCTTCGCCCTGAGTTACTACTGAACCCATAAAGATTTTAGACTCAGAATTGTAATCTGTTGATTCTGCATCAGTATAATCTTCTGCTGCTGATTTATTTTCATCTCGCGACTCACCATTTAAAGCCGCCTGAGATACTTTAATCTTTCCTTCAAAAATCAGACCGTCTACAGGGACCTTGTCACCTGCCTGAACAAGTACAACATCTCCCTTTACAATATCACTTGTAAGTATGCTTACTAATTGTCCATTTCTTATTACCTTTGCAAAGGTTTTGTTATATTCCTCCTGCAAAGCTTCGCTTCTTGATGTATTTCTGTACTCAGACAATGTACTAAAGCCTGTTGCCAAAGCAATTGCAAGCACGATACTGAAAATTTCGATCAAATCATTTTCACCACCAATGCTTGGTACAAAAATTCCAACTACTGCAAGTACAACCTTTAAAAGCAATGCTCCACACAAAACCTTAATCCAGATATCATCAAATGCTCCTAAAAACATTGACCACAAAGACTCAGTTTCCTTCTTTGCCAAAGCATTGGTACCAAACTTATCAGTGCTTTCCTTAACCTGTGCATCAGTTAAGCCCTTCATAAGTTCATCCTTGTTCATCTTCTTAATGTCATTATTATCCATTTTTCTTACTGTTCCTCCAAATAAGCCAACTATATCTTAAGCTACTTCAATTCCATAATGACCGCATAATGCAGCTAAACCACCCTGGAAACCACTTCCAATTGCATTGAACTTCCAGTCACCATTATACTTATAAAGTTCACCTACTACGATTGCTGTTTCAATAGAGAAGTCCTCTGCTAAATCATAGCGAATAAGTTCTTTGCCTGTTGTCTCATCAACCAAACGGATAAAGGAGTTATTAACCTGTCCAAAGTTCTGTCTTCTGACATCATAATCATAGATGGTTACAGTGAAAGCGATTCTTTCGATATTTTCAGGAAGTTTTGTCAAGTCAACCAAAATCTGTTCATCGTCACCTTCACCCTCGCCTGTTAAGTTATCACCCATATGCTTTACAGAGCCTGTCTTATGCTCAAGGTTTCCATAGAAAATAAATTCCTTTTCTGTCGGGCACTTGGCATTTGAAGCAAGCATAAAAGCTGCTGCATCGAGGTCAAAATCCGGGCCTGAATCATAGCAATTAACATCCCAACCCAAGCCTACCATAATCTTGGTAAGACTGGGATTTCCTTTAGTTAAATCAACTTTTTGTCCTTTTTGTAAACTAATAGACATATTGCACCTCTTTTTAACAAAAATATATATTTTTTTATTAGACTTAAATTAAAATTACTGTCTCTTAGGCATACGATATTTCTTGTTGAATTCAGCCTTTATATTTTCAAGTCTGGCCTGATCTTCAACTCTTCTCTTTCTTGTATCAGCTTCAATGGTTCTTACCTCTTCAATACCTGTTGTAATGGTTCTCCATGTAGCCTCTAAAGTTTCAATCTGAATTGCACTGCCTGAAGACATCTGTGCAGTTTTCTTTGCAATTTCCATGTTGTTCTGTGCATTCTTTAAAAGAAGCTCATTTGTTTTCTTATCAAGTGCAGATAAAGATTCAGCCTGTATCTTCTGTCTCTTAAGCATGATTGCCTGTGCAAGTGCCTGCTTGAAAACAGGTAAAGTTACGATGAAAGCTGAGTTAATCTTACGTACAAGATTATAATTTGTATATTCCATTGTCTTAAGCATCGGAATTGTCTGCATTGCAACATTTTCAGCGATTCTCAAATCAAAGGTACGCTGCTCCATCATCTGCAAAGCCTGGTTCATGCTTGTAATTTCAAACTGAAGGGACTGATCGCCTGTTTCATCAAGCTTTGCCTGTAATTCAGTAATATACTGGTTAATTTCCTTACAAGCTTCATCACCAGCAAGAATATACTTAACAAGCTCCTGATAATAATCAACATTAGCTTCAAACATAGTAGCAAGCTTCTTGTTTGACTTTTTGATTTCTGATTCGTAGCCTTTAAGCTGAACATAAATCTTATCAACATCCTCGCCCATTGTATGATATTTTGCAAGTATGTCCTCGATTTTCTTTTTAAGGAATCCGAATAATCCCTTCTTTTCCTTAATCTCATCGATATCGAACTGATCCATGATTTTGGTCAAAGCAGTAAGCAGTTCACCTGAATCATTAAGCTGCTTCATTCCCATGCTGTTAAGTACTGCATCAGATGTTTTTGAGATTTCTTCTGCAACTTCTGCACCAAAAGAAACAATGGTATCCATGTTGTGAACTTCGATAGTGCTAACTAATGCATCAATTTCCTCAGGATTAACATTCTGATATATTTTTTCTTTCTCATCTTCAATATTAATCTGCTCAACAACCATTACCTCCTGCTTTACATCCGGTTCTTTAGCGGCAAGAGGCGCATTTTCGGTCTCTGTCTTTTCCTCAACTACAGTAGCAGTCTTTGTAAAATCAATTGCCATTTTTATTTCCTCCTAAAAGTATAAATAACTAAAATCTTCTCCTTCGTTTGTTCATAAGCTTACCCATAACAGAACCCGTAATACCACCGAGAATATGAGTAAGATTTGAAACATTGTCATCAATAACGATTCCTTTGTAAATTTCTTCTCCGATATAGATTAAAAATACCAAAATGAAGGTAATCGGTATTTCACCTTCGCTTGCTTTAGTTAATGAAGCAAGAAGTATGAATGCAAATACCACACCTGATGCTCCAAGCAATACAGTGCCGGGAAAGAAGAAATAATGTACCACTCCTGTAACAAAAGCTGTTACCAATATTACAAGAAGTATATCTGACGAACCATATTTTTCTTCAAGCAATGGTCCTATAACAAGGATCAAAGTGATATTACCAAAGAAGTGAGCCCAATTCGCATGTCCTAACACATGTGTAAAAAATCTTATGTAAGTCATCGGATTTGAAAGTGAGGTCCCACCCACACTGAATATTGTTGATGTCGCCCAATGATTTGTTAAAAGATCAATCACAAGAATAATCAGACATGCAAATGAAAATCCGAGAATTACAGGAGAATTGTATGACAGTCTGAGATTAATTCTCTTTTTCTTTACTTCACCCATTATGTCCTCCCAAAAAACATTTTTTAGGTTTCAACCTTGCCTAATTTTATCAATTTAATGCTTTTATGTCAATGAAAACGGCGTCCTTAAACGCCGTTCTAACCATATTCTAACCTTCATTAATTATTTCTTTAAACTTTATTTAGAATTTATAAAATACTTACGATTTGCTCTTCCTTTTAGCAAAAAAGTCAAATATTTTCTGCGCTGCAAGTATGTTCATTGTAGGAACTGAAGACAATTCCTCCAAAGATGCCGAAGCTATTTCCTCAATTGAGCCAAAATGCTTCATCAAAGCTCTTCTTCTCTTATCGCCTATACCATCAATGTCATCAAGAATTGAATGAATCTGTGCCTTTCCACGAAGACTTCTGTGATATTCAATGGCAAACCGGTGAACTTCATCCTGAATTCTTGTGATGAGATGAAATACCTCAGAATGAGTATCAAGTGGCAGCTCTTCATTATTAAAAATCAAGCCTCTTGTTCTGTGCCTGTCATCCTTTACCATGCCGCAAACAGGAATATGTATTCCAAGCTCATTCATTACCTCAAGTGCTATTCCAATCTGGCCCTTACCACCATCCATCAAAATCAAATCAGGATACCGGCTTAAGTCCTTTTCATGTCCTAAACGCCTTGTAAGCACTTCTCTTAAACTTGCATAATCATCTTGTCCCTCAAAGGATTTAATCTTGAATTTTCTGTAATCTGACGGTTTTTTCTTGCCATTTTCAAAAGCAACCATCGAACCGACATTTTCAAAACCATTTATGTTGGAAATATCATAGGACTCAATTCTTTTCACACTGTCAAGTCCAAGTATATTTGCAAGGTCATCTACTGCACCTTCAGTTTTCGCCTTTTCAATTCTAAATTTGTCATTATCCTTTGAAAGATTAATCATTGCATTATTGCAGGCTAATTCAACTAATCTTTCCTTTTCACCCAAAACCGGCAAAATAATAGATACCTTTCTTCCGGCTTTTTCACTTAACATTTTTTCTATAAGCTCTCTTTCCTCTATATCATCTGACAAAAGGATTTCTTTTGGAATATAAGGATTGCCGGAATAATACTGCTTAACAAATTCCGTCATTACTGATTTTCTGTCATCGCCTGAAACATTATCAAAATAAAACTTATCGTTACCCAAAAGCTTACCATTTCTTACATACATTATCTCTACCAAAGCAGCATTAACGTTTACGGCAATACCGACAATATCTCTGTCTACAATTGTAGTATCAGTAGATTTTTGCTGTGAAGTCATTCTTTCTATAGAGAATATGAGGTCGCGCAGTTCCAAAGCTTTCTCATATTCCATTTCTTCAGAGGCCTTTTCCATTTTTATTCTTAATTCATCAAGTACAGTATCATACTTGCCATTTAAGAAATCTATTGCTTTTTTTACTCCCTCAGCATATTTTTGCTCGTATAAAGAAACAGCTTTGTCATTTGATATTATTCCCTGTCTGTAACTGCTTTTTAAAAGGCAGGGAGCATTACACTGCCCGATATGATAATAAAGACAAGGTGCTGCATTCTCTTTAAAGTCCTTTTCAGTTTCAAGTTTTTTGTTACACTTTCTTATACCAAAGGATTTCTGAATAAGTTCTATAGTATTCTTTGCTGCCTGCCCTGAAGTATAAGGCCCGAAATATTTAGCTTTATCTTTTTTTCGTTCTCTTGCAATAAAAATACGGGGAAATCTTTCATTTATGGTAATTTTAATGTAAGGATAACCCTTATCATCTTTAAGCATAGTATTGTACTGTGGCATGTGTTCTTTTATAAGATTACATTCAAGTACTAATGCTTCCATTTCAGAATCAACCACATAATATTCAAACCAGGCAATCTTTTTTACCATATGCTGAATTTTAGGCATCAGCCTGCGCTCGTCCTGAAAATACTGATGAACACGATTGTAAAGATTCACTGCCTTTCCGACATATATTATCTTATCCGAAGAATCGTGCATTATATAAACGCCCGGTTTATGCGGTAATATTTTCAATTCGTGTTCAATGTCAAACATATTTCCCTCAATTTTTTATAGCCCCCTATTAACAAGGGGGCTATATTATAATTTAATTACTTGGTTTCCTGATTCTCTTCTTCGTTATTAATCACAACTACAGCTTCAGTCGTTACAGCTTCAGTTATTACAGGTTCAGTTATTTCTGTTTTAGCTATTTCAACCTCAGTCACTCCGGTTTCATTTTCTGAAGCCTCAGCCACTTCATTTTCAGAAGCTACACTATCTGATACTGCTTCCTTTTTAAGAACAACTTTATTACGATTCTTTATTTCTTCGTAAATTCTCATAAACTCAGAGCCTGTAATTGTTTCCTTCTCAAAAAGATAATTAGCAAGTTCTTCAAGTTCTGCTTTATGTTCTGTCAAGATAGCAACAGCTTCTTTATAAGACTTCTTCATAAGCTCTGAAACCGCTGTATCAATTCTTGCAGCAGTAATATCAGAACAAATCATAACTCTTCTGTCATCAAGATATCTTGTATTAGCTTCTTCAAGCTTAACCATACCAAACTCAGGATCCATACCATAGCAGGTAATCATTGCTCTTGCTATATTTGTTGCCTGCTCTATATCATTTGAAGCACCTGTTGTAATCTTTCCAAAAGATATTTCTTCTGCTGCTCTTCCTCCACAGAATTCGACAAGCTCTCGTTCCATTTCTTCCTTGGTCTTTAAATGTCTTTCTTCTTCATTTGTATGAAGCACATATCCAAGTGATCCCATGGTTCTTGGAACAATTGTAATCTTCTGAATCGGTTCTTTGTTTCTTGATACTGCTGCTATAAGTGCATGACCGATTTCATGAGTGGCAACAATCTTCTTTTCTTCTTCATTTAGGATTTTGCCCTTTTTCTCTTTACCTGCCAAAACTACTTCAACAGATTCAAGCAAATCTTCCTGCTTAACAACACTCCTTCCTCGTTTAACCGCTAAAATGGCGGCCTCATTAATCATGTTCGCCAAATCAGCGCCAACAGCGCCCGGAGTCGCCAAAGCAATTTCTTCAAGATTTACATTTTCATGCATCAGAACATGCTTTGCATGAACCTTAAGAATTGCTGTTCTTCCGTTCAAATCAGGCTTATCAACAATAATCTGTCTGTCAAAACGACCTGGTCTTAACAATGCCTTATCCAAAGTTTCAGGCCTGTTGGTTGCAGCTAAAATTACAAGACCCTTTGAAGAATCAAAACCGTCCATTTCAGCAAGCAACTGATTCAAGGTCTGTTCTCTTTCATCATTTCCATAGTTTCTCTCTCTTGATTTACCGATGGCATCGATTTCATCAATGAAGATTATACATGGTGCCTGAGCCTGAGCAGACTTAAATAAATCTCTTACTCTTGATGCGCCTACACCAACATACATTTCTACAAATTCAGAACCTGAAAGTGAGAAGAAAGGTACATTGGCCTCACCGGCAACTGCTTTAGCAAGCAATGTTTTACCTGTTCCGGGAGGTCCTACAAGCAAAGCACCTTTTGGAAGTTTTGCACCAATTCTTACATATTTTTCAGGATTATGCAGGAAATCAACAATTTCTGTCAGTGATTCCTTAGCTTCTTCCTGTCCTGCAACATCCTTAAAAGTTACACCTGTCTTGTTCTGCACATACATCTTGGCATTTGACTTGCCAATTGAAAGTCCCATTCCTCCTTTAACAGATTTTGTCATAAAAATAAACAATGCAAGAATCAGTCCCAAAGGAAGAATATAATTTAAAAATATGCTCAACAGTACACTTGAGGTCTCGCTTGTAATACTTTTGAAGGCAACATTTTTACTTTCAAGACGCTTTGTAAGCTCTGTACTATCCTCTGTCATGCTTACATAATATGTCTTTTTAGGATCAGCCATTGTCTGACCATCCTTCATATAAACAGTAAGTCTTGCTCTCGAAGAATGAATTTCAACATTTTTAACAACGCCATTATCAAGATAATAAATAAACTCGTTATATTCAAGTTCCTTTGTTGTCATTGATTCATAGACAGAATTCATTCTTGACACTAAGAATATGAAACCGAATATGCAGGCAGCGATAATTATCGCTCTCCTTATCTTTCGATCATGTTCAGGGTCATGCTTATTATTGTCGTTTTTGTTTTCGTTCATGTATTTGTTCCTTTATATGTTATTTCCCACCTTAAAACAAAAATATACTACCACATCGGCCCCCTTTATACAAGAAAGAGGGCCGCGTTTCACATAAATTTCATAAATTTTTAAGAATTAGAACTATTTTTCAGCAAGGAGCATCATAATCTTGTTGCTTCTCTCAATAAAAGCAGTCATTTCATCTGCTGCTAAAGGCTGATGACTTAACAAAGCAAGATCGTAAAGCTGTGCAACAAACAAATCTGCACCTTCATCTTTTTCATGCTCTGCAAGATATTTTACAAGATTATGATTTGCATTAAGTACCAAGGTCTTATTAGTAGGGAACATATCCGCATTACCACCCATATTGTACATCTTCATCATATCCTGCATTCTTCTGTCTTCCTCAGAAAGAGTTATAAAGCTTGCAATATTACTGTTTTTAAGCATCTCAACCTTAACAGTAAGCTTATCATTATTAAGTTTATCCTTAAACAATTTCACAAGCTTCTTTTCAAGCTTCTTAAGTTCCTTCTTTCCTTCTTCGCTTCTGAAGGAATCTGTAACTTCGGCATCAATTCTCTGGAATCTGAGGTCTTTATTCTGATATTCAAGCTGTCCGATGAAAGGCTGGTCAATGTTATGAGTAAGTATCAAAGCATTGATTCCTTCTGACTTGAACATGTTCACATACTGACTTTGAAGCACCAAATCAGTTACATAATATACAACTTCTCTTGTATCCTCTTCGGCTTTTTCGTTGTCACCATTTTCATCAGCTTCTTCATTTTCAGAATTATCCAAATCGTTGTCCTTTGCATCCTCCTTCATTGAATTTTTCTGTTCTTCTTCTGTTTTATCACCTTTCTTGGCTTTTTCAGCTTCCACATATTCCTTTAATGTAAGGTACTTGCCTTCAAGGTCCTTAAAAAGAATATAGTCATTCATTTTTTCTCTGAACTTATCATCTTTTAAGCAGCCATACTTGATAAAAGGACAGATATCATCCCAGAACTTCTCATAGTTCTCTTTATCAGTTTTAAACATTCCGCTTAATTTATCTGCAACCTTCTTTGTAATGTAATCAGAAATTTTCTTTACAAAACCATCATTCTGCAATGCACTTCTTGATACATTCAAAGGCAAATCAGGACAGTCAATAACGCCCTTTAATAAAAGTAAAAATTCAGGAATAACCTCTTTAATGTTATCAGCAATAAATACCTGGTTACTGTAAAGCTTAATAGTTCCTTCTATGCTGTCATATTCAGTATTAATTTTCGGGAAGTAAAGAATGCCCTTTAAGTTAAAAGGATAATCCATGTTCAAATGAATCCAGAAAAGTGGTTCCTTGTAATCATGGAAAACTTCGCGGTAAAACTTCTTATAATCCTCTTCTGTACAGTCGTTAGGATGCTTTGTCCAAAGAGGAGTGGTTTCATTCAAAGACTTTCTTTCCTCTTTCTTTCCGTCTTCAACTGCCTTTCCGTCTTCTGATACTGTTGCATCAACAACTTCTTTGTTTTCTGTTTTTTCTTCCTTTGCATTCTCATTTACAAAGTAAATAGGTACAGGCATAAAAGAACAGTACTTCTGAATAACCTCTTTAGCCTTGTATTCATTTGAGAATTCATAGCTGTCTTCATTAAGATAAAGGATAATCTCTGTTCCTCTTTCTTCCTTTGTTCCCTCTTCCATTTCAAAGTCAAGACCTTCCTCTGACTCCCAATGAACGGCCTTTGCACCTTCTTTATAGGAAAGAGTATTAATAACAACCTTGTGTGCTACCATGAAAGCAGAATAAAATCCAAGACCGAAATGACCGATTATCTGATCTTCGTTAGTCTTATCCTTATATTTTTCAACGAAATCTTTAGCACCTGAAAATGCAATCTGATTAATATACTCCTTAATCTCATCTGCATCCATACCAATACCGGTATCCACAAAACGAATGGTTTTTTCTTCCTGGTTTACATAAACTGAAACGCTTAAGTCTTCATCATCTTCAAGCTCTGTTTCTCCCATTATTTCAAGCTTTTTGAGTTTTGTAATAGCATCACAGCCATTAGAAATTAATTCGCGGATAAAAATATCATGGTCTGAATATAACCATTTTTTAATAATAGGGAATATGTTTTCTGAATTAATTGATAAATTGCCTCTTTCTGCTGACATAATCAAACTTCCTTTCCTTTTACAAAATATTCATAACAGTTTGCCACTGCCTTATAAAACAAAAATTTCGAGTCTTTTTCAACTCGAAATTCATTATAATACTCTGTATTTGCAAAGTCAAGCAAATTTTAGCACTCATTAAGCAAGAGTGCTAACAAGTTGTCAGGACGTTACTATATTTTTCATTAACATATCCGTCCCAGATTTTGTCAAAGTTTTTATCCATGGTAAAACTTTCAAGAGATGTCGCTGTCGTAACCTTCAGCACATTTTTTTCAAATCTGAAATTAAGGCAGTAATTGTTTCCCTTTGAGGCAAATGCTTTAAAATCATTTTTATCAGCAAGCTGCTGCTTTACTTTACGGTTTAGCATCAAAACAAACGAAAAGGATTGTGGTGTACATTTGCCTTTAATAAGTTCAAAAATCTTAGGCCTTGCCATGCCCCAGCAAACCAATTCTTCTCCTTCCATCAAAAGAAGATTATTCTGCTCTTCAGCTGTTAATGAGTTTGACGCTTTTAAACGTTCTTCAAACAGTTCATTCTTTCTTCCGTCAAAGCGAAATTCAAAAAGGCTCTTCAAATTTCCTTCAAAGAAAAGGAGTTCATCAAAAGTATCCTTCATAAGAAGTTCATTCATGACCTTTTTAACATTTTCGATATCAAATCCAAGCATTTTTACTCTTCTCTATAACCTGCATAGCTTTCTTTTATAATTTGTTTTATAATCCGTCACTCTTCTTTATTTTCTGAGTTATCTGCAACATCACTTATTTCCTCTTCCTTATTTCCACAAGAGAAAAGAGCGATTGTCTTAGCAGGCATTTTGTAATTTTTATGATAATTTGGGATCTTGATAACAGTACTTATTTTTTCGGTACTATGTATCAGATTCCAGCCTTTTTTGTTTCCTGATGGTAAAGGAAGATCAAACTCCTTCTCCTCATCAAACATATTAGCAACAATTAAAACATTATCTGCTTTACCATTTATGCCATCATAATATCCGGAATACATTATCATTCCACCTCTTGCGTAGAAAGAAGTATCGACCAAATACGGCTGTAAGGAATGAAATGAAATATCAGGAGTTCCCTGGTAACAGTAATCACTTTCCCTAAAGGGCTTTGAAGTATTTAACATACCATAATTACGTTTCAAAACATTAAGCTTTGAAAGATAATCAACCACCATTGGAAAAAGTTTAAGTCTGTTCCAATCTATGTAGCTTATGTTATCATCATGGCAATAAGCATTATTATTACCTTTCTGAGTATGCAAAATCTCATCGCCTGACCTGAACATAACAGCACCGCTTGACAAGCAAAGTAGCGTTTGTGCATTTCTTATCATAAGAATGCGCTTTTCAAGCACCTCCTCGTCTTCTGTAGGACCCTCAAATCCGCAATTCATGCTGTAATTACGCTCGATTCCGTCCCTGTTATACTCTCCATTATCTTCGTTGTGCTTAACATCATAATTAAATAAATCATATAAAGTGAAGCCGGTCATCAAAGTCAATGCATTTACAAAAAACATCTTCTCGCTTTTTTTCTTAAAATGATTGAAAAAGCCCTGTAAAGAGCACTCATCACCTCTTAAGAAACGTCGAATATCCCACATGAAATTTTCATCTATCAATCCGTACTGTTCTCTGTAGCATGGATTAACATCGCGCTTGTCACTAAAAAATCTGGCATTATAAAGTCTTGGCTCTCTCATCAGCAAATCAAGCCATTGATTTCCTGACATAATTCTGAAACCATCAACTCCATAATATTCATGCCAAAAAACCAGACAGTCCCTTATAAAGCTGTAAGGCGTATCATCAGGGAAAGTAAATTCCATGTAAACATCAAGCTTTTTATCATGAAGTTCACATACCATCTGGTAAAATTCAATACTCGCATTCGGTATAACCTCTGCATAACTGCATTTAGGAGAAAAGAAGTCTGCTAAAGCACCATATCCCCAGAAATTCACTCTGTTTCCCGGTAAATTTTCGCAAAAATTATAGCAGGGTAATAGCATTACCGCATTAGCACCAATTTTTTGTATATGTGCAATTTTCGAGCTGACTCCAGAGAACTTACCACGCTTTTCTAAAGGCAGACTCTCATCTCTCATAGAAAAGCCTCTTACATGTAACTGGTATATTTTAAGATTATCACAGTCATTTTTTACATATAATGGTGTCTTTTTTATTATGTTGTCAAGAAAGTCAACACTGCTCATCTTAGGACTAAACAGTGTAATCCCTTCATCGTTTTTTCTTTCTTCTATTTCTTTTACAACAAATCTTAACGCCTCATAAATCGGAACGGTAAAATTTTTAAGGAAATAGGTTTTATCCTCATCCCCTACCTTAATAAGTCTTTCAGCAGCAAAAAAAGGATAATTTGCAGACAAAATACCATAAGGATCTCCTACAATATTTCCATCTACAGTGTAATTATAATAAATAATATGGGAACCAATCAGGCCATCACTGCTTACAGTCTCGAATTTTGATACAATAAAAGCCTTGCTAAGTCGTTCTACTGAAAATATACCATTTCTTTCATTACTCACCATCTTAACCTTTAAAAAAGGCATGGCATTCAAATCAAAATAAAAATTCAAAAGAACCTCTTTTGCATCTTTACCGAAATATGAAAATGACAAATCTTTAGCAGTAACATTACCGAAACCGAAATCACTGAAAGCTGTTCTACGCATTAGTCCTCTTCTTCCTTGATTACTGACAGTGACTGTCTCTTAATTGCAAGAGTATCACTTTCAAGATAATCATCATATGTACAAATCTTGTCAATCATCTTACCACTTGGTAAAATTTCGCATATTCTGTTCGCAACAGTCTGAATAAACTGGTGGTCCAAAGCAGTGAATAAAACAACACCTTTAAACTTAATCAATCCGTTATTCAAAGCTGTAATACTTTCCATATCAAGATGGTTTGTTGGCTCATCCATCAAAAGAATATTTGAGCCCATAATCATCATCTTACTTAAAAGAACTCTTACTCTCTCACCACCTGAAAGAACGTTTACCTTTTTACTTCCTTCTTCGCCTGCAAAAAGCATTCTTCCCATGAAACCACGAACATAGGTAACATCCTTTTCAGGTGAAAAAGGCATTAAGAAATCAACAATAGTATCATCAGTAGCAAAAAGCTGTGTATTATCCTTAGGGAAATATGCTGTGCTTGTTGTTACACCCCATTTAAAAGTTCCTGAATCAGGCTCTAATTCGCCAGCAAGAATCTTGAAAAGTGTAGTATTGGCAATAGTATTTGCACCAACAAAAGCAATCTTGTCATCTCTGTTTACGATAAAGGAAACATCGTCAAGTACCTTTACTCCGTCAATAGTTTTAGAAATATGCTCAACTGTAAGAACTTCATTACCGATTTCTCTTGCAGGTCTGAAATCAATGTAAGGATATTTTCTTGAAGAAGGCTGCATATCATCAAGCTCAATCTTTTCAAGAGCACGCTTACGGGAAGTTGCCTGTTTTGACTTTGAAGCATTAGCTGAGAATCTCTGAATGAATTCCTGTAATTCTTTAATCTTCTCTTCCTTCTTCTTATTTGCTTCTTTCATCTGCTTGATCATCAACTGGCTTGATTCATACCAGAAGTCGTAGTTACCGGCATAAAGCTTAATCTTTCCATAGTCAATATCAGCAATCTGTGTACATACCTTATTAAGAAAATAACGGTCGTGAGATACTACAATAACCGTATTTTCAAAGTTAATAAGGAATTCATTAAGCCAGTTAATAGCTTCCAAATCAAGGTGGTTTGTCGGCTCGTCGAGTAACAAAATATCAGGGTTACCAAATAATGCCTGCGCAAGCAAAACCTTAATCTTAATAGCATCAGGAAGCTCTGACATCATAGAATAATGATATTCATTTGCAACGCCAAGACCATTTAACAAGGTTTCAGCATCAGATTCTGCTTCCCATCCGTTTAACTGTGCAAATTCACCTTCAAGCTCACTAGCCTTAATACCATCTTCATCTGTAAAATCTTCCTTCGCATAGATGGCATCCTTTTCCTGCATAATATCATAAAGGCGTTTATTACCCATAATAACTGTATCAAGTACATTAAAAGCGTCATACTTGAAGTGGTCCTGCTGAAGGAAAGAAAGTCTCTGTCCGGGGGTAATAATAACTTCACCCTTTGATGGTTCTAACTGTCCTGAAAGAATTTTCAAGAAGGTTGACTTTCCTGCGCCATTTGCACCGATAAGTCCATAACAGTTACCCTCAGTGAACTTAATATTTACGTCCTCGAATAAGGCTCTTTTTCCGAGTCTTAATGTTACATTGCTTGCCTGAATCATTTTATCACCCTTTTTCTATTATTTTAAACATACTTAGTATTTCTTTTATATTAGCATATATTCACAAATCAAGATTTTAATATGTGCTATCAATATTTTCATCATCAGAAAATGCTTTATTCTTTAGCGACATTATTAGTTGTTTATTAATTGCTCATTAATTGCTCATTAATCGCTAATTAATCGCTAATTAATCGCTAATTAAATATCATATAACAAGTCACTATAGGTTGGAATCGGCCACATATTCTTGTCTACGATTCTTTCGAGCTTATCAAGAGGTGCTCTCAATTCATCCATCAAAGGAACAACCTTTTCTCTGAAATAGAAAGCCTTTGCTTCACCTGTCATCTTCTTTGCAATCTTGTCCTCTTCGTTCAAATCATAATGTGCCTTCATTGCCTTTTCAAGCAAAGCTGTAGACTTCTTTAAAAGCTCTCTTTGCAAAGCAACAGGACTGTTTCCATCATCTAAAGAAGGACCAAGCACTCTTTCAACTTCATAAATTGACTTTGCCAATTCGCCATTAAACTTAATAGCTGCAGGAATAAGAAGCTTTGAAGCCATGTTAAGCATGGTTCTTGCTTCGATATTTATACTCTTTGCATATATTTCATAGCTTACAAGCTGTCTTGACTCAAGCTCAGTCTTTGAAAATACCTTCTGGCGTTCAAAAACAGCCACATTTTTCTCTGAAATAAGTTCCTTTGTAGAATTAACCATTGAAGGAAGATTAGGAAGTCCGCGCTTCTTTGCTTCCAAAACCCAATCCTCTCCATATCCGTTTCCATCAAAAAGAATTCTTCTGTGTTCTGAGAAGGATTTTCTGATTATCGATTTAATCAAAGAGGTCTTGTCCTCATCCTTGCAAGCTTCAAGCTCATCTGCATAACGGCTCAAAACATCAGCAACAATTGTATTAATTACAGTGTTAGGACCACCTATTGAAAGTGACGAAGCAACACTTCTGAATTCAAATTTATTTCCGGTAAATGCAAAAGGTGAAGTACGATTTCTGTCTGTTGCATCCTTCTTAAGCTCAGGAAGTGAATGTACACCTGTCTTAAGTCTTTCTGACTTCTTAGAAGCAGTAGCTTCTCCGGTTTTAATATACTGATCAACTATATCATCAAGCTGCTCCCCAAGGAATATGGATACGATACTCGGGGGTGCCTCTGCCTTTCCTAAACGGCAGTCGTTGCCAGGATTTGAAGCAGAATATATCAAAAGCTCCGGATATTCATCAACAGCATTCATTACAGCTGATAAAAACAACAAAAACTGAAGATTATCATGTGGTGTTTTTCCGGGTTTAAAAAGATTCTCACCCTTGTCTGTAACCATTGACCAGTTATTATGTTTACCTGAACCATTTACTCCCTGGAAAGGTTTTTCATGGAGCAGACATTCAAGATCATGGTGCTTTGCCACCTTTTTCATGGTTTCCATAACAAGCTGATTATGATCACATGCGATATTGCAGGTATCATATATAACAGCAAGCTCATGCTGTGCCGGTGCTGCTTCATTATGCTGTGTCTTAGCAGTAATTCCAAGCTTCCACAAATCATTGTTAAGCTCCTTCATAAAAGAAGCGATTCGTTCCTTTAGTGAGCCGAAATAATGGTCGTCCATCTCCTGGCCCTTAGGAGGCTTTGCACCAAACAAAGTACGACCTGTAAAAATAAGGTCTTCTCTTTGCCAGAAAAGCTTTTTATCAACCAAAAAATATTCCTGCTCAGGACCTACAAGACATGAAACGCTGTTTACATCTGTTCTTCCAATTGCATGCAATACTCTTACTGCCTGCTTATCAATTGCCTCCATTGAACGAAGCAAAGGAGTTTTCTTATCAAGTGCCTCACCTGTATAAGAACAGAAAGCTGTAGGTATACATAATGTTACTCCTGCTGCATCTTCTTTAACAAAGGCAGGCGAAGTACAATCCCAGGTCGTATAGCCTCTTGCTTCGAAAGTATTTCTTAAACCACCAGATGGAAAGCTTGATGCATCAGGTTCTCCCTTAATAAGCTCTTTTCCGGAAAAATCCATTATTATTTTTCCTTCAGAATCAAGTGCAAGGAAAGAATCATGCTTTTCAGCAGTAATACCTGTCATTGGCTGGAACCAGTGGGTGTAATGGGTTGCACCCTTTTGTATAGCCCAATCTTTCATCGCATGTGCAATCTCATCAGCGATTTCAATGCTAAGTTCTCCACCTTTTCCTCGTATTTCACACAAAGTCTTAAAGGTATCTTCAGTAAGATACTGTCTCATGACATCGTCAGAAAATACATCTGTTCCAAATATACTTGTAATATAGTCTTTCATAAATAAAGCCGCTTATAAGTCCTTTTCTTTATTATTTGTGATTACGCTTTTTTACTATTCTTTCCTGTTTTCGAAGCTTCTGCTTCCGCTTTTGCTTTCTTCACAGGATTTTTAAATTCCAAAACCAAAGTTGAAAGTCCTGGAAGGGTTACAGTAATTGAATTATCAAAACCATCCCATTCCTGTTCCTTTGACTTGATTATCTTTGAATTAACATTTCCTTTTCCACCAAACTTTGTATCATCACTGTTAAGAATTTCCTTGTATGAACCTTTTACAGGAACTCCAAGTGTAAATTCATCATAATGTACAGGTGTAAAGTTACAGATAAATACCAAAAGATTTGAACCATCCTTTGACTGTCTGTAAAAGGTAACATAGCTTCTCTGCCAGTCATTACAGTTAATCCACTTAAAGCCATCATTATAATAATCTGCTTCATACATAGCTTTCTTACCAGTATAAAGCTTGTTAAGCTCGCTGACATAAGTCTGCATCTTCTGATGCATCTCATATTCTGAAACCAAATTCCAGTCAAGTGCCTTATTTTCATTCCATTCTGCAAACTGTGCAAATTCCTGACCCATGAAAAGAAGCTTCTTTCCGGGATGTCCATAGGTATAACCATAACCTGCACGTAAATTTGCAAACTTATCTTCGTAAGAACCCGGCATCTTACCAATCATTGATCCTTTACCATGAACAACTTCATCATGAGAAAATACAAGAATAAATCTTTCACTATAGGCATACATCATTGAAAATGTCAAAGCATTATGATTTCCCTTTCTGAAAAGCGGATCCTGCTTCATATAACCCAAAAAGTCGTTCATGAAGCCCATATTCCATTTAAGCTGGAAACCAAGTCCGCCATTTTCAACATCACCTGAAACCATCGGCCAGGCAGTTGATTCTTCTGCAATCATCAATGTGCCAGGGTTACGTTTTTTCATCATTGAATTTAAATGTTTAAGTAATTCAATGGCATCAAGGTTTTCCTTGCCGCCAAAGCAGTTAGGAATCCACTCGCCATCATTTTTTCCATAGTCAAGATAGAGCATCGAAGCAACTGCATCAATACGAATTCCGTCAACATGATACTTTTCTACCCAATACATTGCATTTCCAATAAGGAAATTGGATACTTCAGGACGATGGTAATTATAAATTAATGTACCCCAGTGCGGATGCTCGCCCTGTCTTGGATCCTGGTGTTCATAAAGGCAGGTTCCATCAAACTTTGCCAAGCCAAAGGAATCCTTAGGAAAATGTGCCGGTACCCAGTCAAGGATTACACCAATTCCATTTTTGTGAAGATAGTCCACAAAATACATAAAGTCTTCAGGATTACCAAATCTTGAAGTCGGCGCATAATATCCTGTCACCTGATATCCCCAGGAACCATCAAACGGATGCTCCATTATAGGAAGCAGTTCCACATGAGTATATCCGAGTTTCTTTACATAATCCGCAAGTTTTTCTGCGATTTCACGATAATTATAGAAATCACCATCTGCATCAGAAGGACGCATAAAAGAGCCCAGATGTACCTCATATACTGAAATCGGTCTTTCCT
>JAKSSA010000018.1 GCA_024403335.1 Lachnospiraceae bacterium
CAGGCGGATTCGGGACTTTAACCCGTTAGAAACGTGCGCCGCTAGGCGCACTAAGTAAAGGGACAGCTGATTTTTCATAGTGAAAAACCTTGCTGTCCCTGTAGCTTTTATAATTGTGTCAAATGCTTACTTAACCAAAGACATCAATTCTTCTGTAAGCTTTGCCTGAATGTCCTTTGCTGCTTCAAGTGTATTACCCTTAACACCAATATAGAACTTAATCTTTGGCTCTGTACCTGAAGGACGAACACATACCCACGCATCCTGCTCTAAATCAAAATAAAGAACATTTGACTTAGGAAGGCCTGTTTCTTTAGTAGCACCACTTGCTAAATCTGTAATTACATTCTTGTCATAGTCTCTCAAAGCTTTAACTTTAAGACCTGCTAATTCCTTAGGAGGATTCTGTCTCAAACCATCAATAATTGAAGCAATCTTTGCCTGGCCATCAGCACCCTTAAGTGTCAAGGTCTCAAGTCCTTCAATGAAATAACCATATTTCTCATAAAGAGAAAGCATGAAATCATAAAGAGTCATGTTCTTTGTGTAAAGATATGCTGCTACTTCGCAAAGTGCCATAACTGCAACGATAGCATCCTTGTCGCGTGCATGAGTACCAACCAAGCAGCCGTAGCTTTCCTCAAAACCGAACTCATACTGTCCCTTGCCGCGTTCTTCAAACCACTTAATCTGCTCACCAATATATTTAAAGCCTGTAAGTACTTCAATAAGATTTACGCCATAATTCTCTGTTACCTTGTCAGCCATATTAGTTGAAACAATAGTCTTAACTACAGCTGAATCCTCGCGAAGCTTACCCTGAGCTTTTCTCTGTGAAAGTAAATATTCCATGATGCAGATACCTGACATGTTACCTGTAAATGAAACATATTCTCCTGTTCTTGAATCCTTTGCAAATACACCAAGTCTGTCTGCATCAGGGTCTGTTGCCAAAACCAAATCAGCATCAACTTCCTTTGCAAGCTTAAGTGCAAGTGTAAATGCCTTCTTATCTTCAGGATTAGGATATGAAACTGTAGGGAAGTTACCGTCAGGAAGCTCCTGTTCCTTAACAACATATACATTTTCAAAACCGATTTCCTTAAGAATTCGTCTTGCAGGAATATTACCTGTACCATGTAAAGGAGTGTAAACAACCTTCATTGACTTGCCAACTTCCTTTACCATTTCAGGATTAACAACGAGTTTTTTAAGCTCAGCAATATAAGTATCATCAATTTCCTTGCCAACAATTGTAAGGAGTCCCTTATTTAAAGCTGTTTCCTTGTCCATTGTCAAAACCTTGGCAAAATCAGTAATCTTATTTACTTCTTCAATAATCTGCTTGTCTTTAGGTGCTGTAACCTGAGCGCCATCTTCCCAATAAACCTTATATCCGTTATATTCCGGAGGATTGTGGCTTGCTGTAACAACAATACCTGAAATACATCCAAGCTTTCTTACAGTATAAGACAAAACAGGGGTAGGTCTTAAAGATTCAAAAAGATAGGTTTTAATGCCATTAGCGCAAAGGCACAATGCAGCACAAAGTGCAAATTCAGGTGACATACGTCTTGAATCATATGCAATTGCAACACCCTTTGAAGCACCATTTTCCTTTAAAATGAAATTAGCAAGTCCCTGTGTTGCCTTACCAACAGTATAATAATTCATTCTGTTAGTTCCTGCACCAATAACACCTCTTAAACCACCTGTACCAAATTCCAAAGTCTTGTAAAAACGGTCTTTAATCTCTTCTTCATTGCCTTCTACAGCCTTTAATTCAGCCTTTGTAGCTTCATCAAAGAAAGGATTGGTAAGCCACTCATTATAAGTTTCGTTGTAGTTCATATTTTCCTCCGATTATTGTATTTTCATTAATTCAAAGCACATGCGACCATTATGGTAAGGACATTTCCATGGTTCAGTAATAGGCTTACCCTCAACAGGTAATAAATTCTCATCAAGCTTCCAGAACCATTCACTGCCTTCCCTTTTGTCTGTTAATGTATTAAGAATAAAGTTCAAAATATCCTGTGCAGCAAGTAAATACTTCATCTCGCCAATTCTTGCAAAACCATTTACAAAGCCAAGCACTGCTTCTGATTGCACCCACCAGATTCGGTCAGTATTGACAACGCCCTTATCGCATTCATTAAGCAGGGAATGATTTACATATGCCAAATCATAAATCTTTTCCGTCAAATGATTACATATTTCATACAAATTGTCAATTAAATTTCTCCTATCTTCGACCGATTTTTCCCCATTTATTGCTATTCTTTCGTACATGCTTTTCTCAAGATCAAAGTAAGAAACAATATCAAGACTGCGGCCTAAAAGCCATGCTGTTTCAATGTCATGCCCATAAGAATGTAAGTCTATTATTGGGTTAAAGAATTTATCGAAGAAAACCTCCTGCCTTTTAAGCAAAGGATTGTATATTTTTAAAGCAACAGTATCAAAGACCTTATACAAAGCCTCTGTTAATGTTTTAATCACTTCTTTTAAGGGAAAAGCTTTAGCTTCAATTTCACTTTCATACAAACAGCACACTCTGTACATTTCAGTATATGCTTCCAAAACATGTAAAAGTGTATTCATGGTTTTCTCTGCTTCTACACCATTTTCTGAAAGCTTTTCATTCGATGCTGGCACAAAATCAACAGAAAATGCCTCTAAATAACCAATATCATCCTTCATTTTGCCTTCGATAACATCAACTAAGGACTTAGCAATGAACAGAGCCTCAATATCTTTTGTCACCTCATAATAAGAAGATAAGGCATATACCGAAAAAGCCTGATTATAAGTATGCTTTGTTGTATCACATGGCTTTCCATCATATGTTATTGACCAGTACACACCACCATTGTCCTTATCAAGACAACTTGATTTCAAAAAGGAATATGCGTGCTTTGCATTTTCAAGTAAGGCTTCTTCTTTGAGCTGTTTATAAGCATTTGCATAGAACCAGAGAATTCGGGAATTAAGAATACATCCCTTTTCATATTCCTTATCTACCTTTAAATCGTAGCCAACATATCCATAAAATCCGCCATTTTCATCATCCTTAAGCTTGTTCCAGTATGGTATTATAACCTCTTTAAGATGTGCCAAAGCAGTCGATTGCATATTGGCAACCACTTGATTTTTTCCATCAGCATTAATCGAAAATTCCATAATAACTCCCTTTAAACCTCTAATGAATATGCTTTACTTAAACAATGTACAGCCCGATTCACGAAGCTTTGCTATTCTTTCGTATATAATTTCCTGAGAGCACTTAAAATATGCACTTAAGCAGGGTATGCAAAGATAATCCGTAGCACCTCTGTTTACAAGTTTACGGTATATTGCTATTTCATCAGATTTAAGTTCAACATTACACTGTTTGCATTTAGCCATAATCAGTCCTTTACAAGATATCCTCTAAGCATCTTGCAGCAGTGAGGTTCTAACTCACATCTGTAGTGTTCCTTGTATACACCCATATCTTCGTGTGCCCAAAGATCTCTTAGCTTAAGTCCGTAACCGCTGGCTACAGGTATTCCCAAATCCCAGAACTCAATTGAAGCTTCGCCCTTATTTTCACCTAAATTAAACATACCAATTGCAATGCTTCCATCATGCATCATTCTTGCATACATTTTAACATTAGGATTATTCCACTGATTCATTGAGAAAGCGCCTCTGCCTTCTATATCCTGATTTACTGCGATTACTTCCTTATTGGTGAGAATTTCTTTTGTAACCTCATCCATGTTTCTTATATCACAGCCGATCATTAACGGAGAGCCGAATATTGACCACATGGAAAAATGAGTTCTGTATTCTTCATCGCTGCAGCCACCCAATGCAACATTTCCCTTGCCATGCATACCTACAACAAGCATGTCTATATCGTTATAACAACCAGGTCCCTGTAATGAAGCCTTATGTTCCTGGCTTAAGAAAAGGTTCTTAACTGACTCCCAGTTATCCTGGATATCACCTGTGGAACGATACATATGTGTTCCTGATTCTCTCGCCCATTTATCTGTCTCATCAGAACCCCAGCTGCAAGCAGAGAAAAGGATATCTCTTCCGGTGTTTCTTAAAGCAAGTGACATTCTCTTGTAAAGCAGATGTCCGGGAATTCCGTAGGGTTTGTAGCAATAATCATATTTCAAATAATCAACTCCCCACTCTGCAAACTGCTTTGCATCACTAAATTCATGTTCAAAGCTTGAAGGATGTCCTCCACAGGTCATTGAGCCACAGCATGAATACATACCAAACTTAAGGCCTTTTGAATGCACATAGTCAGATACGCTTTTTATTCCATTAGGGAACTTATATTTATCAGGAACTAAAAGACCATTTGCATCTCTTTCCTTTTCAGACCAACAGTCATCAATAACGAGATAATTATAGCCTGCATCAAGTAATCCCAAATCACTCCAGATATCAGCTGTACCTTTAATCAATTCCTCGTTAATCTGCCATCCAAAGGTATTCCATGAATTCCAACCCATAGGCGGTGTTTGTGCCAACATATTTCCTCCTTCAAACGCTTTGCGTTTCTTATCATAAAAAATATATAAATGTTATTATTTTCAAATTCAGATATTTATAAAAAATCAACTCCCATGATTAGTCCAATCACAGGAGTTTGTAATTAGATTAAACCAATCTCGCCATCTTCTCCGCTTAAAGCAGAATCATTCTTAACGAAATCAATAAGTTCATCAACTGTGGTAAAAGCAAGACCTACATAGGTATCAGCTGCACCATAATAAATAGCAAGCTTACCTGTTTCTGCATCACATAATGCAGCACAAGGGAAACATACATTATCTACAAAACCTGTTGTTTCGTAGGGTTTCTCAGGTGTGAGAATATAATTATTAGAACGATACTTAACGATTGAAGGATTATCAATGTCAAGAATTGCTGCGCCCATTGAATATACATAGCCGTTGCAAGTTCCTGTAACGCCATGATAAATCAACAACCAGCCTTCACTTGTCTCAATAGGTGTAGCGCCTGCACCTATCTTTAATGACTGCCACCACTGATTATATCCGCGTGACATAACATGACGATGCTTTCCCCAGAATACCATATCAGGGCTCTGGCTTAAGAAAATATCACCAAAAGGAGTATGGCCACTATCGCTTGGACGTGAAAGCAAAGTGAAAAGACCATTAATCTTTCTTGGGAACAATACACCATTTCTGTTGAAAGGAATAAACGGATTTTCAAGACGGATAAATTCCTTGAAATCCTTTGTCTTAGCCATACCTAAAGCTGCGCCATAAAAATCGGTGCACCATACTATATAATATGTATCCTCAATCAAAATAAGTCGAGGATCATAAGCATAGCGAGGCATAAAAGGCTTGCCATTTTCATCCTTGAAAGGAATTGGTTCCTTTTCAAAATCCCAATGGATGGCATCCTTTGAATATCCAAGGTAAAGATAAGGAACACCTGTGGTTAATTCAGCTCTGAATACACCAATATATTCTCCCTTATAAGGAACTACTGCTGAGTTAAAAATACGAGCTACCTTATCAAGAGGATTTCTGTCAATAATAGGATTCTCTGAATATCTCCATACAGGACCTTTTGCATCAGCTGGTCTGTCCTGCCAGGGAATATTCGGAAGATTATCACCTAAAATCTTATACTTTGTCATTAATGACCTCCTAAAAAAACGAGAGTCTCTGCTCGATGCAAAGACTCTCGAGTCTGTCAGTTAATAATTACTTTCCATGAAAGCAAATTACTTCATGTACTTGTCAAGATAATCCTGAACTACAGTAGCCTGTTCTTCAACTACCTGAGCAGCTGTACGAACATTATCAGGGTTAGATGTAACAACAGCATATGAACCGTTGAAACCTGTTACAGTCTGCCACAAATCAAATGTAGGAGCTGTCTGTCCCATGTACATAAGGTACTTGAAGTTTCTTTCTGTTTCCATCATGTTCTCAGCCCATTCAGTATCATCACGAAGTGATGTATCGCCCTGGAACCAGTTAGAATAATCATAGAATACAGCGAATACAAGTTCAGGTCTTTCTGTTCCGATAGGAATAAAGTTCCAGTTACCGGCAACCATGATCTGTGAGTTAGTATCCTTATTTCCATGAGGTCCTACAGGCCAAGGAACCATACCGATTTCAAAGCCTAAGTCTGATGAAAGGTGATCCTGCTCAATCCAGTGAGCTGCATTCCAGAAAGCAGCCTTACCTTCACGATATACATAAGTGTTGATATCCCAGTCATCATCATTCCAAGGATTAACAGTCTTATCAATCTGATAAAGGTTATACATAAAGTCAAGTACTTCGATTGTCTTAGCATCTGAAAGTGTTTCCTTAGGACCAGCTGCAATTGAAGCTGCATTTGACATCAAAAGGTTGTTGCAAAGAGTTGTATGCCAGAAAGCACCGCCATATACATCAGTAACACCATCAGCATCTGTATCCTTTGTAAGCTTCTTCAAATATTCGCGGAAAACATCCCATGTCCATTCGCCTCTGTCCCAAAGATCCTGAGGATTTTCAAGACCTGCTTCTTCAATCATATCCATGTTGAAGCCAAGAGGATAAGCTGCAAGGTCGATTGCTGCGCCTGTGAAGAGATAGCTCTTGTCAGAACCGGCAATCTTTAAGTTCTTCATAACAAGCTGATCGTTGAATACGTCATGTTCTTCTGAAAGAATATCTTCCAAAGCAATAGCATAGCCGTTCAAAACTGCAGGAACACCGAACTGTAAGTCTGCTTCATACAAATCCATATCAGGTGTACCAGCAAGAATTGAGTTAGAAATTGATTCCATGATACCAGCCCATGTAAGGTTTACATATTCAATACGAACATTGTACTTCTTCTCTACTGCTCTTACATTATCAAGCTGAAGCTTTTCCTGTTCATTACCCTGAGCATTAGGGTTATCAAATACATCATTGTGTGTACTGTCATAGTAATGTGTATACCATGTACCAATCTTGATTGTTCTTAAGTAATCACTGGGTGCTACTGTATCAGTAACAACATCCTGTGCATTTACGATATCGCCATTATCGATAACAATGGGACCTGAAGCTGCATCTCCGTTAGGAAGAGGGGTAAGAGGAACATTGTTTATAACCTCATCACCACAACCTGCTAATGAAAGAACCAAGCAAGCTGCAAGAAGCATTGCACATAACTTCTTAATATTTTTCTTCATTTTTGCCTCCGAATTAGTAGATCAATTCAACCTTTGTCAAAGTAACTTCTTCCGTGTGTGAACCCCACCAGTAACCGATCTGGAGTAAACCGTACTCACCCTTATCATTTACTGCTTCATAATTAATCTGCTCACATACTTCTGCAGGGAAGGTCATAACAAATGTATTAGCTGATTCCTCAGTAATAGTGAATGCACCTTCGTCACCCTGCCACCATTCTGAACCATAGTTGAAGCCAACGTTACCGCCGCCACCGATCCAGCCCTGTGACATGAAGTCACCAACGATCTGGAACTTTAATCCCTTGAAAGGCTTGTTTCCAATTAAATCCTTGTAATTAATCTGGAAGCAGTTAGCAGCAATAAAGTCATGATTAGGTGATAAAGCATCCTTACCCCAATCAGATAATGTAATCTTGTCAACCAAGTCAACCTTAAGAAGTGTAGCTTCTTCTGAAGCTGATGACCACCAAAGACCAAGCTGGAATAATCCCCATGTTCCATCTTCCTTAGGTTCATACTTAATAGTATCAACAACATCACCGGGAAGTTCAACGATATAGAAGAATTCATTATCAGCAGCTTCCTGATCGATAACGAATGCACCTTCATCACCCTGCCACCAGCCATTAGCTGTGTCAAAACCGATGTTACCGCCACCACCGATCCAGCCCTGTGATGTAAAGTCACCTGCGAACTGGAATACGATATACTTGAAAGGATTCTGACCAACAAGCTTATCATAGGTTACCTGGAAGCAGTTGTTTGCCAACATATTCTGATTAGCTACGAATGCATTGTCTGACCACTGATATGCACCACCCTGAGCTTCGCCGAAACCTTCGGGAGCATCAAACTCAACTGTTGTGTCAACAGGGATTGCATTACCTGCTGCATCTGAGAATACAAGATTATCAATATAGAAATCTGTTCCCTTACCGGTTGCTTCGATACCATTATCGCTTTCCTTGGTAATAACGATGATATTCTTAGCGCCTGCTACAAATGCCTTGTCTTCAGGAAGTGTAAATGTAGCAACCTTAGGATTCTTTGTATCAAGATAAACTGACCAAGGATTCTTTACTTCTGAGTTATTTTCACCAACATAGCAGTAAAGGTTACCTGATACTGCGTAGAAAGTATCGTTCTGTAATCCTGCACCAACTGTAAATGTAATGGTTCTTACATCTGCAATTCTGTCACCAACTAATGATGAAAGGTCAAAACCACAGTACTGGATACTTGCAGGTGATGTTTCGCCTGACATAACCTTAACTGCCTTTGATCCGTTAAAATCAGCCAATTCACAGGTAGCTTCTGTATCAGCTTTAACGGGAGCAAGGTTCATCATTACGAAACCTGCATTACCATCTTCGAATGTGATACCCATACCTTCAGGAATAGCTGTAGGAGCAGCTGTAGGCTGAGCAGGAGCCTTTGTAGGCGCCTTTGTGTCTTCAGGCATAGGTGTAGGTGTTGCTGTCAACTTAGCCGCAGCAGTAGGTGTAGCTGTAGGAATAAACTGCGAAGCTATGTCAGTAGCTGTCTTGATTTCTTCGTCTGTACATCCTGCAAAACAGAGTGTGATAACACTGATTGCAAGAATCAGAAACAAGTTCTTCAATTTCATACGTCTCCTCCATAAGAATTTTTTGTGATTAATCTCTTCGCTTACTTAGCCGACAATACCGCTTCGCTCAACGCCCTCAATAAATCTTGACTGTAATATTACATAAAGAATAATTACAGGCAAAATAACAAGAACGATACCTGCGTCAAGGTAGAGCTGCAAAATGGCCGGGTTCGTTATCTGTTCGGCATTAGCTATTGTCGACGTAAGACCTCCGATATTCTTCCCCATAGAGATTTTGTCACTCAAGATAAAAAGTTTTGTGTAGAACATGTCGTTGTACTGCCAAACCATTGAAAACACAGCTACAGTTATAACAGCAGGCATTGAGTTAACAAGCATAATTCTACTGTATGTATACCACATACTCGCGCCATCTACGAAAGCAGCCTCTTCTATTTCTTTCGGAAGCCCTCTGAAGAACTGGTTGAATATGTAGATAAACAACCCTGAACGTAATCCACAGCCAAATATTGTCATAATATACATAGGCCATGGTGTAGTAAGTAAGTTCTTAGTAAATTTCACGCCCGTTGCTGAAATTACAGGAAACGGAATCGGGAAATTTCTAAACGTCATATAAAGTGGTAACATGATTGAGTTTAAAGGAAGTACAATCATAATAACCACACAGGCAAAAAGAAAATTCTTGCCGGGAAATTTAAATCTTGCAAATCCATAACCAACCATTGAACAGATTATTAACTGAATTAACAGCAATGAAAGGTCAAATACCAATGCAGTACTTACATGTGGTAAATAATCAAGTGTCTTATAAGACATTGACATCTTGTCCATCGTAGGATTCTGAGGAATAATATAAACCATTGGATTATATACATCTGCATCAGAAAAGAACGAATGTGACACCATACCAATTACAGGTGACAAAACCACATAGCATATTCCTACCAGAATTACAATTTTGAATATGCCGAAAATCAGTTTCTTTGCAATCGTTACTGCTCTCGACTTCTCATTGTCAAACTGGGGTTCGTTGACTACAGTTTCAACCTTAGTCTTCAATTGTAAATATTTTTCTTTAATGCCGGCCATCTGACTCCGACCCCCTTATCAGGTAACTTAGTTATAATAGAATGTAAACTTATTCAAGATGTAACATATCAGGAACAATACCGAACATACGACAAAGGTCATGGTTAAAGACATCGCATTACTTAATCCATAGGTCTGTTCCTTAAATGCTGTTGTATATGCCAATTCAGCTATATCCGAGCTTACGAAGGCATCAACTACGGTATATACAACATTTGTAATAATATGAGGTGTTACCATCGGAAGTGTAACCTTCCAGAAAGTCTCATATGCTGTTGCACCTTCAATTTTTGCAACTTCATACAAAGATGAAGGAATTGACTGCAAAGCTGCTATAAAGATAACTATCTGAACACCTGAAAGTGAAATAATCTGGTTTACACCATTTGCCATTGAAATAATGTATTCTGTTACTGCTCTTGGCAAACCAAAATTTTCAAATATATCGGTGTACATCGCTGCATTGGCAGTTGAACTGTTAAGTGTTTCAGCAATGGCAGCTGAAGTCGCATTCAAACCACCAAGCATTGACTGCTGTGCAAGTGAAATAGCTTCACTTATAGCTTCAGAGTTCAAAATAACAGGAAGGAAAAGAATTGCTCTTACCAAAGTTCTTCCTCTAAACTTTTTGTTAAGCAGAATTGCCATAAACAAACTGAAGAAGGTAACTAAAGGAACATTGATAAGCATTTCTCTCATTGAACTTGCAAAAATCTGCTTAAAAGTCGCATGTGCCGTAAATTCATAGGTAAAGTTCTTAATACCAACCCAGTCAAGCACATAACCACCGCTGACAGGATCAACACTTACCTCACTTAATGAGAACTGTATAGCCATTATCAAACTTCTTACATAAAAGAAGATAAAGCCCAATAACCAGGGAGATATGAAAGCAAGACCAAACAATGCTCTTCTGCCGGCAAGTGTCAGTTTTTTATTCTTTTTATTTATCATCTGTCACCAACCTCCACTAAGAAATCTTTGGCTTTAATTGTCTTGCCCTGATACTTTAAGTCATTATCAGTTTTATTGATAATAATTTTTGTACCGTTATCATAACCAACAACTCTCAATTCATTGTCCAAAACTTCATGAGAAATAATATTGCAGTTTGTTACATCTGAAAGTGCTAAATCAAGTTTTCCGTATACTCTCTTTATAAAGTCACTCCAGGTGTCATAAGTGGTAGAATAAAAGCTGTTCAAGCCTGTATATTTAAGTTCATTTGATGCTTCCTTGGTTATAGTGAAGGAAGGAGCTGAACCATATTCCACAAGTTTTAAGATACATTCTGTTTCATCAAGTGAGTCATCGAGATTGATAGGTGTTGAAGTATAATCAACCATTCCATGCAATACCATCTGATAGAAGGGAACCTCCATATCAATAATCAGGTACTCATTTGAATATACAGGAAGATTCATAATATCATCCGCATACTTAACTGAATAAATATTAGGAGAAGTTACCATCAAATCCTTGCCTGTACCTTGTAATTTTTCAAACATGGCAAGTACGATTTCTTTCGCATATTCGCGCTCGATTATCTCTCTTCTCTTCTTATCTGAAGTAAGTGAAGAACCAAGGTCGCGAAGTGAAACACCTGTAATGTCATACTTTCCAACCTTATCAGAAAAAGCTTCAACATATCTTACAAGATACTTAGGAGAAACTAAATTGTACATTGTCTCTCTATATCCTAATGATGCTGTCTGGCGAAGTGTTACAGGGCTTACCTGACCGAAGGTAGCAACATAAGAAGAACCGTAATAACGGGAATCTTCTCTCTGATAGTTGTATCCGCCAATACCATTCTCAGCTGCAAAGCTTATCTTCTGGAAAGCAACATCACCATAAAGCTTGCCACCCTTATCCTCAAGCAGCTTTGCTAATTTTGCCAAATCCCTTTTACTTCCAAGGCAATTATCAAGATCAATCGAATCCGCTGTTTTATGATAATATCCGTCATTAAACCATCCCTGATAATTCATTACAATATTATCAATTCCTGCAGCATACATATCATTTACAATTTCTGCCGCATCATCAAAGGTTGTCATTGCCTTAAGTGAGTCATACTTGAAACCTAAGAAATATTCTGAAATTCCTGCACTTCCGATAACATTAAGATATAAAGGAAGTTTTTCTTTATTCTCTATCTTCTCAAAATAGCCTCTCTTAACAAGCTCATTTCTGTAGTAATTTGCCATTCCTGCATATCCTGCATTTTCCTCTGTAAGGAAAGAATATGAGACAATGATAGGCTTCTTCCACATCTTTTCTTCTACAACTGTCATCTGTATGGTGCCTGAAAGACCAAGCTGTTCATAAGAACGTAAGTAGAAAGATGGATAAGCAAAATTATAAGAGTTAACCTTTCCTGAAATATTAGCCTTAATTACTGCATCTGAATCTCCACTTAATATTTCAGCAAAAATACCGGTTTTTGAATCTTGTCTGTAAAAACCGAATACAGGCAGTCTGCAATCATCAACATTCTCTTTCACATCATATGAAGCTGACAAAGGATCGATTCCGTAAACATACTGTCCATATTCTTCTGCTTCGGTTTTGCCATTATTGAAATTAATAATTGAGCCTGAAGAGTTAGGTACGAGCATGTATCCTTCCTCTTGCTTTGAAGCACAACCGAAATATCTTAAAAGTTCAATTTTGGCAAGCTTTGCACCGCCACCCTCTTCAATGTGTGTAGGGTCAATTGAAACTATAAGCTTTTCGCCATCTAATCTGTATTCCAAAGGAATTGTTACATAATATGGTATTGCGCCTTCAACACCTGAAGCTTCCATATCACGCTTATAATCATCTTCTGTATAGCCAATTGCAGCGAAGTAATTATTAAGCTTTCTTAAAGTTGCCGGTGCTTTATACATACCATCAACAAGCTTTCTTGAACCGGGAACCTCATCTGATTCCTTATAGCTGTCTCTTACAAGTCTGTAAGGTTCATTTCCCTGTGTATCATAGATTGCTTTGATGATTTCATTATATCTTTCTTCTGAGAGATAATCAGGAACAATACCTGTTTTTGAAGAAAAATCACCAAAGGTATAAATTGCTCTGAAGCCGTTTTCCAAAGCTTCATATTTAACCTGATCATTTGAAACTGCTGCATCAAAGGAATTAAATGATGCTACATAATTACTTGTATTGTAATAATCTACAATCATCTGTGACTGCAAAAATGCCTTGTTAGCTTTTGTTGCACCTGAATCGTTTGCACCATCTAAAGGATTTGCATATGTGGTTACCTTGCTTCGCTTATCATAAACAGCCACATTTGCAGTCTTTTTGTTCATGTAAAGCTTAAGATAATCATTTTCTGCTACTAAAATCATTCCTTCAACAGATTTATTCTTATCTGATATTCCCTTAAATTCCGTACCTTCTTCATATACATATGCTTCCGGAAGGAATTTCTTATATTCACGATATAAGGTATAGTGGAACAGAACATACAATAAATAAATCAGAACAATAATTATTATTAATGTTGCAGTACCAAGTAAAAGCTTATTAAAAACTGAAAGTCTTTTAATCTTTTCAATAAGTGACAGCTTTTCAGCTTTTTGATTAACCCTGGTATTATCCTTTTCAATTTTAAGATTCTTATCTTTTTTCATTATAATATCCTGCCAAATTCCGTTCTTTCCGTTAAACTAATCGAATATCTATCGGAATATAAGTTCCGTATAAACACTCTTGAAGAAGGTTATTACCTGACCTATAAGGTCTGTAAACATTAAATAAATGAATATGATAATTGCCATCGCAAAAATGGTACATACTACTGTTGCAATCGTCTTTAACAAAGTGAAGTTATGAACAGTCATAATACCAAGCAAAGCAAGGAAAACTGTCCAAACTGTACCGATACCAATAATCATGTTATAGAATGCAGCCTCTTCTTCTGTTATTCCCCATGAAAAAACAGTAGCAATAACAGTAAAGAAGGACATCGGTAAGGTCGAATAGCCGATAGTTATCATGATATCCTTAAGTCTTCCTTCACCGCTCATCAAACAGGTAATTGACCAGTTACCTACTGAGAAGAGTATATATCCTACTATCCAGCCGAAAGTTACAGAAAGAATATCAACTGAATTCGGCTCAGTATTGTTGACAACAAAACCTGATGACATCATGTTAAATGTAATAACAACAGAATAGAGTAAAATCATCAGTATCGCAATCGGTACGCTTCCCTTGTCATTATGACGGATTTCGTAGAAACCATCTGCAGGATGACTTAAGAGATATAACAACATTTTCCATTTTTCTTTTGAAAAATACTTAGACATAATTTATCCTTTTTTCTTTACGGATCTTTTTTTATACTGTTTAAATGCTACCAGACCAACAATTATTACGAATAAAACTGTCAGAATATAGCCAAGTGATGCCTTTAATAATTCGTTTCTGTAACGCTTAAAAGCAATTGAGTAATACTGTCTGCTGTTTCCAAGCTCCAGATACTTCATAGCCATTTCATTGTCACCGGCACTTAAGTAAGCTTTACCGATGCCTCGGTTGGCAAGCTCATTGTTTTCATCAAGTGCAAGCACCTTCCACCAGATATCTACTGCTTCTTTCTCATCACCGTCATAACGAAGGCCAACCGCTTCATTAATCAAAGCTCCATATTCCGTTACCTTAAATAACAAAATTTCTTTACGGAATGAATCAAGTACATAGATAAATCTGTTATCTGCTTCTATTGAAACAGGAGTTACAAAAGTACCTGTCTGAGTTCCAAGTCCTCCGAAGATATACAATAAATTTCCTTCAGAATCATATGTAAATATTCTTCCTCGTTTATTATCAAGAAGTGAATAAATACCTTTATCACGAACTGCAACATCAACGATGTAGGAGGCACCTGAATAATCTGAGGTACCGGAAGTAATGATATCACCACCGACATTCTGATTTTCGCCTTTTCTGATAACATCATCACCCTTAGGATTAAGTCGTCTTACAGCCTGCTTGCCTTGCGTATCTCGGTTGGTTGCGAAAATAAAGCCGTCTTCATCAATATCAAGTCCTGTGAATTCGGTAGGTACATACTGAATCTGCTTTTCACGTTCTTCCTTGGTAGCAATCTTTCTCCAGAATTTTTCTGCCAAGGATATTCCAACCTCAATAGTACCGAAGTAACCTGTAAATTCGTGTCCCTCAAACTGCATGATACCAAGTGTTTCACCTTTAATGATTGAATACACTCTTCCTGCATAATCAACGCAAACCTTCAATGGCATGAACGCATAATCCTTAGCTAAAACTTCAGATTGCGGATTCTCAATAATGTCAACCAGATTGTCCTCATCATCAAGAACAACAATTCTCCTGTTATTGGTATCTGCTATGTAAATAAGGTTCTCTTTGGTTACATAAATACCATAAGGACCATTGAATTTACTAAGCTTGCCATCAATCATTACGCCTTCAATCACTCTGTCTAATGACTTGTGATCTGCTGCAATTACAACGATTCTGTTATTACCCGAATCAGCAACATATATTCTTCCGTCATCACCAACAGATATATCCTGAGGGTTCATAAATCCTGTTGTTCCGACTGTTGAACCCGAGATACTTCCTGCAGGAATATAAGCTGCAGGAGTTAATACTATGTTTTCCCAATAATCATAATTGTAAGTGTCATAAGGCACTGTGCCGGCACTTGCCACACCCGTCTCTAATACCAGACTTAACAGAAGGAGAAGGGCTAAAAATTTTAATTTCTTTTTCATAATCCCTCCTAATCCTTCATACCTGATGTTGTCATGGTTTCAATAATATTGCTCTGGCAAATCAGGAAAAATGCGATAGGTATCAAAGCAATGATAAACTGAACTGCTGCGGATGCACCCTGACGAGCCATACCACCTGCTGCAATCTGCTGTAAAGCATACTGCAAAGGTTTTAATTGTTCACTTCTCAAATACTGTGTACCGGTATTTCCCCACATTGCCTGGAACTGGAAAATTGCCAGTGTAAGCCATGCCGGTTTTACGTTAGGCATTACAATGTGAAGGAATGTGTTCCATTCTGATGAACCATCAAGTCTTGCCGATTCCATCAAAGAATCAGGAATCTGTTCCATGAACTGCTTCATTAAGTAAAGACCCATACCATACTGCCATGCAGGTAAAATCAATGCAAGGTATGTATTATTAATACCAAGGAAAGACACTACCATGTAGATAGGAATCTGTGTTACTGCCTGTGAGAACATCATGGAAAGGATTACTAACTTCATTAAGAAATCCTTGCCGGGGAATTTATGCTTAGCCAATGGATATGCAGCAAGTGAAGCTACAATAACATGACCAACAGTTCCAAAACCTGTGATAATCAAGGTGTTCAGAATATATCTCGAAAATGGAATCATTGAATCTGACATGAGATAAAACAAATCAGAAAAGTTTTCCATTGTCGGATTCTTAACAAAAATCTTCGGCGGATACTGGAACAACTCATCAAGCGGTTTTAATGCGTTATTGGTAAGCATAACCAAAGGCAAAGCCATCAATACACCGCATATTACCATCAAGGTGAAGAGCAGGCCATTTCCGGCTGCTGAACGGTTCAATTGTTTTTCTTTGTGAAAAATGCGTTTTAAGCCTTTTTTCTTTTTCAACGCCTTATCCTACCCTTCTCAATAATTTCTGTACTAATTTGTTAGTTCCAACCATAAGGAAGAAAAGAACTACTGCTATTGCTGATGCATAGCCCATGTCATATCTAACTGAACCATAATCAAGCAAATGAGTTACTACTGTTGCACCCGCATAGTTTGTAGACGGGTTACCGGCAAGCTGAATTGATACATCAGCAATTGTAAATGATGAAGTAATCTGCATTACGGCACCGAACAAGAGCTGAGGCTTCATTGAAGGTAATGTTACATACCATAATTCCTGCCATCTGTTTTTAACACCATCCATTGCAGCAGCTTCATAAAGTGACTTATCAATTGTCTGTAAACCGGCAATGAAAGTAAGGAAGCCGGTACCAAGTGAAAGCCATAACTGAACTACTACAAGCAAAGGCATTACATAATTTTCTGTATTAAACCAAAGTATTGGTGCATCGATAATTCCAAGCTTGAGTAAAAATGAGTTCAAATAACCATATCTGTCGCCTGAAAGAATGATTTTCCAAATAAGATATGCCTGACCGCAAATTGACGGTGCGTAGAAAATCAATGTAAGGAAGGCTCTTAACTTTCCGTTAAACTCATTGATAATCCAGGCAAACATCAAGCAGAGGAAATAACTGACAGGACCTGTAATAACAGCCATAATCAATGTATTTTTCAAAGCTATGATGAAAATATCATCTTCAAGGAAAAGCTTCAAAAAGTTATCCCATCCAATAAAGGTAGGCGGTTCAAGCATGTTGAAATGAGTAAGTGAAAGAAGCATACTCATGCCAACCGGAAGGATTGTAAAGAAGAAGAAAAGAATAAAGTACGGAGCAATCATCAAATAGCTTGCTCTTTCTCTGGCTATTTGCTCACTAAGAGTGTACTTTGTCTGAGTTTTCTCTTCAATTGATAAATTATCTCGTTTTTTCATCGAAAACTCCTCTCTTAGTGTTCTACAACATTAAAGCCAAATTCTTTTCTCTTGAAATCGATTTCCGCATTGATATAAGTTATTGCATCCATCAATTCCTCTCTTGGTGTAGCTATACCAAAGTCTGCTACAACCGAATAATATGCATTATTAACATTACGGAAGGTATAATATCCACCAGGTACCTGAGGGATACCAATTACATTATCAAACTGCTTGCACAAAGCTTCGTAATCATCTACCGGCCAAGGCATCTTCTCAAAAGCCGCCATATTAGCAGTTGCAACTCTCGCAGAAGCACCCATTAAGCTTTCCATTTCACCGCCATATGCAATCTGGGTTGAAGCATCTGTCCACCACTTAAGGAATTCCCATGCAGCAGCTTTGTTTTTGCAGGCATCCATGATTACACATGCACTTCCTGCAGATGCTACAGTGTTACTTACAGTACCATCTTCTCTTACTGTTCCGGGAACCGGAGCAATACCCCAAAGTCCCTGAATATCAGGTGCTGATACCTGCAAAGTATTATATAAGGTGTAATCAGCAATGATTATCGGACTTTCACCTGTCTTAAAACGTTCTTCAAGTGAAGTAGCTGCATCAAGTTTATAATCTGAATAGTATTCACAATATTCTTTAAAAGCATTAACTGCTACTTCAGTTCCAAGTGCAGACTCTGCACCGCCCTTACAGTAGTATTCACCGCCTGCCTGATAAAGAAGCATTGCGAATATGTTTTCACCAGGCAACATACCAAATTCCATACGGTTCTTTGAGAATACACTCATCAATACCTTAACCTCATCCCAAGTTGTCGGAAGCTTAACACCAAGCTCAGCGAGAATGTCTTTTCTGTAAAACATCATCGGGAAGGTCTGTGTCTCAGGAAGACCATACATTGCTCCATCATATCCAAAAGCTTCATAAGCACTTGGTTTGAATCTTGAAAGCACCTCTTGCAAATCGTCAAACTGAGTCAAATCTGCAACTGCATTACGTAATCCATAGTTCAAAGGATTGTCATAGCCTACCTGAATTGCAACATCAGGACCCTGTCCGGCTAATGTCGCCTGAAGAAGTGTACTCATATCTACAAGCATTACATTGACACCAACACCTGTTTTATTGGTAAAGGTCTTATCAATAAGTGACTTTATTACATTTGCCTGATCACGTCCTGAGCCAATCCAAAGTGTTATTGTGTCCTCACCGTCAGATACATTACCAATCTGGTTATAATCTACGAAGAAAGAACAAACCATCTTCTTAATTTCATGCCATACTCTTGCGAACCAGTTAGAATTATTAATCTTTATTTTCTGATCGCAGCCTGTCAGATAAATAGTATCAAGTCTTAATGGCTGTTCTACTGCTGTCGTCAGCCAGTTACCGCAAGCTCTCACATCAGTCTTGAAATTCGAAAGCACTTTTCCGAAGCGTTCTCCGTCTTTAATGAGTTCTTCAAGGTCATCGCTCATGGTTAAAAGAACTGTTTCCTTATCACTACCGCTTCCTGCTGCAGCGCGCAAATTTCTGATTGCATTATCAATTTTGCTCTTTGCAGAAATTAATTCACCGTTAAGCTCAGGAATCTTCTTTTCAATACCATAATCTCTGTAAGGGTCAGGAGAAATACCTGTAATACGAATAACCTTTCTGTAAATTGCATTAAGTTCTGATACCGCAGTTCTAACTTCACCTATTATTTCAGAGAAGTCACCAAGTACTGCTTCCATTCTTAAAGTATGCTTACCTTTTTCAAGATAAATCTTGTAAGGATTACCTTCTCCGTCAGACAAAGTATCAAGTCTGAAATTCTGTGAATATACAAAACCATAATCTCCAAGTTCAGCAAATGGAACCAACCCATCTATTGTAATCTTTCTTGATACATAAATACCTCTTACGAAGCTTTGTTTTACATAAAAGGAAAGATTGTAAAGACCTGTTTCAGGAACTTCAATATTCCATTCAATCCACTGTCCGATAAGTCTCCAGGAATTACCGCCTATTGTATTATTTAAAAGCTTGCTTGCAGAGCTTGGATATACAGCAGGACTTGACTGATCCTGTGTAGGATAAAGCATCTGTGAAGAAGTCTTTACCGCATTTTCTGCCTCAACTCTTACTACTGTATCTTTTATTTCCTTTGCACCAGCTTTTTCCCACTTAGCTAATGCTTCTTTATAAGATGGAGCCTGTAAAGCTTTAACAAATTTCAATTCTTTAATAAGCATCGGTTCCTTAATTGACAAAAATGAAATCGTATGCTTTCCTTTTGTAAGATAAAATGCAAGTGGATTAAGTTCATATCCGTTTGAATCATAAACATAAGTTGTAACCCATTCAGGTGCTTCTGACATGGAAGGCTTAAGCTGATTTCCCTGGTTATCCTGACCGAAATCGATTACCTCAACTCCGTTTTCATCAAGCTTTGTATTAAGAACACTTGATTTCCATACACGATAAAATTCAAGCAATGCCATTTCACTGTACTGGAATTCACCATCAATGAACATGCTTCTCTGAATTTCTGAATTCTTTCCTACATAAGGAAAATATAAAACTTCAAGATTATAAAGACCTGTTTCAGGAACATCGATATCAAATTCAACTAAACTGTTTTCAGTAGTTAAAATACTCTTACCGTTACTTCCGCTGTAATCTGTAAATATTTCAGGAGAAACATTCTTCTCTATTCCATCTTCTCTTATGGCATATCTTGAATAATCCTTTGCCTCAACAACAATTTCAGAATTAGCATATGAGTAATTATTTTTTTCCTTGAATTCCTTATAGCTTGGGATAGAAGGATCAATTGAGTAGCTTCCTGCCAAATCCTTATAATCATCAATTGACTTATTGGTCTTAGCCAAAGCCGTATTTAAAGGTGACAATGCAGAGATTGTCAAAGAAAGGATTAATAAAATAGTGCTGAATTTTTTTAATATTGACTTCATTTTCGTCTCCATCCACAGATGTCTTTTTATTCTTCTGAATCATTTTCCTGCTTTGTGTATTTTGATAGCATCGGCTCTGCTAAAAAACATATAAGCAATACCGCTGCTCCCGGAATCACAAGCAAAAATACCAAAGATATGTTGCTGCAAACAAGAAAGGCTGCAACTGTTATTATCAGAATTCCTACAGTTCTTGGTAAAAATCTGATTGCCATCTCTAAACTTAAATCTGCAAGGAATTTCATTTTTCCTTTAAATCTTGAATATACTGCGACAAGTACCAGATACCAGGCAAGTCCCATAAAGAAAATAACAATATTTGAGTATAACAATATGAGACTTTTAAGTTCAGATACTGTTGAAAGATAGTTGACATTCAAATACACTAAAATTGTCGTGCTGCCAAGTATTAATGACAGGAAGCAGGTCTTTCCAAACACCCTTAAATAGCTTGAAAAAAAGGTGGATATGATAAAGCTTTCATCCTTTCTTACTACCTTGTTCACAGTATAATAAAATGCAATATTTGCAGGCATAATCATGATTGTTCCCAAAGTAATAATAAGCATTGATGCCCACATCGGCAAAACATAGCCGAAAAACAGCCCTGCCAGGCTTATTGCCGGTCCAAATACTATCCACAAAAGATTAATCAGTATCAAATTACCAATTCTTCCAAGTGCCTGTATTATCTTATTGTCTTCTGAATTAAACATTGTCATCTTGAAAATTGTAATGATTTTATCGCTTTACCGCAATTAATCATTCAATACATTTGCGATATTTTTTTGTCATATCTTATCATTCTTTGTTCACTTACTGTGCAATTATTGCTATTATTTTGCACTATTTTGTACACAAGTCCCAAATAAACACATAATTTATTAAGAGCAAAGAATAATTAATTTGTCATTTCTTGTGCATTCTTGCATGAAGATATCCTGTAAATAATATCTACGCCTACTCTTACTGTCTCCATTGGAAAGTCTTTATTGTCCATTCTCCAAATAAGCTGCTGAACCATTTTTCTTCCCAAACGATAATTACCAACTCTTACTGTAGTTAAAAAAGCTTCGATAGGTGCTATCTCTTCGATATTGTCAAACCCTGTAATAGCCACATCTTCAGGCACCCTGTAGCCTTTTTTTCTCAAATACTTAATGGCAAACCATGCTATATCATCATTCGCACATATGATTGCCTCAGGCATATATTCAAAGCTTTCTAAAGCTTTTTCTGTTTCACTTGCGACATAATATCTGAAAGGAACATGATTGGTTACAACAATTCCTTTATCAAGTGTTATTCCTGCTTGTAACAATGCATTATGATATCCGTTAAAGCGTTCCCTGTTAGTAACACAGGAAGTTATATCACCGATAAAACCAATCTTTTTCATTCCCTGCTCAATCATACAGGTTGTGAGCTCTGCAACACTTGACTCGCCCTCACACATTATAAAATCTCCATGCTTAGGCCTTACCTTATAGTCACAAGCCATATCAAGGTATACTGCAGGAATTCCAAGACTATCAAGCTTACTCATAACCTGGTCTGAAAAAACTGACAAAACAAGCAATCCCTCAACTTTTTCTAAAGTATCCTTTGGAATAATTCCTGCTTCTTCATCTTCCGTATCGATAAAAACTATTTGAAGCTTGTACCCTGCTTTTTGTAATTCGTCAGACATTCCCATAATTATTCTGTTCCAGAATACTGATATCTCATAACGATTAACTACAGCAATTGTTTTGGTTTCCGACTTTGTTTCTTTATCAAGCAAAGCTAAGACTGAATCAGCTATTTTTGTGTACCCCATAGAAACTGCTTTTTTAGCAACACTTTTTTTTGTGGCCTCAGCAACCTCTGCACTATCTGACAATGCTTTAGCTACTGTATTTCTTGAAAGCCCCATTTCATTTGCAATTTCGATAATTGTAACTTTTTTCATAGCTGACATCCCCAAGCTTTGTTTTGCACAATTCGTGCATTTTTCTGCACAAAATCTTGCATTTCATATATTTTAGTACACTTTGTACAAAAAATACCATTTATTCCAACACTTTTTTGTAACTCTTTACCTAATTGTAAAATAAAATGCACTAAAGTGCAAGATTGTTTTGCGCATTTTAGTGCATTTCTTTTGTATATTCTTATATTTTTTCGCAAGTATTTTTTGTATTTTTTTGCAGCTTTTCCCTTTTTTAGTGCATTATTTGTATTTCTTTGCAACAAACTGCATTATAAAAGTGAAATCAAAAACAATCAAAAGCATCTTCCGTTTTTATTTCTGTTCATTATTTCAGGAAAGCTTCTTCATGACCATTCTGCAAAACTCGCTGTTGCTTTTTGTATTTGTAAAAAGCTGTATGATCTGTTCTGTTGCCTCTTCAGCTTTTGTTCCTCCCATTGATTTACGAAGTTTATTTACTGCGGTCTGCTCCTCATCATTCAAAAGTAAATCCTCTCTTCTGGTACTTGATTTAAGCATATCAATAGCAGGGAATACTCGTCTTTCGGAAAGATTTCTGTTAAGAACTAATTCCATATTACCGGTTCCTTTAAATTCTTCAAAAACAACATCATCCATTCTTGAACCGGTTTCAACCAAAGCGGTAGCAAGAATTGTTAAGCTTCCGCCTTCTCTCATATTTCTTGCTGCACCAAAAAATCTCTTTGGCATATGCAATGCAGCCGGGTCAAGACCTCCTGAAAGAGTACGGCCACTTGTGGTGCAGGTAAGATTGTATGCTCTTGCAAGTCTTGTAATACTGTCAAGCAGAATTATTACATCCTTCTTTAATTCTACAAGTCTTTTTGCTCTCTCTATTACCATTTCTGAAACTCTTTTATGATTCTCAGGAAGCTCATCGAAAGTTGAATAAATAACTTCAACATTAGGTCCTTCTATTGCTTCCTTCATATCAGTTACCTCTTCAGGTCTTTCATCAATAAGAAGAACAATCAGATGCATTTCCTTATGATTTGTTGTAATTGAATGAGCAATTTGCTTTAACAAAGTCGTTTTACCGGTTTTAGGCTGAGAAACAATCATTCCTCTTTGTCCTTTACCGATTGGTGAAATCAAATCCATCATTCTCATTGAAATAGGACAATTAGGAGTTTCAAGATGGATTCTCTCACAAGGGAAAATAGGTGTTAAATCTTCAAATCTATATGAGCGGCGCATAGCCTCGATAGGATCTTTACCATTAATTTTTGTTGCATATAAAAGTGCAGAGAACTTCTCTTTAAGCTCATTTCTCTTCTTTATATGGCCCTCAATCATATCACCTGTGCGCAAATTAAGTTTTCGTATCTGATTATTGCTTACATAAACATCATTCTCGCCAGGCAGGAAATTACTGCAACGAATAAATCCATATCCGCTTTCCGGTACCATTTCAAAAATACCGATTTTAGTAACACCTGAATCCAGATTATCTATATCCTCCTGACTATAAACATCATAAGGTTGTACGATATGCAAGCTTTTAACTTCTTCTAATCTTCTACCATCCATTTTCACTTCTTCACGATTTTTCTTTTCAGAATTCTTTTCTTTGTTATTTTCCTCTCTGTTGTTTCTTTCTTCATAATTTCTCGCATTATTTACAGCATCATTATATCCTGATTTGCTTTCATCAGCCTCTGCATTCATTACATCAGCATTTTCTGCCTCTAACTTTATTTCATTGCTTAAATCTGCTGATACTTCTGCACTTTTATCTTCTTTTTTATTTATTTCTTTTTTCCTATTATCATTTATCTTATCTTTTCTATCATTTAAAGACTGCGATGAAGAAAATCTTCTTGCTACTTTTTCTCTTATACCAGACGATTTTCTTACAGCTGCATTTTTATTGTCAGAAACTATTTTTTCAGAATCACTTTGTTCTAAATCATTTTTCTCAACAGTAATTTTTTGCTTATCTGCCTCTGCTTTTTGTCTTTGCAATTCTTTCATTCTGTCAAAGTCTTCAAGTAAAGAAACAAGCTCAGCCTTGCCCATTCCTGAAGTCTTCTTTATACCTAAATTTTTAACCATTTCCTTAATCTCAGGCAGGTTCATTTTATTATAATCTGTCATATAACCTCACTTTTTAATACTTATTAGTTTTCTATTACCTCTGTTTCACTGACAAGCTTTGACTCTATGAGTGCCCAAATCTCATCTTTGCCAGACTTATCAATTGCAGAAAATGGAATAATTGGTTCATTTTTTATTCCAAGTGACTGCTTTATTATTTTTATCATCTTTGCCTTTTCAACCTTTGATAATTTGTCACTTTTTGTTGCTATAACTAACACCGGCAAATCAAAAGCTTTAATCCAGTCAAACATCATCTTATCATTTTCAGAAGGCTCATGACGTATATCAACAAGCAGTGAAATCATCTTAAGCTGCTTTGAATTCTTAAGATATCTTTCAATCATCTTGCCCCATTTAGCCTGTGTTTCCTTAGAAACCTTAGCAAACCCATAACCCGGCAAATCAACAAAATACAATTTATCTTCAATATTGTAAAAATTAATTGTTTGAGTTTTCCCCGGCTGTGAGGAAGTTCTTGCAAGACTTTTTCTGTTAATCAACCCATTTATCAGAGATGATTTTCCCACATTAGACTTACCTGCAAAAGCAATCTCTGGCAATGAATTGTCCGGCAGCTTGCTTGTAATACCACAAACTGTTTCCAAAGAAACATTATTGACGTTCATAAATACCTCTTTCTTTAATAAATAACTGCAAAAATACAGTATGCATTACCATGTTTCTATTCAATACAGAATAATCAAGTTTTATATCAAAAGTAATAAAGCAAACCTGATTACTAACCTCTGGTGGTTTAATAAATATATCAATTAAACGAAATTAATCGTCTTATAATCAAAATTAAATGGAAAAATTTGAAAAAAGAATCAGAAAAAAAGATATTGAAAACCCAAAAATCAGTTCTCGCTATCATTATTTGTAGGGACTGTAATCTCACCTGAAAGAAGTGATGACATTACAATATCATAAATTTCGGAAGAAAGTTTCTTCCAATTGTTGCACATAATATCAGCGCATGCTTCAGAAGGTGCAAGGATGGTAAGCTTAAATAAATCATTTCCTCTTTCAGTAGAATGAAGTTCTGCATAAAACTCATTCGGCTTTGAAGAATAATAATCAGCTGATACCAAAAGCTGTTTTTGAGCCATATACATTTTCTCAGAAAGACACTGATCAATTTCATCACGAATTGAAACAGAAATATCCTTATAAAGAATATTTAAAGACTCACTTCCGTATTCAGTAATTTCAAGAACACCTGATGTGGTTTCGCTTCTTTTAGCGAAACCATCATCAACGAGTTCTGTAATTGCATTAACAATATTAAAATATGTGGTATAGTGTTTGTCTACAATAATATCAACAAGCTCCCTCTCAGAAAACGAACCATTCGTTTTATCAAGGATATACAAAATAATAAGTTTTGAAAGCATTAAATTGTCAGATATCAAAACAAACCCCATTCTTTCACAAAGCTACTCAACTACCGGATTAACTTTATCGGTAATGCATTCCTTTGTGATGCGACATTTCTTTATTTTGCTGTCAGATGAAATATCATACATAACATCCAACATTGCTCTTTCAAGAATGGATCTTAAACCTCTTGCTCCTGTCTTCTGCTCAATAGCCTGTTTTGCAACACTAACTAATGCATCATCGTCAAAAGATAAATCAACATTATCCAAACCAAAAAGATATTTATACTGCTTTACCAAAGAGTTTTTAGGTTCCTTAAGAATACGAACCAAAGCCTCTTCATCAAGCAAATCAAGTACGGTTACTACCGGTACTCTACCAACAAATTCAGGGATTAATCCAAACTTAATCAAATCATAGGGCATAACCTGCTTGAGAATATCACTGATAACTTTCTCTTCAAAAAGACCGCTGTCAGAATTAAAGCCTATAGGTCGTTTATTTGTTCTGCTCTCTATAATTTTTTCAAGTCCGTCAAATGCACCACCACAGATAAACAGAATATTCTTTGTATCTATCTGGATAAATTCCTGCTGAGGATGCTTTCTTCCACCCTGAGGAGGAACAGATGCTACAGTTCCCTCAAGTATTTTCAGAAGTGCCTGCTGAACGCCTTCACCTGAAACATCTCGTGTTATTGAAACATTTTCTGATTTCTTTGAAATCTTATCAATTTCATCAATAAAGATAATACCGACTTCAGCCTTTCTGATATCATAATCAGCAGCCTGTATAAGCTTTAACAGAATATTTTCAACATCTTCTCCTACATAACCAGCCTCGGTCAATGTAGTAGCATCAGCAATGGCAAAAGGTACATTCAGAATTCTTGCAAGTGTCTGAGCAAGATAAGTCTTACCTGAACCTGTAGGTCCAACCATAAGAATGTTGCTTTTCTGAAGTTCAACCTCTGAATTGCCCTGATTCATAATTCGCTTATAGTGATTATAAACAGCAACAGCAAGTGTCTTCTTCGCAAGCTCCTGCCCAATTACATAATCATCAAGAGCCTGCATTATTTCCTTAGGTCTTAAAAGATTAAATTCATAACCTGCATTTTTCTTTTTTCTCTTTGAATTGCCTTCGTAAGATGCATAATAGTCATCATATACATCATCAAACTCGCCTTCATCCAACATGGTATCATAGATAATCTGAATGCAACGGTCACAAATGAGTTCACCATGAAGACCTGAGACAAGATGCTTTACTTTTGATTTCGGAACTCCACAAAAAGAGCACTTGGGATCATTTTCGTAACGTGCCATTATTCTCCATTCTAATGATGCTCAACAATAGCATCAATAATACCATATTCCAAAGCTTCCTGTGCAGTGAGATAATTATCTCTGTCAGTATCAATTTCTACTGTCTCTATAGGACGGCCGGTATTCTTAGCGAGGATTTCATTCAATTTCTTCTTGGTCTTCAAAATCTGCTCAGCAACTATCTGAATTTCAGTTGCCTGACCCTTTGCACCACCTGAAGGCTGATGAATCATAATCTCAGCATTGGGTAAAGCAAGTCTTTTGCCCTTTGCACCACCTGCAAGCAAGAATGCGCCCATAGATGCTGCCATACCAATGCAAATTGTTGAAACATCACACTTAACAAACTGCATGGTATCATAAATAGCCATACCGGCTGTTACTGAACCACCGGGGCTGTTAATATAAAGATTGATGTCCTTCTTAGGATCCTCAGCTTCAAGGAAAAGAAGCTGTGCTACTACCAAACTTGCAGTAACATCATTTACTTCTTCACCAAGAAACATGATTCTGTCCTTTAACAATCTTGAATACATGTCATAAGAGCGTTCACCCTTACTCGTCTGTTCAATAACATAAGGTACTAAACTCATAGTATTTCCTTTCATTATTTAGCTTCAGCATAAACGAAATCAAGTGCCTTACCAACACGAAGATCCATCTTAATGCTTTCTGCATCCTTTTCCTTAATATATTCCTTAAGCTTTGCAACTTCCATCTGATAGTTCTTAGCCATCTTTTCGATTTCTGCTTCATACTCTTCATCTGTAACTGCAATATTTTCTGCCTTTGCAACTTCTTCAAGTACAAGACGATACTGAATCTTCTTCAAAGCTGTAGGCTCAAGAGAAGCTATGTACTTGTCAATATCCATACCTGTGTACTGAAGATACATTTCAAGTGAAATGCCCTGTGCCTGCATGCTCTGTGCAGCCTGCTCAGCCATTGATTCTGCTGTTGACTTAACCTGCTTATCAGAAATTTCCATCTTTGAATCAGCAATAATCTTCTCAACGATAGCATCTTCAACTCTTGACTTTTCCTGTTCTTCCTTCTTAGCAAGAAGGTTCTTCTTAACATCTTCCTTGTATTCGGCAAATGTTTCAAAATCTGATACTTCTGAAGCAAACTCATCATCAAGCTCAGGTAAAACCTTAGCCTTAATTTCATTAACCTTTACCTTGAATACTGCAGGCTTGCCCTTAAGCTCTTCTGCATGATATTCATCAGGGAACTTAACATTAACATCGAATTCATCACCGATATTATGTCCAACAATCTGATCCTCGAAAGTATCAATGAAAGAATGTGAACCAATTACGAGTCCGTAATTTTCACCCTTGCCACCATCAAAAGCAACACCATCACAGAAACCTTCATAATCAATATAAGCTGTATCTCCATCTGCTACTGCACGATCTGTTACAGATACATTTGTTGCATTTGCTTCTCTTTCACGATTAATTACCTTATCGATTTCTTCATCTGTTACTTCCAAAGTTGTTCTTTCAACTTCAATTCCCTTATATGAACCAAGTGTAACCTCCGGACGAACTGCAACAACTGCTGTAAATACGAAATCAGCGCCCTTCTCTACCTTTTCTACAGAAACTGTAGGACGTGAAACGATTTCAAGACCACAAGCTTCTGCTGCTTCATCATAAGCATCAGGCATAACTTCATTTGCTGCATCTTCATAGAAAACGCCTGCACCATACATTTTCTCAATAAGCTGTCTTGTAGCTTTACCTTTTCTGAAACCGGGAACATTGATTTTGTTCTTGTTCTTCTGGTATGCATTGTCAATAGCCTTTTCAAAAACTGCCTTGTCTACTGTAATAGTGAGCTTTGCTTCACTCTTTTCCAACTTTTCAACTGAATAATTCATTAGTTCCTCCGAAATATGTTTAATATGTTAAAATTTCACAATTTTGTATTGTATCATAATTACTATCAAAAGACAAATACTTTTTTCTATGCCACAACATGGCTATTTTTTCTATGCCACAACGTGACCTCTCTTTTTAATAACTTCTATAACTGAATCCACGCATTCTTCACATTGTTTAAGAGTAGGTGCTTCAACCATTACACGAATAACCGGTTCAGTTCCTGATTCACGAACAAGAATCCTTCCATCATTTCCAAGTAAAGCTTTAACCTCTTCAACCTTTGCTACAACAGCCTCATCACCTTGTGCTGCTGATTTGCTGTATACTCTGACATTCTTTAAAACCTGAGGGAATATGGTCATATCCTTAGCTAATGCTTTTAAGGAGGACTTCTTTTCAATCATTATCTCCATAAGCTTAATTGCTGTCAAAATACCATCACCTGTTGAAGCATATTTACTGAATATAATATGTCCCGAATTCTCTCCACCGATTGAGTGTCCGTACTGCATCATATTTTCAAATACATACTTATCTCCGACCTTAGTCTGGGTATATTCAATATCTGCTGCCTCTAATGCCTTGTAAAGGCCCATATTTGACATTACTGTAGTTACAACTGTATTATTTGTAAGCTCACCGCGTTCCTTCAAATATCTTCCGACAATGTACATTATCTGATCACCATTGATTTCATTTCCGTCTTCATCAACTGCAAGACATCTGTCAGCATCTCCGTCAAAAGCAAAGCCACAATCAAGTCCATTTTCAACAACGAATGCTTTTAGCTTTTCCATATGCGTTGAACCACAGCCCATATTAATATTCAAACCATCAGGCTGATCACCTAAGCAATAGGTTTTTGCGCCAAGTGTATCAAAGACATTTTTTGCAATCGTTGTTGAAGCACCGTTTGCCATATCAAGTCCTACTCTTTTATCCTTAAAAGATCTTGTTGCAAGTGATACCAAATGTCCAATATAACGGTTTCTTCCAAGTGAATAATCTATGGTTTTTCCGATAAATTCTCTCTTGGCTAAAGGAATCTCTCCTATTTCTCCATCAATATACTGTTCAATCAGTGCCTCAACATCAGCTTCAATCTTATAACCTAAATGGTTGATAATCTTAATTCCATTGTCATAAAACGGATTATGGCTTGCAGTAATCATTACGCCACAGTCAAAATCATCAGATTTAACTACATATGAAACAGACGGAGTTGTTGTTACATGAAGAAGATATGCATCAGCACCTGAAGCAGTAAGACCTGCTGTCAAAGCATATTCAAGCATATAACTTGATCTTCTTGTATCTTTACCTATAACTATCTTAGCAGGATGCTCATGCCCAAAATAATATCCTAAATAACGACCGATTTTGAATGCATGTTCAACTGTCAAGCCTACGTTAGCTTCTCCTCTGAAGCCATCAGTTCCGAAATATTTGCCCATATTACCTCTCTATGCCGCTTTCGCGGTTACTTTTTTATTTATTTTTATGATAAAATCATTCAGATTTCTTTTTTCTTGATACTACCTTAACATTAGAAACAACCTGATTTCTTCCGCTTTCCTTAGCTTCATAAAGTCTTAAATCAGCTTTTTCGTAAAGCCTTGTCTCATCCATCTTCTCATCAAGCATCTCAACAAATAAACCAATGCTTACAGAAACAACTCCGATAGGTCCGTCAATATGCTCAATTTTTGCTTCTCTTACATTTTCGCAAACCTTTTCAACAAGCTTTACTATCTCGCGCCTTTTCTGCATCACAGCAAAAATAACAAATTCCTCACCGCCAATTCTTGCCGCTGTAACATTTTTCATTTCCTTTATGGTAGCCATAATTATTGAAGCCACCTGTTTAAGACAAATATCTCCTGCCGGATGTCCATATCTGTCATTATACTTTTTAAAATAGTCAATATCCAATATTGCATATCCTACATAATGTGTCGCATCACCTGACTTGCTGATACCTTTTTTAATTGAATCAATCGCCTTATTAAGACCATTTCTGTTAGGCATTAATGTTAGAGGGTCCTGTTCACTTGCTTTTGCTTCACTTTCAAGCCTGGTTCTGTTAAGAACATTTTTCCATGATTCATAATATAGCTGATATGCAGTCAGTAAGGCAATCAGATGAACAAAAAATACCATCTGATAATCCCATATTCCCAAATCAGCATAGCTTTGATTCTGCAAATAAATTACAAAAAACATGCCAAATTCAAGCAGCATTACTGCAATATATCTGACATAAGACATTCTGATTACAATGGCAACTGACAGCACTATAAGATAATATACCGCAAGACTTTTAAAAATTCTGTAACACTCTGAAGAAAAATAAGTAAAATATCCAATATTCAAAAGAATATAAAACAGAATTGAATAATGATACAGCTTCTTAACTCTCTGTTTTATCAAAGCTGAGAAAAAGAGGGCATATCCGAATGTTATACATGCATAAATCACTATATTTATTAAAAGCTCACCCGGTATTTTATCTTCTGTCTGAAATGAAGACATGATTAAAAGAAGCAGGCAAAGTCCTGTCGCAGCAAAGCCGGAATACATTCCGCGCTGCATATTCATCACAGATAAAGCCTGTATCGATTTTTTATTATGTCTTTTCTGTCGTTTGTAAGATTCAATAAAACTCATGTCGCCTCTTTAAAAAAAGTGAAATGTCTATTTATAAATGATTCCCTGAAGTATGTCTTCAGCCTTCTTTTCGTTTACCAGAACTTTGATAATCTCTGCCGAAAAAGGAATAGCAAGTCCCATGCCGCTTGCAGTAATAATTTTTCCGTCTCTTATAACACTTTTAGGAACAAATTCTGCTTTTTCCATTCCTTGTGAATTTTCAAATCCCGGATATGCAGTAACTTTCTTTCCATCTGTAATTCCATAAAAACTCAAAACCGAAGGTGCTGCACATATAGCGCATATATACTTATCATTTGCCACTGCATAATCAAGAGCTCTCTTAACAAAGCTGCTTTCTCTAAGGTAATTAGTACCAGGCAATCCTCCCGGCAAAACTATACAATCAAAGTCAAATTCCTCAATATTATAATCAACTTCATCAGCAAAAAACTCAATATTATGAGAGCCACAAATTAAATAATCCGTAATCTCATCCTCAGAAGTTTCACAGCCTCTTGATTTTCTTACTTCATCCTCTACTGCAACCGTTACTACCTCTACCCCTGAGCGTCTTAACATATCTACCACAGTCAATGCTTCAATTTCTTCGCATCCGTTCGATAAAGTCATCATTAGCTTTGCCATGCTGCCACCTCCATATAATTAGCACCTAATTATAGCATTTTTACTTTTATTTCTCAAGACCTTTTACCCAATGGCAAATCCTGACCAGATTAAACTTGTTAGATTAACCAAATTTCATCAAATTCCAAGTCTGCATTTGTTATGCAAAAAAACTTTTACAAAAAAACAAAAAACGGCTTCAAACATTTATTGTCTGAAACCGTTAATAAAGTTTAATAAAGATTAATAAATAAATCAGTCAAGTTCTACTGCGCCTGTGTAAAGTTCATAATATCTTCCGCCTTGTGCAAGTAACTCATCGTGTGTTCCTCTCTCTATGATTTCTCCTTTTTCCAATACCATTATGGCATCTGCATTTCGAACTGTTGAGAGTCTGTGAGCTATTACAAAAGTGGTTCTGGTTTTCATTAATTCATCCATACCTCTTTCAATAAGTCTTTCTGTTCTTGTATCAACAGAGCTTGTTGCCTCATCAAGTACAAGAATAGGAGCCTTTGAAATAGCCGCACGCGCAATATTTAAAAGCTGTCTCTGACCCTGGCTTAAATTTACGCCATCACCTTCAAGTAAAGTATCATATCCATCTTCAAGCTGCATAATAAAACCATGTGCACTTGCAGATTTTGCAGCCTCAATTACTTCTTCATCAGTTGCATCTAATCTTCCATAGCGAATATTCTCTCTTACTGTACCTGAGAAAAGATGTGTATCCTGCAAAACCATGGCAATATTTCTTCGCAAAGATTCTCTTGAGTAATTCTTTACAGAAAGACCATTTATTGTAATATCACCCTCATTAACATCATAAAATCTGTTTACCAGGTTTGTAATTGTAGTCTTACCTGCACCTGTTGAACCAACAAAAGCGATTTTTTGACCAGGCTTTGCATAGAGTGAAATATGCTTTAAAACAGTTTTATCGGGATTATAGCCAAAGCTTACATCCTCCATTTTCACAATACCATCAACGCCATCCATGGATACTGCACCATCCTTATCAGCTTCTTCAGGTACCTGATCCATTACAGCAAATACTCTTTCCGCTCCGGCTAAGGCTGAGAAAATAACCTGTGTCTGCATGGAGACTTCATTAATAGGTCTTGAGAACTGTCTTGAATAATTTGTGAAAATAGTCAAACCACCAACATCAAAGCCGCTTGACAGGCAAAGCAGACCACCAATTGTTGATACAATTGCATAACATAACTGTGAGAAGTTATTCATCACAGGTCCCATCAAACCGCCAAAGAAAGCTGCTTTAAACTGCTTTTCCTTTAAATCGGCATTCAGCTTTGCAAAATCTTCAATAACATTATCCTCAAAATTGAAAACTTTAATTACCTTTTGTCCGGTAACAGCTTCTTCAATATAACCATTTACCTTACCAATTGCTTTCTGCTGATCCTTAAAGTATTTTCTGCTCATCTTTGCAATACTTGCGCCAAGGAAGGAAATAATTGGAACCGAAACCAGAGTGATTAATGTAAGCCATACATTTGTATAGAACATGAAGAACAGGGTTCCAATAATTGTAATTACTGCAGAGATAAGATTTACAATAGTACCATTTAACATTTCACCAATAGTATCAACATCATTTGTAAATCTTGACATTAATTCACCATGGCTCGTGGTATCAAAGTATCTTAAAGGAAGCTTTTCAAGTTTGCTGAATAAATCATTACGAAGACTCTTCAAAGCTCTTTGTGAAACCTGAATCATGATTCTTTGCTGGAAATATGAGCAAACAATGTTTACAGCATATATTGTAACCATTAAAAGAATACCCTTAAGCACCTGATTGGTAGCTTTCAAAATCAGTGCAGGCTTATCAGCACCAGGTTGTGCCAGGTCAACAACTGCATCCTTTAAAGTATTTATAATCGGTCTCAAAAGATATGCTGCCCCAAGAGATGAGGCTGTTACCAGCAATACAAAAACTGCAACCAGCCAGAGATATTTCACATCCTTTCCAAGATATGAAAAAATTCTCTTAACAGATTCCTTTGCATGCTGAGGCTTTCCACCTCCCATTCCACCAGGTCCTCTTCTTCCACCAGGACCACCAGGACCACCGGGACGTCCACCTGGCATTTTCCCAAAAGCCGGAGTGTCTTTAATCTGAATAACCATTTGTCTTTCCATTATTCAGCCCTCCTTTCTTCCTGAGAAATGCAAATTTCTCTATATGTAGGATTGTTTGCATAAAGCTCATCATGTGTTCCTACACCAACAATAGTGCCATCATCAATAACAACAATTCTGTCCGCAGCTTTAATCGAAGAAATTCGCTGTGCAATTATAAGCTTTGTAGTATCCTTAAGTTCCTCTGCAAAGGCTTTTCTTATTGCTGCTTCAGTTGCAGTATCAACAGCACTTGTACTATCATCAAGAATAAGTATTTTAGGTTTCTTAAGCAAAGCTCTTGCTATACAAAGTCTTTGTTTCTGTCCACCTGAAACATTGACACCGCCCTGGCCAAGTTCAGAATCATAGCCTTTGGTAAAACTATTAATGAAGTGATCTGCCTGCGCATATGCGGCATACTTTCTGATTTCTTCATCACTTGCTTCCATGTCTCCCCAAAGAAGATTACTCTTAACAGTACCCGAAAAAAGAACATTTTTCTGAAGCACCATTCCTATTGAATCACGCAGATTTTTAATCGAATACTTTCTTACATCTGTTCCGTCAATAAGTACTTCTCCCTCATCGACATCATAAAGTCTTGGAATCAGCTGCACAAGACTGGTTTTACCGGAACCTGTACCGCCAATAATACCAACCGTTTCACCTGGAGTAATATCCAGATTTATATGATTTAATACATAATTATCATGGTTCTTATAATACTTAAAGCAAACATTCTTGAATGATATTGCACCTTCTTTTACAACGAGTTCCCTGTTTTCAACTGCATCATCATTAATATCAGGCTCTGTATCCAAAACTTCTATAATTCGCTTGCCTGAAGCAATAGCACGCGAGGAGTTCAAAAGAATCATTGCAGTCATCATCAAAGCTCCAAGTACCTGAACAATATAGCCTGCAAAAGCTGACAAATCACCAACAGGCATTGTTCCCTCCAAAACCTGCTTTCCTCCAAACCAGACTACAGCAATAGTAGCAACATTCATGGAAAGAGTCATAACAGGCATTGTAAGAATTACAATAAGAAAAGCGCCCACACTTGAATTGTACAAATCCTGTGTTGAATCGCAGAACTTTTTATTCTCATATTCTTCACGAACAAAGCTTTTTACAACACGAATATTGGTAAGATTTTCCTGAACATTATTGTTAAGTTTATCAAGCTTCTTCTGCATGATACCAAACATAGGAAAAGTCTTTTTAATAAGAAAACCAATAGTAAGAGCAAGCACCGGCACAATAACAGCAAGAATAACAGCAAGACTTGCATTCATCTGAATTGCCATAAATAATGAGGCAATAAGCATACCGGGAGCACGAAGAAGCATCTTCAAGCCCATATTCGTGATATTCTGAAGCTGGGTAATATCATTTGTCAGACGCGTTACCAGTGAACCTGTAGAAAAATTGTCTATGTTTTTAAATGAAAAACTCTGCACCTTCTTGAAGGCATCCAAACGCAAATCATTACCAAAACCTGTAGAAGCCTTAGCACTGAAATAACTGCCAAGCACACCGCCTGCCATTGTAAAAACAATAATAAGACACATCTTAAGGCCGGTTCTGATTACAAAGCCTCTGTCATCATTAATTACACCAATGTTAATTATTTCAGCCAAAAGACGCGGAAGATATACTTCACCCACAACTTCAACGCACATAAATAAAGGTGTCAGTATAAAGTAAAGCAAATGTGGTTTAATATATTTCGAAAACCTTTTCATCCTTTTCTCCTTCTTTTTCCTTCTTTCTCTTTCTTTTCGATTACAATACAATGGTTAATTGTAATCTTTATTAATATTTGTTGCAAATACTTTTTGGGACATTTCACAAATAAAACATATCTTCTAATTCTTCCAATAGGGATCTGTTATAAGAATTAAAAAGAATGCACACCCACAGGCATGCATTCTTAATCATAATATTACCGATAAATCACCTTTAAAATTCCTGAAACAGCTTATTATTTCTGTACCTGGACAATTACTTAATGCTTTCATGCAATTCCTGAAGTGACTTAACCTGTATTTCTTTTTTCTTCTTAACAGCTGCAATACCCTGAGCAGAAGCCTTGGCTGCTGCCATAGTGGTCATATAAGGAATACGCTTCTTGATTGCATTCTTTCTTATGTAACTGTCGTCAAATACCTTGTTAGGTCCTGCAGGTGTATTAATGATGAGACTGATTTGATCATTCATAATGGCATCAACAATATTAGGTCTGCCTTCCTGCATCTTATAAATCTTCTCACATGGAATTCCACAGTCATTAATCAAATCGCATGTCTTTCCGGTTGCCATAAGCTTAAATCCAAGATCATAAAACTGCTTTGCAAGAGGAGGTAATTCAAGCTTTCCTTCCTTATTTACACTAAACAAAACAGTTCCTTCCATCGGAAGTGATGCTCCTGAGCCCTCTTCTGCTTTATAGAAAGCTTCACCAAAGGTTTCTGCCATACCTAAGGTCTCACCTGTAGAACGCATTTCAGGTCCTAAAACAGGGTCAACTTCAGGGAACATATTGAACGGGAACACAGCTTCCTTAACACCATAGTAAGGATATTCTCTATCCTTAAGTGACGGAACGGGTGATGCCTTTCCTGTAAGCTCTGAGGTAACTATTTCTGTTGCCAAAGCAACCATGTTAATATCGCAAACCTTTGAAACCAAAGGAACAGTACGTGATGCACGAGGATTAGCTTCAAGCACATATACTGTATCACCTTCGATTGCATACTGCATGTTCATAAGTCCCTGTACCTTCATCTCAACAGCAATCTTCTTTGTATATTCCTTAATGGTCTTAATCTGCTTTTCAGACAGGTTATAAGAAGGAAGAATACATGCTGAATCACCTGAATGAATTCCGGCTAATTCAATATGCTCCATAACTGCAGGTACGAAAGCATTTTCGCCATCGCAGATAGCATCACTTTCACACTCTGTTGCATGCTTTAAGAATCTGTCAATAAGGATAGGTCTGTCAGGAGTTACGCCCTTAGCCTGCTTCATGTAATCTTCAAGCATTGCAGGTCCTGATACAACTTCCATGCCTCTTCCGCCAAGAACATAGCTTGGACGAACCATAACAGGATAGCCGATTCTTTCAGCAATTTCCAAAGCTTCCTCAACAGTAACTGCCATTCCGCTTTCAGGCATAGGAATATGAAGTTTTTCCATCATGTTGCGGAAAAGATCTCTGTCTTCTGCCATGTCGATAACTTCAGGAGGAGTACCAAGGATTCTTACACCATACTTCTTAAGCGAAGATGCAATATTCAAAGGTGTCTGTCCACCAAACTGTGCAATAACACCTAATGGCTTCAAAAGCTCATGAATGCTAAGTACTTCTTCCAATGTCAAAGGCTCAAAGAAGAGAACATCAGAGGTATCGTAGTCTGTTGAAACAGTTTCAGGATTACAGTTAATGATAATTGTCTTGAAACCAAGTCTCTTTAATGCCATAGCTGCATGGCATGAGCAATAGTCAAATTCGATGCCCTGTCCGATTCTGTTAGGACCACCACCAAGAATTAAAATCTTGTTATCTCCTTCAAAGGAAGTAACTTCCTTGTCAACAGTTGAAGTATGATAAGAAGAATAATAGTAGCTGCTGTTTTCTGTACCTGAAACATGGACACCATAGAAATGATGCTTGATGCCATATTTTGCTCTTAATTCACGAATAACCTTCTGGTCGGTCTTCAAAACATCTGCAAGATATTTATCTGAGAAACCGTCAAGCTTTGCCTTTTCCAAAACTTCCTTTGAAGGCAAATCTGTAAGCTTCTTAAGTTCTTCTTCTTCAATAACGAGTTCCTTCATCTGTTCAATGAAGTATCTCTTAATCTTTGTAAGTTCGTATAACTCATCTACTGTTGCACCCTTACGAAGCGCTTCATACATAATAAACTGACGCTCACTTGTAGGAACATGAAGCTTTTCAATAAGCTCTTCCTTGGAAAGTGTGGCAAAATTCTTTGCATAGCCAAGACCATATCTTCCTGTTTCAAGACTTCTGATTGACTTCTGGAAAGCTTCCTTATAGCTTTTACCAATGCTCATTACTTCGCCAACAGCTCTCATCTGTGTTCCAAGCTTGTCTTCTGCACCCTTAAATTTTTCAAATGCCCAGCGTGCAAACTTAATAACTACATATTCACCATCGGGATAATAGTTCTTTAATGTACCATATTTTCCACAAGGAATATCATCTAAAGTCAACCCACATGCAAGCATAGCTGATACTAAAGCAATAGGGAAGCCTGTTGC
>JAKSSA010000019.1 GCA_024403335.1 Lachnospiraceae bacterium
TATTTACATATACCTTTGAATTTTCATTTGAAAACTTAATCGCATTATCCAAAATTACCAAAAACATCTGCCTGATTCGTCCATAGTCACCTAAAACCATGTACATATCGTTATCCATGTCCATAACGATTTCAACATTTTTCTTTTCACCGATTGCCTGGCAGCTCTTAATAATATTGTCATTAAAAATCTGAACCAGATTGATAGGTTCCTTCTCAATTACAAAATCAGGATTCTGCATCTTTGAAAGTGAAAGCAAGTCATTGGTTAAACGTCTCATGGACTCACACTCACCAATCATCTTCTCGTAGGTTGCAGGAATTTTCGCTTCTGAAATCATTCCATCCTTAAGAGATTCCGTATATGCCATGAGTACAGTAATAGGGGTTTTAAGCTCATGAGAAACATTTGCAAAGAAATCAAGTCTTGTCTGTTCAAGATTCTTTCTCTCTATTTCACCGGCCTTCAACTCTGCCGCCAAAAATCTCATAGCTTCTGTCAATTCACCGATTTCATCATGTCTTTTACTTGTTACCTGGGGTATATCATAGTTTTTAGAAGCAAGTGTAACTGCTGCCTGCTGTACCTTTCTTATCGGATTGGTAAGCATTGAAGCAAAAAATACTGCTATCAAAAGTGAGATTGTAAGAGCAACCGCACTGCTTATCCAGATAAGTCTTTGTGCATTATTAACGATTTCATTCTGAAGTTCAACCTCTGAGGCAACAATTATGCAGCCTACGACATCACCGTTTGCAATTACAGGAACACCAAGTGACATGACATAATTATCATATTCCTTAGCATAGGTATTCTTTACAGGCACTACTCTACCATTTCCTGCAAAGATATTATCAGCAATCTGTTTAAGTATGCCCTCAGAAATTATGCTAATAGAGCTTACGCCTTCAATTATTGAGCTGTCCTCCATCAAGTCAAGTCCAAGCCCCTTAATTTTCAGATTTTCATCTGTTTCCGGATTTGAAATAGGCCAGATATCTACCTGCATGATTTCACGACACTGGTTCCAATAATTATTCCATGCGGTAAAATCTCTTGAGGACATGGGAGCATTGTAATAATCGGCACATGTGCTTGCCACACTTTCAGCATTTTGTCTAAGCTTCTTTTCATAATCTTCAAAAGTTGCCTGTCTGTAAAGATTGAGATAAACAACACCCAAAGCAACCGCAAAAATAGTAATTGACAAAGCAAATGTCAAAAATGTTTTCGCAAAAAGATTCAGTTTTCTTTTAGAACGCTGTTTCAAAATCTACTCCGACTGCAAAATGCTCTCAAAAATTACTTATTCTTAATTTCAAACTTATAACCAACACCCCATTGTGTGCTTAAATCCCAATTAGGATGTTCAAACTTCGCAAGCTTTGCACGAAGTCTCTTAATGTGTGAGTCAACAGTTCTTGGATCGCCATAAAAGTCATATCCCCAAAGACTGTTCAAAAGATCATCTCTTGTAAAAATCTTATTAGGAGCTTTTGCAAGCGCCCACATGGTTTCCATTTCCTTTTTTGTAAGAGCAAGCTTGTTACCATCAATTGTACAAGTGTATTCATCAAGATTTATTGTAAGATTGTCTACTCTCAAAATATTAGCCTTGACTGAATCCTTGGTTTCCATTCTGCGAAGTACCGCTCTTACTCTTGCCATTACTTCGTTTGGACTAAAGGGCTTTACAATATAGTCATCAGCACCTATGTCAAGTCCCATGATTTTTTCAAAATCTTCACCTCTGGCAGTAACCAAAATTACCGGCACATTGGACTCTGCACGAATCTTACGGCATACCTCATATCCATCTTCCTTCGGCATCATTACATCAAGCAAAACAGCTGATGGATTAAATCTTTTGAAAAATTCAAATGCTTCCTGTCCATCCTTTGCAACAATTGCCTCATAGCCTTCTTTTCTGGCATAGTTTGCCAAAATTTCAGTTATATCATCATTATCATCTGCAATTAAAATCTTCTGCATTAATTATTCTCCTGATTTTCAAAATACAAACTTAAGGATTTTCACTATCTTCAGGCTTTTGTCCGTCCTCAAGTTTTGATTCTTCTTCCTCAAGTCTTAATCTCTCTTCTTCAAGTCTTAAGCGTTCTTCCTCTTCAAGTCTGAGTCTTTCTTCTTCCTCTGCTTTTCTTATGTAATAATCCTGTAGCTGTGCTGCTGCCTGAATCTGAATATATGCAGGAACATTATTTGTTATTTCCTCTTCAGGTTCTGAATGAATCGTACATACCACCTTAGGAACAAGATTGTTTGTATCTTCAGTGCTATACAAATACTCTATCTTTTCAAGCGATTCAGGACGACCAACCTCAAGAATGCTTTTTAAGAAGCCTTCGTTAATACCCCTTGCATCATAATATTCCTTATTATCATTATAAATTATTCTTGCTATATCTTCGTTCGGGGTCTGAATTTCCATAAGCGGATAAATCAATCCAAGAAGTGAAGCAACCTCAGCTCTTGAAAGTCTGTTTGTTCTAAGGAATATGTCACCGATAGTAGGATCAAGTGTTAATTCAATAATCTCTTCATCATATCCTACATCCATACCATCAACTAAATATACCTCACCATCAGCACTTGTCATTGTCTTCATATCATCATTTATGAAGAATGTTCCAAGCACGCTTGTAATTGTACCATTAGGATGTAAAGTGAAAATTCCATCAGGACTTTTATAGGTTCCATCTGGCTGAAGAACATAGTTCTTCGGATGTTTTAATGGCGGAACCTTCTCGCTTACAAATTCGCCTGTTGTTTCATCAATATAACCAAAGTCAACAACCTCACCTGTTGCTGGGTCTACTACTTCAATTCGATCATGCTTTGCAGTCTCATTTTTAATGATTTCACCATTTTCGTCTTCCTCTAAAATTTCACCGGTTTCCTTATCAATTTTAACTACCTGAAGATAGGTTGTGTCATATTTCGGAGGATTTGTCGTCAAATCATATTCTGTAGGATAATATATAACCGGCTCATCATGAAGGAATAATATTCTTTCTACAGTTCTTACACAGTTCTCGCAGGCAAGCTCACCTGATTCCCTGCACAATTTAACCTTTATGTGACAATCACAGTAATCAGTAGGAACTGTACCAATCGCAAAATATTCAACAGATACCGTTGAACCGCCCTGCGCCTTATCGCATATGCCATCGATAGCCAGCTTTCCGCTCTTTGTACAAATCTTTGCTTTTACAACAGAGTTTGGAACCTCAAAAGGAACATCCGGCAATGCTTTGTACATCTGGACTGTTTCCATAATTTTAGCCCAGATAACTCTTTCATAGCTGTCATCCTGAGTAAGGTTGTTATCAAATCCTGCCCAGATTGAAGCAGTATAATATGGCGTATAACCACAGAACCAGAAGTCAACATTGTTTGTTGTAGAACCTGTTTTTCCTGCAACCGCAACCTTGCTTTCAGTAAATTTCGCTCTTCTTCCGGTACCCTCATCAGAAACTACAGATTCCATTGCATTGGTTAAAAGAAATGCTGTGGAATTTTTCATAACCTGTTTAGGCTCAGCTTCATGAGAAATCAGCAGATTGCCATTATGGTCATAAACTTTAGTATAGTAGTAAGGCTTGTTATAAAGACCACCGTTTGCTATAGTCGCATATGCGGCTGTCATTTCAATATTAGTAACACCATCAGTAAGTGAACCAAGTGCAAGCGGCAATACAAGGTCAGTCATTACAGCGCCGTTCTCATTTACCTTACGGTCAACAATTGTTGTAAAGCCAAGTTTTTTCAAATATTCATAAGAAGCTGCAGGCGTTACCATTTCCATGGTCTTTACCGCAAGAATATTCATTGAATAGAAAATACCACGTTTAAGATAAGATACTCCATAAAATTTCGTCTTGGCAGTTTTATACCAGTTATTTACCTCAGTATCTGTACCCGCATAGAAATAAGGATAATCTTCAATAGGCGTAGCAAGGGTCATTCCAAGCATGTCAATTGCAGGAACATAGCTTGCAAGTACCTTAAAGGTTGAACCAACCTGTCTTAAGGTTGTAGTCGCTCTGTTTAAAGTACGATTTGCAGTCTTTTCATGTCTTCCGCCTGTAAGCGCGACTACCGCACCTGTCTTGTGGTCCATCATTGAGAAGGATACCTGCGGCTGAATTACAGCTTCATTTCTTTCAAGAATAACTGTATCACCTGCTTCAAGAATAGAATCCCTGAATTCCTTTGTCTTTTCATCACAGTAATCCTTGTCAAAGAAATATACATAATATACACCCTTAACCAAATTGAGCATAACCTTATCGTCATTTTCAAAATAGTTATGATATTTCAACAAATCATTAAGCTGATAGTGAATTACAGTACCATCTGCTTTACGAACAGAAATCGCATATGTAAGTTCATAATATGAGCCTTTTCCAAGTTCAGGATAAAGAGAATCATCAGCTAAAATTGTATCAACAATATTCTGAATTTCAGGATCCTGTGTTGTATAAACCTCCAGACCTCCGGAATAAATCATTGAAACAGCCTGAGTACTTGTATATCCTAACTCCTGTAAATCTTTGATGAGCTGGGTAATAACCTCATCGGTAAAATAGGAATATGTCAACGAACTTGCATCCACATAAGTTCTGTTTACAACTTCGTCAATACGCTTATAGAGGTCTTCTGTGTCAGCAACTGCCTCGTCATATTCCTCCTGTGTGCACCAGCCAAACTCAAGCATGTATCTTAATACGACTTCTCTTCTTTCTGCATTCTTTTCAGGCGAAGAAACCGGTCCGTAAATAGAAGGTCCCTTGGGAATAGCTGCAAGACAAGCTGCTTCTGATAAGGTAAGTTCAAAAACATCCTTGCCAAAATAGTTTTGAGCTGCGGTCTGAATACCATAAGAACCATTACCAAGGTTTAAGGAATTCAAATAATACTCTAATATCAGTTCCTTGCTGTACTTGTTTTCAAGACTGACAGCCAAAAACTGTTCCTGTATTTTTCTGACGATTTTATCGACAGTAGTTTCTTCCTGTCCACCACCAAATACCTGGTTTTTCAAAAGCTGCTGTGTAATAGTACTGCCACCGCTTCCGCCAAGGCTCATACTCGTAACAGCCTCATATACTGCTCTGAAAATACTTCTTACGTCGATACCCTTGTGAACATAGAAACGCTCGTCTTCAATTGCAACAAAGCAGTCTGAAACCTGCTTGGGAATCTGGTCATAAGTAACGTAAACTCGGTTTGCACCTGCAGAAATCAAAGTCTGAGATACACTGCCATCGTTGTAATAAAAGGTCGTTTTATAGCCAGACGGCATTACATTTATTTCTTCTATTTTAGGTGTTGTTGTTGCAAGTCCTCTTATAACACCATATACACCAAAAACGCCTATTGCCATAAGCGCTACGAAAAATACCAGAAAAAGCCTGAAAAACCAAACATTAACCTTACTTGACAATCTGCTGGTTCCAAGTCTTAACTGTTTTATTTTTGCAGTTGTAGATTTTTCGCTAAAATTCACACAAATCTTCTTTCTTTATCAACTATATTTACACTGCCCAAAGTCAGATTAGTTATATCTGTTATAAATTTCTCCTCGTTTTCAGGGAATATGAGGCATTTGAAGGTCACCTCTTCCAAATATACCGTTTCTAAAATTTCCACGCTGTTTGTCTGGCAATAATTCAAAACAGCATTTGAAGCTTTATAATTTGTCACAAAGGTAACAATAAGAGAGTCCTTTTGTTCTCCTATTACCGCATTTTCCAATGCAAGCTTTGCTGCTCCCTGATATGCTCTAACCAAGCCGCCCGGGCCAAGCAAAGTTCCTCCAAAATATCTTGTTACTACTATACAAATATTCGTCAGACCTGAACCATTAATGACATCCATAATCGGCATGCCTGCTGTTCTCTGAGGTTCTCCATCATCAGAATAACGTTTAATTTCTTTCGCATTTCCGATAATATATGCAAAGCAGTGATGTTTGGCATCATAATACTTTTTCTTTTCAGCCTTGATAAATTCTTCTGCGCTCTCTTCAGTTTCGCAAAAACACATCTCGGCTATAAAACGAGACTTTCTGTCAACATATTCCCCGCTTCCGGGCTCTTTTATGTACTTAATTGATTCACTCATCGCTTTTAATAGTAAAAAGATTATACCAAGGGTACAATTTTGCGCTTTTCTTCTGAATATTCATATCCTATAGACTTCATTAATGCCACAAAAGTTTCATAAGTAATGTCCAAATCCTCAAGACAGTCCTCTAAAGAAGCCTGGGTATCGCGAAGCTTGGTATTAATAACACTTAAAATAATAAACGGGTCTTTCATATCTTTCTCTTGAAATTATAATTCTCTTATCTTAAAATAACTGACAGTAGCCAAAAGTATGGCTCTCCAAATATAGTATTATATTACTTTTACACAATTTTTTCAACCGAAAGGAGTTTCCATGAAAAAAATCTTATCTTATATAACACTTTGTTTACTTGCTGCAAGCATCATTTTCTTAATCGTTGCTGCTTTCCTTGCAACACCTGAAAACAATACTCTTTTCAAGGTTGCACTTGTAACCGTTATCTTCCTTCCAATTCTTCTTTGGGCTCTTTGGTATTATTACAAAAAAGTTCACGATGATGACAACAGAAATGACAGTATAAATGACATTGTTAATAACGATTGTGACAATAATTAGTAATGATTAAAAAATATTATTTAAGCTTTCCGGTCGCAAACGTACTTAAATCAAAGCCTTAATTTTTTCAGTTACCGCATCAGCCATTTTTCTTTGTGTAATCTTACTTGGATGGTAATCTGCACCCATTCCATCTTCAGCACCCTTCTGTACTTCAATTTCCACAAAATGTATATCAACGCCTTCTGCCTTAAGCATTTCAACTACCTTTTTCTCAGCACTCATTACATTTCTTGACATAACGCCATAAGTAACTACAAGCTTTGAATTTGGTCTGTGGCTTGCAACCATTGACAAAAATTTATAAAAACCATCAGTAAATTCCTGCAATCTGTCTTCATAATTTCTGACATAGGAATCATCATTTGTACCTATGTTAATTACTACTATCTGAGGATTAAAAGAATTAAAATCATTCTTAGTTTCCTTTTCAAGCCCGATAAACTCTTCTCCGGCAACATCCTGCATCTCATATACCGTATGCATCAAAGGATATGAATCATCCTTTTCATTTATGTCTTCAGGGATATAATGGGTAAGAATTCCATTTCCGCTCCAGGAAATTAAATTCAAATCTGCATCAAGCTTTTCGGCTGTGAGATAGGCAAATGCATAAATAGGATTCTCGGTTGCTGTAGTGAAATGGCAAAGCTCATTCTCCGCTTCAACACCATAGCCGCAGGTTATTGAGTTACCAATAAACTCTATACGTCTTTCCCTATATTCTGTAAGAGCAATTTCCTTATCGCATATGATTTTATCAATTGCAACCTTTCCGAATTTAGTCTCAGAAAGTCGCATTATTCTTATGGTCACCTTTTCATTTTTATCTGACTCGTAAATTAAATATTCTTTATTTGGCTCATCCAAAGCAATTCTCTTAACATATTCACCATTAATAAAGATACCAATATTACCTTCATCTGTCGGGTGACCTGACAAATCTGTCCTGATTGATGCATATACTTTGGAAGAAGCTGTAACAAATTCAACATAGGCTGCTGAAAAGCTTAAATATAAAGTTCCATCTTTTATTACATGGCGGCCCATAATTTTAGAATTTTCTTTTGTAAGATTTATTTCAAACATAGTTTTAACTGCCTTAAAGACATTACTCCTTACTATTATTTACTATTATTTACTATTATTTACTGCTATTTGCGACAATATCATAAATCGCTATATAATACCACAATGCTAATATTAAATCGCTAAATCATGCCATATTTCAATGCAAATAGTTATCATTTATATAATAAGCTTTGCATCAGAATATACAAAACGACCATTCAAGTTATCTTGTATATGGTCGTTAGTTTTGTTTATCCAATTTTCAGAATCACCGTTTCCTCAGAACTGATTATTCATTCTTAGTCAGATTGCTGACGAAAGTAGCAAAATCAATAGGTTCTTCTTCATCAAGATGATCAACAACTGTGACCTTACATGATGAGTAATTGCCATTCTTGATAAACGCATAAACAGTAGCGTCACCAACTTCGTGAGCTGTCAGCCATCCTGTCGGACTAACCGAAACAATTTCGGGATGTTCAGAGAAAAATGTAACCTTCTCTGTTGATGTCATCGGCAATACGATTCTATCAAGAAAATAAGTATTATAAACGTCTAAAGACATTGTAAGCTTACTATCAATTAATATAACGAAAAGTGCCGGAGGACCAACAGTAACTTTACAGGTTAAAACATTAACTGTTTTCCATCCTTCCTTGACTTCAACCTTAACTGTGGCTGTACCGATAGAAACAGCGGTCATCATTCCTGTATCCTTTATACTTACAATTGCATCATTAGAAGACTTATATACAATCTTCTGCTTTGCTGTTGTATTATATACTCTCAACTGAAATTGTTCACCTTTAACAAGCTCCTGGCTGTTGACATTTAACTTCGGTAATAAACGTTCTTCTGCATGTGCGGTATTTCCCTTTCCGAAAACGCCTACACACAAAAGCACCAACGCGAAGCTGAGGGAAACAATAATTTTTCTTAAGTTTTTAATTTGCATTTTCTTTCCCTCCAAATTGGAAATAACATTGCACCCAAGAAAATTATATCGGCTTTATGTGTCATATTATTGTCAAAAACAGTTTTCTTTTAAGTCAAATCATGACTCAGATTACAACACAAAACAGCTTCGGTTGGTCAAGTGTTTGATAAAACTTCACAAAAAGACTTCAAAAATCAGTCATTTCGTCAAAACTCCACATTTTGTGTTTGACAAACAACCAAATATGTAATATCTTATTTTTGTAAAGCATGTGTAAACACATGTATTTTTAAACGAATAAAATAAAATTTCAATTCAATACGTCAAACATTTAGAAAGAAAACATTTAGAAAGAGAACATTATGGATTTCAGTCAGAGAATTAAACAATTAAGAATTAAGCACAACTTAACTCAGGGTGATTTGGCAAAAATCCTCGGATTAAAGCCAACAGCAATCTCAAATTATGAATCAAAGAGAAACGAGCCAAGTATAGAAAATCTCCTTGTACTTGCTAATTATTTCAACATTTCATGTGATTACCTTCTTGGATTATCAGATGCCTTCCTGCCTGTAGGTGGCGAAGTGCTCGACAAAGAAGTAGTTGATTTCTATGAATTGTACAGAAAGCTTGAACCTGAAAATGTAAAAAAGGCAATCAGCTACATCGAATATCTTGCTTGGGATCAGGATAAGAAAAACAAGAAATAATAAAAACCGTAAATAACAATTACTAGAAATAATAATTACAAAAATCAACAATTACCAAAATCAATAATTCCAAATACAAAATTACAAAAAAGCAAAATGGCGGTTCTTACGAACTGCCATTTTTATTATTCATAAATATCAATACTTTAAAACTTAATTCTCCTAATTTGTCACTCATCTCCTAATTTGCCACTTATCTCTCAATTTGCCACTTAGTTAAACAAAGTATTAGAAAGAAAAGCAAAAATTAATGAGATGGTTTAAAACAAAACATCCTTCATGGAATAAAAACCAGGCTTTTTATCCTTTAAAAACTTTGCTGCTGCAATTGCGCCTTTTGCAAAAACCGCTTTTGAGTATGCTGTATGCTTAATTTCTATAACCTCATCAAGTCCTGCAAAAATCACTTCATGTTCTCCAACAATTGAACCGCCTCTGACTGCTGAAATACCAATTTCCTTTACAAGTCTTTGTTCTCTTCTGCTGCTTCTGTCAAATACATACTCATAAGGCTCTGAAAGTCCTTCATTTACGGACTTCGCAAGCTCTAATGCTGTACCAGAAGGGGCATCAACTTTAAGCTTGTGGTGTTTTTCAACTATTTCAGGATCAAACCCATTTACACAAAGAATCTCTGCAGCTTCCTTAACCAGTCTTTCAATTAAGTTTACGCCTAAAGACATGTTTGCGGAGCGCATAACTGCAACCTTTGAAGAAGCATCCTTTAAATGTTCAATCTGCTGTGAGGTTGCACCTGTGGTACAGAATACCAACGGCAGATTGCATTCAACTGAACAATTAATAAGTTCATCAGTTAATGAAGGATTTGAAAAGTCAACAATTACATCAGCCTTAACTTCCCCCTTCTTAAATGCTTCTGTAAAAGAAGCGATATCGCTGTAAACAGGGAATAACAAATCCTTTGCAACATATTTATCAATTCCGGCAGTAATCTTTGCTTCACTGTCCTTTTCAACAATATCAGCAATCATTCGACCCATCTTGCCACTACAGCCGCACATCAGAATTTCAACCATTAAATAATACCAACCTTTGCAAGTTCTTTTCTCATAAGCTCAACATGATCACTTTCAAGGTCTGTCAAAGGAAGTCTCAAACCACCAACTTCAAAGCCCATAAGATTCAATGCTGCCTTAACAGGAATAGGATTTACTTCACAGAACAAAGCCTTAATTAAATCGTGGTACTTAACCTGAAGTTCAAGACTTTTCTTAACATCCCCACGAAGATAGCTTGCGCATATTTCATGAGTATCAGCAGGTGCAACCATTGAAAGAACTGAAATAACACCTTTTGCACCAAGACTCATCATTGCTGTAATCTGATCATCATTTCCTGAATAAATATCAATCTTACCATCACAGGCTGCTACTGTACTTAAAGTATGTGAAAGATCACTGCAGGCATCCTTTGTAGCTATAATATTATCATATTCATTTACAAGTTCAGCAATTGTCTGAGGCATAATCTTTACACCTGTACGACCTGGGATATTGTAAAGAATGATAGGTAAGTCCACCTTCTTTGCAACTTCACCAAAATGTACCTTCAAGCCCTTCTGTGTAGCCTTATTGTAGTAAGGAGATACCAAAAGCAAGCCATCTGCTCCGGCTTTATATGCTTCAGTTGACAAATAAATAGCGGTTTCAGTACTGTTAGAACCTGTACCTGCAACTACAGGCACGCGCTTATTTACCTTCTGAACACAATACTTAACAACTTCAATATGCTCCTCATGTGAAAGTGTAGAAGCTTCGCCTGTTGTTCCTGCAACTATAATAGCATCAGTTTTATTTTCAATCTGGTAGTCAATCAACTCGCCAAATTTATCAAAATCTACGCTTCCGTCCTTTTTAAACGGTGTAACAATAGCAACACCGGCACCTGTAAAAATAGCCATAACTCACTCCTGTTTATTAAAATTAAGCTGTTTTCTTCTTTTCAACTTCAATAACTGCAGTTTTCTTCATAGGGATACGGCAATTTTTGTTGTTACCAAATTCAACAATAATAACATCATCATTTACGATATCGATTACAACACCGTAAAAACCTGAAGTTGTAAGGATACTGTCACCAACTTCAATTGATGCAACGAGCTCCTGAAGCTTCTTCTGCTGCTTCTTCTGAGGTCTTATCATAAGAAAGTACATCATGACAAACATAACAACAAGCATAATGAGCCAGATAATGGTAGACTGTGCGCCGTAATCTGTTCCTGCTTCCAATAAAACTAAATTCTTCATCTCTATTCAACCTTTCAAATTATTGTCCCAAAGAACTAACTAAATATTCTAATATAATCATACAACTATTTCAAGTAAAATCGCATATGCGGAAATTAAAAGAAAACATCTTTTCAATTTGTTTCTTCCCGCATTTCGTAAAGCTTACGCGCCTTGAATTCCTTATATTCATGCCTTTCGATTGCACCTCTGATATCTTCCATAAGATGATTATAAAAGTACAGATTGTGCAAAACCAAAAGTCTCATGCCAAGCATTTCTTTTGCCTTGAACAAATGCCTTATATAAGCTCTTGAATAATTCCTGCAGGCAGGACACTGACATCCCTCTTCCAAAGGTCTGTCATCAAATTCGTACTTTGCATTGAGCAAAATCAGTTTGCCTTTGTTTGTATAAGCATGACCATGACGTCCGTTTCTTGCAGGATATACACAGTCAAAGAAGTCAATTCCTCTGTCAACGCCCTCCAAAATGTTCTGAGGAGTACCAACGCCCATAAGATATGTCGGTTTTTCCAAAGGAAGATAAGGTACTACTCTGTCAAGTATATCATACATAACCTCTGTCGGTTCACCTACTGCTAAACCTCCAACGGCATAGCCTGGCAAATCAAGCTCTGAGATTTCTTTTGCATGATCAATTCTTATATCTGCAAAAGTACCGCCCTGATTGATACCAAAAAGCAGCTGATTTTTGTTTATTGTATCTTCAAGCGAATTCAGCCTGTTCATCTCCTTCTGGCATCTCTTAAGCCATCTTGTGGTTCTTGCAACAGAATTTACGACATATTCACGAGGAGAAGGGTTTGGTATGCACTCGTCAAAGGCCATAGCTATGGTGCTTGCAATATTAGACTGTATCTGCATACTCTCTTCAGGTCCCATGAAGATTTTATGACCATCAATATGTGACTGGAAGGTAACTCCCTCTTCTTTTATCTTTCTCAAGCCCGCAAGTGAAAATACCTGGAATCCACCTGAGTCTGTCAAAACAGGCTTATCCCAATTCATAAATTTGTGAATTCCGCCAAGCTTCTTTATCGTTGTGTCACCAGGTCTTACATGCAAATGGTAAGTATTTGAAAGCTCAACCTGAGTACCGATTTCGCGCAAGTCAGTAGTCGAAACAGCACCTTTAATTGCAGCGCATGTGCCGACATTCATGAAAACCGGAGTCTGAATTTTGCCATGAACAGTATCAAATTCACCACGCTTTGCAAGACCATCCTGTGCAATAAGTTTGTACATTTTATCCTCTTTCTATAGCATAATGTGTTATTTTTCGTCTTTTCAAAAACAGACAATAAGCACATGCGCCAAAAAACGCATGTGCCTTTTTACAAAAATTGTGTTTAATTCAGATTATGCAGTTACAATTGCATTATCTGCCTGCAAGTTAAGCTGCTCAACAGCCTGCTCTCGCATTTTATACTTCAAAATCTTGCCTGCTGCATTCATCGGGAATGCATCAACAAAGGTAACATATCTTGGAACCTTGTGTTTAGCCATATTAGCCATAACAAATTCCTTAATCTCATCAGCGCTTGATTGTACACCTTCTTTCAAAATTACGCAAGCCATTATTTCTTCGCCATACTGTTTATCGGGTACTCCGATTACCTGTACGTCTTTAACCTTTTCATGTGTATAAATGAAGTCTTCAATTTCCTTAGGATAAATGTTTTCGCCGCCTCTTATAATCATATCCTTAATACGGCCTGTAATCTTATAATTTCCGTCAGGCAAACGTCTCGCCAAATCACCTGTATGAAGCCAGCCGTTTTCATCGATAGCAGCTTTGGTCGCAGCCTCCATCTTGTAATAGCCCTTCATTATATTGTAACCTCTTGCTACAAATTCACCATCAACATTATCAGGCAAATCCTCACCGGTTTCAGGATCAACTATCTTACACTCAACTCCGAAAATCTTGCTGCCGACTGTATTTACACGACATTCAATACTGTCAGTAGTCTTAGACATCGTACATGCAGGAGATGCCTCTGTCTGACCATATGTGATACAGATTTCACTCATATGCATCTTCTCAATAACTTCTTCCATTACCTTTATAGGGCATGGACTTCCTGCCATGATGCCTGTTCTCATGTATGAAAAGTCCGTCTTTGCAAAATCTTCATGACCAAGCATCGCAATAAACATTGTAGGAACACCATGGAAGCAGGTAATTTTCTCCTTATTGATGCAAGCAAGACCTTTTCTCGGTGAAAATGCCGGAATAGGTGACATTGTAGTACCATGAGTCATTGATGCGGTCATTGCAAGTACCATACCGAAGCAATGGAACATGGGCACCTGAATCATCATTCTGTCTGCTGTTGACAAGTCCATGCAGTCACCAATGGCCTTACCATTGTTTACAACATTGTAGTGTGTAAGCATAACGCCTTTCGGGAAGCCTGTTGTACCTGAAGTATACTGCATGTTGCATACATCATCCTTACGAATCTGTGCTCTTCGTGACTGAAGCTCTGTATCAGAAACACTCTTTCCCATCTCAAATACTTCATCCATTGTAAAGCAGCCTTCCTGAGTGCTTTCAACTGTTACGACATTTTTTAAGAACGGAAGCTTGGCTGAGTGTAAATCACCCTTCTTGGAAGTCTTAAGTTCAGGGCACAATTCATTTATGATATCAACATAATTACAATCCTTATAAGAATCCACCATTACCAAAGTATGGGTATCAGACTGACGAAGCAAATATTCAATTTCATAAATCTTGTATGCGGTATTAACAGTAACCAATACAGCACCCATGGATACAGAAGCCCAGAAGGTCAGATACCATGCAGGAACATTTGTTGCCCATATTGCCACATGATCGCCTCTCTTAACTCCCATCGCCATCAAGCCCTTTGCAAACTTCTGAACTTCTGCTCTAAATTCAGGATAAGTTCTTGTGTAATCAAGTTCTGTATATCTGAAAGCGTACTGATCAGGAAATTCCTTGCACATGCGGTCAAGAACATCAGGGAAGGTTTCATCAATAAGATGCTCTTTAGGCCATACATAATATCCTGTTTTCTTATTATTGCTAATAAGATTGGTATTATTAGGCTTCTGCATATAATCTCTCATGTAATGAGCAAAATGAGGGAAAACAATACTTGCATCACAACGATTTTCAGCCCATCTCTTAACCCATTCCAAAGTAATGAAGCCGTCATATCCCATCTCTCTGAGTGCATTGAAGGCCTCCTTCAAAGGCAAATCACCCTCGCCCATGAGCTTATATTCAACATTTCCGTTGTTCATAACGGAGTCTTTTACATGCACATATTTAATAAGTGAGCCAAGATTTTCAATTGTTTCCTTGGGAGATTCATTAAAAAATCTTAAAGGATGGTGAATATCCCAAAGAGCCTGTACATATTCACTGTCAATTTCCTTAAGGAGCTTGGCAAGTCTTTTTGTATCCGCATATGCGCCATTTGTTTCAACAAGGAGTACAACATCATGTCTTTCTGCAATAGGTGCTAACTTCTTCAAAATGCTCTTCACCTGTTCATCATCTACTTCTACAGTAGGAGCTGCAACCAAATCACCAAGAACACGAATATACTTTGTGCCAAGCTTTTCTGCAAGTACACAATACTCTATTACTTCTTCAATTACCTTTTCATCATTTCCCTTGTCTCTAAGGCAGGTACCACTTGAAAAGCAGGGGATTTCAAGACCTAGTTTTTCCAAATTCTTTTTTGTTTCGGCGATATTTTTTTCCTTAAAAGGACCTGCATTATATGCAAAAATATCATTGCCAAGACCGCGAATTTCAATACCATCAAAACCGAAATCCTTTGCCATTACATAAATGTCTGTCCAGGAAAAATCCGGACAACCGAGTGTAGAAAAACTAATCTTCATCCTGCCACCTTCTTTAATAAAATTGTATTTATCTTAGTGATTGCACTATTGTATACAATTATACATGTATTGTCAAGGTGGTTTTGTTATTTCCACTAATGTTCTGATAAATATTTTAATAATTATTTGATAAATACCTTAATACAGTCCATTTTAACAAAACAATGAAATCTATTCTAATAAAACAAGCTGCCCATACTAATAAAAACAGGGTATGTTAAATCACACGCCCTGTTTGTAACTACTTATTTATTTGTTTCTTATTATTTATCCATGCTTTTACTAAGGACTCTGATAAAACCGAAGTGGTAACACTGCCGACACCTCTTGGAACAGGAGTGATATACTTGGCATATAAAGCCACTTTGTCAAAATCCACATCCCCGCAGAGCTTTCCGTCAAGCACATTAATTCCTACGTCAATTATTATCTGGTTTTCAGAAACATAAGATTCATCTATCATTTTAGCCACACCGCATGCAGCAACGATAATATCAGCTTTTCTGCATTTTTCTTTTATATCCTTTGTCTTTGTATGGCAAAGTGTAACAGTTGCATTTTTCGAGGTCATAAGTAAAGCCAAAGGCTTTCCAATTACCAGGCTTCTGCCTACAATTGTTACATTCTTTCCTTTCAAATCAATCTTGTAGTGCTCAAGCATTTTCATTACAGCTAAAGCAGTGCATGGATAAAAGCCTTCTTTTCCCATTAAGAGGCGGCCATATGCGCGTTCAGTCATACAATCAAGATCTTTTTGAGGTGAAAGTACTTCTCCAACTTTTTCCTCATCAATCTGCTTAGGTAATGGTCTGAAAATCAAAATGCCATCAATATCTGCATCATCATTTAATGCCTTAACTTCTTTTAAAAACAGTTTTTCTTCAATATCTTCAGGAAGTTCTTTTATCAAAAGCTCCGACTTAAAGCCTTCCATCCTTTTTTTAACGCCTCTCTCGTAAGAAAGGTCATCTTCTTTTGCACCACATCTTACGATGGCAAGTTTAGGAAGTTTATTCTTTAAATTTTCACAGTTCAAACTGTCTTTGTTTTCTTTTACGCCTGATAAGTCATTATCTATATTTTCTTTTGAACCTGATAACTCATTATCTATAATTTCATTGAGTGAAGCAATTATACTATCAGCAACTGCCTTGCCAAGCAATAACTTTGAATCATCCTCTTCATGCTTTTTAAGGTTCCTTTGAATTCTGTCATATACCGCTTCGCAACGCTTAACGCCATCAAAAACAAGTTCTTCTGCTTCGTTATTAAATTTCTCCAAAGCTTCCCTGTCCTTCATTAACTTGGTATTGATATAAACATTTACTAAAGCTGCTTCTAATGAAGCTTTACAAGCAGCTGCAGCACAGGCAACATCACTAATTGCAAGCTTTGAACCAATTATTTCAAGTCTTTCAAGATAAGGCACAACACCATATACTTCTTTTACTATACCAAGCGGTGCCATACAGGCATCTTTAAGTGCTTTTTCCATTACAGCATCCCTGCCCGGATCCTCTTTAGGAATACTATAAGCAGCTGACAAGGGAAGAAATGCCTCTTCATCTTTTTTTATATAAGAAAGAATTTCAAGTCTTTTCTTTGGTAATATGTCAAGAATTGATTCTATTTCTTCCTGATATTCAGCATATTTTTTCTTGCCTGTTGTTAAATTAGCAACCATATTTTCAAGTGCAGATGCTATTCCACCAAGTAAGGCTGCTGCTCCACCACCTCCTGGTGCAGGCTTTGAAGATGCAAGATCATCTAAAAATTCAAATAAAGTCTGTGTCATTTCTTTTTCTCCTGATTTTTCTTCTCTTTTCTCTCTTTTTCCTGTTTCTTCACCATTTTCCATAATTCAAGTGATTCCTCAGCTGTCTCAGGCCTTTTATAATCACCAAAAACATGCGGATGACGGCGAATCAGCTTATCTGTAACTCCATCAATAACATCATTGAAATCAAATCTGCCCTTTTCTTTAGATAATTGCGCAAAGGAAAGTAATATCATTAACACATCCCCAAGTTCTTCGCAAAGATTATCCGCATCGTCCTTATCAACAGCTTCAAATACCTCTCCTGCCTCATCATAAAGACACTTTTTGTAGCTTTGAAGTGTCTGCTCTGCATCCCAGGCACAGCCCGTTTTGGGGTCTCTTAATTCTTCTATAATCTCCATAAGCTCAGCAATAGAATGCTTCTCTCCTTCAATATGCTTTTTCATAAATTTTCATCCTCATCTTATATCAATATATTTTTCAACACAATAATTAAAATAATTTTTCAACACAATACTATTCCATAGAATTCAATATGTCAACCTACTTGTATAATGTCATTTAGTTAGTTGCTTGTATAATGCCATTAAGTCAGTTACTTGTATAATGCCATTAAATTAGTAATTTTAAAAAAACATGTATTATCGTAATTCTAAAAAACATATATTATCGAAAATACACAACATTATCTGAAATCAAAATACATTGTAGGGAACAAAAATATCTGCTATTCTAATCACATAAACTTAAGGGAGTTATTATGAAAAGAATCGCATATTATTTTATCTGCTTTACATTTATTCTATTTTTTACAGGATGCAGTGCCGAAAAGCAAACATCTGCAAATAATAAAAACAGTATAGAAAAACCAACATCAAGAAATAAAAAAAGAAAAAAATAGAATTACCAACCTCAAATGATGAAACAAGTTCCAAATTGCAATCAGTTAATGAAGACGCTGTTACCTCAGACCAAAACAATACATCAGTCTCTCAGGAAGCAATTCAGGAAACAGCTCAGGAAACAGCTCAAGAAACAGCTCAGGAAGCAACTTCATTACCTGAAAAAAATATCATTTCAAGCATTTCGCTCTCACACGAAAGTGGTTTGTACTCAAGTGATTTTGAGCTTACTGTTTCTCTTGATGGCAATCCCGAAGGTGCAACTCTTTATTACACCACAGACGGCTCTGACCCTGTAAGTTCAAACACAAAAATTGCTATTGAGATTACTGATAATAAAGAATTTAGAATACAAATATCAGACAGAAAAAATGCAAAAAATGTAATTGCAGCAATTAACCCCTCTCTTTACGCTACTTCTTCAAGCTACCTTGACAAGAAGAAAAATGTTATATGCTCTGCAGAATTACCGAAGGATTCTTTGGTTGACAAATTAAGCATTTTCAGAAGCGCATTGGTTTACAACTCTAAAACAATAGATGAAGTTAGTGCAAGCTATATAATAGGAACCGTATTCGAACATATTCCTGGTGTTGAAAGCAGCAATAAATCAAGTAAAAATACTCTTGCCGTCATTTCAATAACCTGCGATTATAATGATTTATTTGATGAACATTCAGGAATATATATGCGAGGTGACATCTTCAATGAAGCCTGGGCAAATCAATTAAAAGTATCACCAAGAAGTTCAGCAGAGGATGCCAGAAAGGTAGACGCAAACTATAATCAGCGTGGTAAAGAATGGGAAAGGGAAGTGCACATAGAATTTTTTGAAGTTGAAGAAAACTCTGTTACTTCAGTTCTTTCTCAAAACTGCGGTTTGCGAATTCAGGGAAATTATTCCCGTTCTGATATCCAAAAAGGATTAAGACTTTATGCACGAAGTGAATATGGAAAATCAAAATTCAATTACGCTGTATTCGGTGAAAAAGCGAAAAATCAAGATGATGAGATAATTAAACAGTTTGACAGACTTGTTTTAAGAGCAGGTGGCAACACCACCTTCAATGCCAAATTCAACGATACTTACTGGCAGGAAGCCTTCAGCGAATTAGAAGTTGAAACACAGGCCTCAAGACCTTGTGTTGTTTATGTAAATGGCGAATATTTCGGGCTTTATGTTCTTGAAGAGGATTATTCTGATGATTACTTCAAGGAACACTTTGGAGTTAAAAAATCTTCAGTCATAGTCTATAAAGGCGACGCAGAAAAAGCAGGCTTAGGCTACAAGCTCGATACCGGTAATCTTCCAAAAAATGTCGAAAATGAAGATTATTACTTAAGAGAAGTACTTGATTATATTTACAGTCATAATGGAATCTGTACCAACGAAAATCTCATGGAATTTGGGCAGCTTGTAGACTTAGAAAGTGTAAAAGACTACTATCTTGCTCAACTTTATATTAACAACAAATGGGACTGGCCTGGAAAAAACTGGGTCCTTTGGAAAACTACCGACGCTGATAGCAAATGGCGCTTTGCCTTACTTGACCTTGATTTTGGCGGAGTTTCAGGTGGTGTGGAAGCCAATTCTAATACTGCTAAGGAAGCCAACTACAAAAATTATGGCATTCTTGACTTAAATACAAGTAATCCGGCAGTACTGATATTCGCATATGCGATGAGGAACAGACATTTCTGTGATGAATTCTGTAAAGAAATAAATAACGGAAAAGATAACATTTTCAATAAAGAAAAGCTTTTGTCTCTTCTTGACACTTATTCTGAAACCTATGAGCCTTTGTTTGAACAGTTCTTTAACAGATACCCTAACCTTGGTTCATCAGAAAATGCCATAAATGGCGGCTACGCTTCAGCAAAATGCATAAAGGATTTCATTGCTCTTCGCGAAAAGTACTTATCTACAATGACAGGCTGGATTATGGGACTTATTAGGCAAATAACACCCGAAGAACCAGAACCCGTTGTAGAATTAGTTCCTGAAAAGACCACAGCTTGCGTATCCGAAGCAGAAAACGACTCAGATATTTCAAGTGAAAGTAAATTCAGCTTCGTTGATGCAGCTGGAACTGTTTTTAGCTGTACTCTTGACAAAAATGCAGCCTATCACAATTATGATACGGACAAATTTTCTACTAATAATCAAGATAACTACTCATTTCTTAAATACGAAGATGACAATTACACCTCAAGAACAGGCATCGATATCTCAAAATATCAGGAAAATATAGACTGGAATCTTTTAAAACAATCAGGCATAGATTTCGTTTTCATCCGCATCGGAAATAGAAGATGGGGCGAAACCGGCGGGCTTCTCGAAGACCCCATGTTTTCAGACCACTACGCAAAAGCCAAAGAAGCCGGTTTAGATGTAGGTGTTTACTTTTACTCTCAAGCCATAAGTTTAGAAGAAGCCATAGAAGAAGCTGACTTTACCTTATCATTACTTAACGGCAGAGAGCTTGATCTCCCCGTTGTTTTAGATTGCGAAACCGTAAAAGCATCAGGAGCAAGAACCGCAAAGAAAACCAACGAACAATATAACTCTTTTGCTCTCGCTTTTTGTAATGCAATAAAAAATGCAGGCTATGAAACCTGCATATACTCAAATATGTACTTTGAAGCTTATAAATGGGACATGACTTTACTCAAAGACATTCCTTTCTGGTATGCCGATTACGAAACAAAGCCGCAAACCCCTTATAATTTTACTTACTGGCAGTATACCAGCACGGGAAAAATTCCCGGATACAAGGGAAATATCGATATAAATATTGAACTTATCAAAAAATAACCCCGGCAGTTAATTAGAGTTTCCAATACTAATTATTAATAGAGGTTCAAATGTCAGATAACCGTTTCCAATACTGTTTTTTGAACCTTCATACCGCAATTCTCGTAAAATTTCCTTGCAGCGTCATTTCCCTCCCAGACATTTAGTGTTACATTATAGCATCCTATTGACTTGGCAAAGGCAATGACATGCTCATAAAGCTTTGTGCCCACATGTTCCCTTCGACATTCACTGCTAACGCATATATCATCAATATAAAGGTTTTTGTGCGAAACCAAGTTGTCACCTTTTACTTCATTTACTACGCAAAAAGCATAACCTGCCAAAATTCCCTTATCATTTATGCATACAAAGACAGGCTTATTATCATCTTCCATAATCTTATACAGTTCTTCTTTATTATATTTTGTTCCACCCGCTACAAACAAATCAGCTCGAAGCTTAGCATGTACATTACAAACCTCGACCAAAAGTTCAAGTATTCTGTCTGCATCTTCCTTTATTGCTCGTCTAATCATTTTCTACCCTTCTTAATCAGCCATCATTAATCATTCCATCTGCTTCGTATTTTTAAGCTTTGTAATCAGTTTTCCACCTTCGGTTTTAAGATATTTTCTTCTGCTTTTATAATCAGGCATTACCTTTTCCACATTTTTCCAAAACTTCAAAGAATGATTCATCTCTCTTAAATGTGCCAATTCATGAACAACCACATATTCCTGAATCTCTCTTGGCAAAAGTGCCAAAAGGCAATTGAAATTTAAATTGTGTTGATTGGAACATGAGCCCCATCTCGTTGTCTGAAACCGAAAAGTCACCGAATTATAATCAAGTCCCATCTTGTAAGCATAGTCTTCAAGTATCGGCAATATATCCTCTTTGGCCTGCCTGCGACAAACTTCCAATTCTTCTTTGGTAAATTTTTCGTTTGTTTTTATATTTTCCTTTACCATTTCAAGATGAGTGCTTATCCAAGACTCCTTTTGAACAAGCAGCTTATCTATATCACTTTTTTTCATTTTAAGCGGTGCTCTGACAATAACCTGTGCGTTTCTGTCTATTTGTATTGAAACACTTTTTCTTGCTGAGCGTATTAATTTGTAAACCATATAATCATTTTACTCTTACAAAGTAATAAAATCAACCAACATAAACGAAAAACACAGAGGTTTTCGCCTCTGTGCTTTTCATTGGGTTAGTGGGGTCTGTCAGAATTAGGAGAATTATTCAATTGATATAAATTTCTTCTGCTCAATTTCCTTAACTTCCTTCTTAGGTACTGCTAAAGCTAAAATGCCATCCTTAAAGGAAGCTTTGATATCTTCTTCAGTGATTGCATCTCCAACATAGAAGTTTCTGGAATATGAGCCTGTATAACGTTCTCTGTGGATGTAATGTGACTTATCATCCTCCTTAGTCTCATTAGTCTTTGTAGCAAGGACTGTGAGATAACCATTTTCCAAAGAAACTTTAATGTCTTCTTTGTTGAAACCGGGGAGATCCATTTCAAGTTCGTAACCGTTTTCATGTTCCTTAATATCGGTAGTCATCATACGCTCGAACTTCTCTCCGTAAAGTTTCTTTTCCATCTTCTTGATTTCCTTATCATCAAAGAAAGGAACGTTATCAAAAATCTCATCAAATAAATTCTTTCCAAAAATACTAGGCATTAACATAATTTCCTCCTTAGTCCGGAATATGTTCCGGTACATATAAAAATTATTTGTCAGACTCAAGAGTTAATCTGTACTCTTTTAGGCATTTATGTTTTGTACTTATTTCTTTGTACTCATCATTTATACCTTTTAGTACCTCTCTCTTGTTTACGGAGGGCATTATAACACTATTGTTAGCACTCGTCAATAGTGAGTGCTAACAATTCACAATATCTTCACAAATTTAATCTTTCTTTAATCTTTAAGTAAAAACAAAAAAAGAGACGAAGGAAATCTCCTTCGCCTCTTCTACAATTTAAAAATAAATATCATTTTGATTTTTCAATATGCAAAAGTAAATACATTGCAAAATATCAAATCAAAATCAGCCCTTCTCAAGAGCAAGTGTTCTTGTTGTCAAGTCACATACTTCAGCAGGTCCGTAGTACTGGATAGCACCAGGGAATGTGAAGCAGGTTTCAACAGCCCACTTTTCTCTGTTAGCTTCAAAGAACTTGAAAGGCTTTCCATCAAGTTCAACCAATGCCTTACGGATAACAGGCTTATCTTCACCATTTCTTCTTTCCATGTTGAACATCTTTGTAATAGGCATACCACCTGCAACCCATTCAACAGCGGGCTTTGAAATATTAGATACCTTTGAAAGATAACCTGTGTAACCATACTGGATAAGCATAAATGCGTTGTAGCCAAGTGAATAGCAATAGTCTGCATCGAAATTTGAAGGGAATGCGCATCTTCCTTCATAACCGAAGAAGTGATGCTGTGCACCAAACTTACCCTTATATGTGCCGGCTTTCTTTCTCTTTGCCAATTCATTCTTAACAAGTTCTGAGAAAAGCTTCTCTGACTCAATAAGTGATACCTGAACATTACCATGAGGATCTCTTTCAAGGAAGAGCTGCTGCTGAATACCCTGAGGGAGTAAATCGAAAACAGCAAATGCTTCTTTGGTAAGACCATTCTTAATGAAATCATACTTTGCAGCCCAGTCAGGAAGTGCATTAAACTTCTCTGTCTTCTCGCCTGCAAGAAGTTCGTTGATTTCTTTAATAAGTGCGCCAAATTCAGGAACAAATTCTACAATACCTTCAGGAATAATTGCTACACCGAAATTATTTCCGTTATTTGCACGCTTTTCAACTGAATCTGCAATATAATTTGTAATCTGAGCCAAAGACATCTTCTTCTCAGCAACTTCTTCACCGATAAGGCAGATGTTAGGCTGTGTTTCAAGTGCGCATTCCAAAGCAACATGAGAAGCTGAACGACCCATAACCTTGATGAAATGCCAGTACTTCTTTGCTGAATTAGCATCTCTTTCAATGTTACCGATAAGTTCTGAATATGTCTTTGTAGCTGTATCAAAACCAAATGATGCTTCGATATCTTCGTTCTTTAAGTCACCGTCAATAGTCTTAGGGCATCCGATAACCTGCACACCTGTGTTCTGTGCTGCCATATATTCAGCAAGAACTGCTGCATTTGTGTTAGAGTCATCACCACCGATGATAACGATAGCTGTAAGGTTATGCTTCTTTGCAACTTCTTCTACAACCTTGAACTGCTCAACTGTTTCAAGCTTTGTACGACCTGAACCGATAATATCGAAACCACCTGTATTTCTGTACTCATTGATGAACTCATCTGTGAATTCAACATAGCTGTCTTCAAGTAAACCACTTGGACCGCCCTTAAAACCTAACAAAACGTTATCCTTGTTTGTAGCCTTCAATGCATCATAAAGACCTGAAACAACGTTATGTCCGCCAGGTGCCTGACCGCCTGAAAGGATAACACCAACAACATGCTTCTTAGCTTTAGAAGTATTCTTGCCCTTTTCGAAGGTAATTTCCTTCTTACCATAGGTATTAGGGAACAAAGCAGCAATCTTTTCCTGATCTGCTACAGACTGTGTAGGCTGACCTTCCTTAACGCAGATTTCTGCGACACCATTTCTGAGCATGCCAGGTAATTTAGGCTGATACTCATATCTTGCTTTCTGTAAAGGTGAAATGTTCATATCAAAACTCCTTTGAAAATATTTTTAAAAAACATCGTTTCTTATAATAAATGTTTTATACCAAAAAGTAAAGCAAAATCAACTAATCATATTTATTAATCCTTGCTCATATTCCAAAGCTTTTGTCAAAATAAACAGAAAAAAAACCTGAGCATATTGTCTTTTGGGATTTCTTTCGTTAAAATAAATAATAGTAATTTAAGTGAATGTCAGGTTTGAGACTTTAAATTTCAATTTTAAACTAACTTAAACTAAACTTTTGTTTAAACCTAAAACTTGAATAAAGAAGGATAGAATATGAGAATATATGTAGATTGTGATGATGTAATCAGTGCCACAGGTGATGGTTTCATAAAACTTGGAAAATTAATGTTTGACCGGGTTCGTTCCCTTGAAGACATAACTGATTTTAACTTAAAAAATTCCTTTGACCTTGATGATGAACAGTATATGAAATTCATGTTCACAAGCCAGCAGCCTGATAATCTTCTAAGCTTAGGTGAAATACCAGGTGCTGTTGCAGTTCTTAACAAGTGGGTAGATGATGGATTTGAAGTCGAGGTTGTAACAGGCCGACCTTACAGTGCCTATGAAGCTACCAGAAAATGGCTTGATATGCATAATTTATCAAGACTCAAGCTCATTCATGTTGACAAATACGGGCGTGATGAATTTTTCAGAACTGCAAGCAATATAGGTGTTGAAGAATTCCTCACCTATCATTATGACCTTTGCATAGATGATTCGCCTTATTCCTTTGAGCTTCTCGATAAATTGAAAGACTGTCATGTGGCTGTATTTGATCAACCCTGGAACAGAAATGAAAAGCTAAATCCGGCAAAATTCACAAGATGTCTTAACTGGGAAGATGTTGATAAATTAGCAAGAAAGCTTGCTTCTGAACTCAGATGACAATTTAAAAAAGGGACTGCGAAAAAAATGTTTTTTCTTTTTTTCACAGCCCCTTTTGATTATTACTCACACTATTATTCACACTATAATGTACCTTATGATATGTACCGTTACTGATATCTTCTTAAAGTACTTTAGATAAAAATTCCTTAAGTCTTGCATCTTTAGGATTCGAGAAAAATTCTTCAGGAGGTGCGATTTCCTTAATTACACCCTCATCAATAAAAACAACCTTTGTTGCAACTTCTCTTGCAAATCCCATTTCATGAGTTACTATAACCATGGTCATGCCCTCTTTTGCCAGCTGCTTCATCAAATCAAGTACTTCACCAACCATTTCAGGATCAAGTGCTGAAGTCGGTTCATCAAATAAGATGACATCAGGATTCATTGCAAGAGATCTTACAATAGCAACTCGCTGTTTCTGACCACCTGACAAGGTTGAAGGATAAACCTCTGCTTTATCTTCAAGTCCTATTCTTTTAAGCAGCTTTTCTGCATTTTCTCTTGCCAACTGCTTAATTACATTTTTATCTGCCACTAAAGACAAACTGACCTTGCCCTCCTTCAAAGCTTTAGCCTTGAAAAGTTTCAGGAAAAAATTACGCCTCAATGCCTTCTTTCTGTCCTGTAATGCAACAGTAACAGGTGCCAGCATGATATTATCAATTACAGTTTTATTATTAAAAAGATTGAAATGCTGGAAAACCATTCCCATCTTACGCCTGTGCAGATTTATATCAACTGACATATCAGCAATATCGACACCGTTAAATATTATCTGACCACCGTTTGGGTCCTCCATACAGTTAAGACAGCGAAGAAAGGTACTTTTTCCGGAACCTGAAGGTCCGATAACTACAACTCTGTCACCTTTTTCAACCTTTAAGTCAACCCCCTTTAAAACTTCTTTATCACCAAAGTTTTTCCTAAGATTAATTACGTCTATCACTCTTCTTCAGGCTCCTTTCCATCAATTTAATTCCAAGTGAAATGAGTAACACCAGAATTATGTATATGATTGCCATAACAAGATAAGGCACCATAAATTCATAGCTGTTAGAACCGATGTAGTTAAAAGCCATATAAAGGTCTAAAGCACCTACAAAGCTTACAACTGAGGTTTCCTTAATAAGAGAAATAAACTCATTTCCAAGTGTTGGAAGAATATTTTTTATAGCCTGAGGAATTACAATCATAAGCATGGTAGTCTTAAAAGACAAACCAACCGATCTGCCACCTTCCATCTGACCGGGATCAACTGACTGTATACCGCTTCTCATTATTTCAGATACATATGCGCCTGAGTTTAAACCAAATACGAGTAAAGCCACCTGTACGCCTGTCATTCTTACTCCGATTAACGGAAAAAGAACATAATAGAAAACCAAAAGCTGTGCAACAATAGGTGTACCTCTGAACAATGCTACATAGAAAGAGCATATGCCGTTTAACACTCTTGGAAGTCTTTTGTACTTAGGAAGCACTCTTACAGTAGCTATTAAAGTACCAATAACGAAACCTATTAAAAGACCAATAACGGCTATAAGAAGCGTGTTCTTTAAGCCGTTAAGTACAGTGACATACCCATTCTGATTAACGAATATGTCATTAAATTTATTCACTTTTGCGGAAAAATTACCCATTAATTACTGAACCTCATTCATTGACTTTGTAATGCATTCAGCAGGTGCAGCGTCAATAATTACCATATCAAGGTTGCCATTAATTAAGGCCTGGATAGCAAGAGAACCATTTGCATAAGGAACTGTTGTAAACTTAAATCCATCAAAGCCCCAGTCTTCGTCACCTTCGCAGTAGAACTGACCTGTTGTACCACTCTGAACACCAACCTTTGCAGTTGTCTTCTTTGCAAAAATTGCTTCAACATCTGCTGCAGTCTTACAATCATTATAATCTTTATTGTCTTCCAATACAATCAATTTCTGTGATGCCTTGTAATATGAGGTTGTAAAGTTTACATGTTCTTTTCTGTCTTCATTAACTGTCAAACCAGCCATTGCGATATCAGCCTTGTGCTGTCCTACTGAAAGAACAACTGCATCAAAGTTCATGTTGCTGATAACAAGCTCCTTGCCAAGATATTCAGCCAAAGCTGCTGCTATTTCCATATCAATTCCGTAGTACTTATCACCCTGTGTATATTCGAAAGGTTCAAATGCAGCATTTGTTGCAACAACGAGCTGATCCTTTGAAGCATCAAAAGGTTTTGAAGTTACTGCTGTGGGAGTTCCGTCACCAAAATACTTGTTGCAGATTTCTTCGAACTTACCGTTCTTCATAATCTCATCAATAAAAGCGTTTGTCTTTGTAAGCAATTCAGGCTGATCCTTGTCAACACCGAATGCATACTCTTCATCTGTAAGCTCGATATCAATAACCTTAACCTTAGATGAGCTTCCGCATGCGCACATGGATAATACCATGGCCAATACCATTAATAATGTTGTAATCTTTTTCATAAACATACCTCTTTCTTCTCTCAAGTCTTTTCTGACTCATTTTTCATAGTGTGTCTGTCACTATTTGATTTCGTTTGTTGATGTGCATAATTATACACTCTTTTTGAATATTGTCAACATTATTTTTGAAAAAAATATCATTTTTCACCTATTTTTTGTTTTTTTATGCAACTTTCACAATTTTATTCATTAAATTATGAATATTTCCGACAACTTTAATCACTTCACTACTTATTTTTATGTTTAACTATTTATTTTTAAGAAATATGTGCTATAATCCCCCACGTGGTTAAGGGAAACAGGTGTAAATCCTGTACGGGCCCGCCGCCGTAAGCACCAGATAAGCAGCAAAAAGGTTTTCTTCATAAACCTTTAGCAACGCTTAATACAGTATAATGTATATCCTTGCCGTAAAGGATGAAACGCCATTGGAAAAGCTTTTAAAGCCTGACTGAGAAGGCCATTATACCGGTGTAAGTCGAAAGACCTGGCCATTATAATGAAATTTCCGCAAGGGACTGCGAGCACCGGTCGATTAACAATCAATTTCATTCCAATTAAATATGTAATAAGGAGAAAAAACAATGACAGAAAACAGATTCATTAGAAGAATTTGGTCAGTCCTTGTTTGTTTTGTGTTGATTACGGCTATGACACTTACAAGCACCGCCTGCCAAGACAAGAAGGAAACTGATAACAATGCAAAGGTTGAAACCTCTGTTGATAATCAGAATTCCAAAAATGAAGCTGAAGAAGGTAAAACAGCCTATACTCTTATCGTAATTGACAAGGATGGCGTTGAAACAAGCTTCAGCCTCAAGACCGACGAAAAGACCGTTGGCGCAGCACTCTTAAAAGAAGGCTTAATTGAAGGTGAAGAATCACAGTACGGCCTCTATGTAAAAAAGGTAAATGGTATTCTCGCTGATTATGATATTGACCAGACCTACTGGGCATTCTATATCAACGGCGAATATGCCATGACCGGCGTTGATGCAACAAACATCGAAGCAAATGCAACCTATACCCTGAAGGTAGAAAAATAATGAAATTAAATTTAAAGGAAGCCATCACATTAGCTTTATTGGGCGCATTAATGTTTTGCTCAAAACTGCTTACTGAATCTATCCCAAATGTGCATTTTTTGGCAATGTTCATAATAGCCTATACTGTAGTATTCAGATTTAAGGCTCTCTATGCCATATTCACCTTTATAATGCTTGTTGGCTTGTTCTACGGGTTCGGAATATGGTGGATTCCGTATTTCTATCTTTGGCCGATACTTTGGGGCGTGACAATGCTTTTGCCTAAAAAAATGCCCACCATAAGTATTGGAAAAATATCTTTTAACCTTGCATTTCCGGTTTACATGATTGTAGCCGGATTGCATGGCTTATGCTATGGAACCTTGTATGCACCTTTCCAGGCTTTAGTTTACGGCTTTGACTTTCAGAAAACCATTGCCTGGATTATAGCAGGACTTCCCTGGGATGTTACCCACTGCATTGGAAACATATGTGCTTCCACATTAACCCTACCGGTTATCTCTGGCTTGAAAAGAGCCATGAAAGCAGCAAACATCGGACAGCCTTGAGTTTTTCTTGAGTTTTCTTAACTTATTGAGAAATTTTTCTTACCATATAAATAAGTAAAATATATTGCTTTAAAGCAATAAAGTGCTTGACATTTATTATTCAATCTGATAAAACTTACACATACTTATTTGAGGTAACCGTTTTGAAGACTTTAAGAACAAAACTTCATAGCAGAAATATCACCTGTTCTCTCATTGAAAACAGAGGTTTTTATTTTACAGCAGTACGATTTTTTGCGTACTGCCTTTTTTATTGCTGCTATTACTTCAGAAGCTAATCAGAATGTGTTGCAAAGGAAATCATTTCATACAAATCTTTATCGGTTTCCCTTTGTAACGGGAAACCTTTTTTACGCTATGCTTTTACTATATTTTATTCCTTTGCTTGGCTATCAATTATTAACAGGAGATATAAAATGGACGATTTAAAAAATTTACGAGATGAAATAAGTGCTATCGATAAAGAAATGATAGAACTTTTTGAAAAAAGAATGCATGTAGCTTCAGGTATTGCAGCTTATAAAAAGGAACATGGGCTCACAATAAGAGATGAATCCAGAGAAGAATTTCTCATAAGAAGAAACTGTTCATTAATAACTGACAAAACCATCGAGGAATATTATGTTGCTTTCCAGAAAAATCTTATGGACATTTCTTCAAGTTATCAGAATCGTCTTAACAACGGCATGAACATCTGCTATTCAGGAGTTGAAGGTGCATTTGCTTATATCGCAGCAAAAAGAATGTTCCCAAGTGGAAAGCTGACCGCATATGCCTCTTTTGAAGAAGCCTACGAAGCTGTTGAAAGAGGTGAACAGGACTGTGCCATTCTCCCAATTGAAAACAGTTATGCAGGCGAAGTCGGAAATGTTATGGATTTGATGTATAATGGCAATCTTTATGTAAACCAGGTGCTTGATGTAGATATTATGCAAAACCTTCTTGCCATTGACGGCTCTTCAATTGCCACAATTAAAAAGGTAGTCAGCCATCCGCAGGCACTTGCACAGTGCGACAGCTATATTAAAAAGCATGGTTTTGAAACTGAAGTTTACTCAAACACAGCCATGGCTGCAAAATATGTAAAAGAATTAAATGATCCTACAGTTGCTGCCATCGCATCTGATGAAACTGCTGCTATTTATGGCCTTAACATTTTAGATGCCGGCATCAATTCACAAAGAAGCAATACAACAAGATTTGCTTCCTTCTCAAGAGCGCAGAACAGACCGTTAAGTACCGGAAAAAGCGACAACGAGCACTTTATTCTCGTTTTCACAGTAAAAAATGAAGCTGGTGCTTTAGCACAAACCCTTAACATAATCGGTGCCCACAACTTCAACATGAAGAACTTAAGAAGCCGCCCGATGAAAAATCTTATGTGGAATTATTTCTTCTATATCGAAGGCGAGGGCAACATAAATACTCCGGACGGACGCGATATGCTCACAGAGCTTAATGCAATCTGTGCAAATCTTAAGTTAGTCGGAACATACAAATAGAAAGGTTTTCTTCACAAATTATCATGCAGATTAATATTTCATCCACAAAATCATACTATGAAATCACTCATGAAAGAGGTGCTTTAAGTAAAGTAGCCAAAATCGTTGACCTTGACAGAAAAGTCATGATAGTTACTGACAGCGGTGTACCTGAAGAATATGCGCAAACTCTTTCAAAACAGTGTAAAGAAGCACATATCTTCTGCTTCGAAAGAGGGGAACAAAGCAAAAATATAGATAATTTCCTTCTTATATTGAAAGAAATGCTTAAAGCTTCCTTTACAAGAAAAGACCTCGTTATCGCATTAGGTGGTGGTGTTGCCGGGGACATGGGTGCATTTGCCGCCTCCTGCTACATGAGAGGAATTGATTTCGTAAACATTCCTACTACTGTCCTTTCCATGGTGGATTCCTCAATTGGTGGAAAAACCGCTGTTGATTTTGAAGGAGTAAAAAATGTTGTCGGCTCATTTTTCCAGCCAAAAGCTGTAATCGAAGACTTTGACTTGCTCAAATCCCTTGATAAGCGTCAGATTTCTGCCGGACTTACAGAAGCAATCAAAATGGCGGCAACCTGTGATAAAGAATTATTTGAGTTCATTGAAAAAAGTAACGACCTTGATAAAGATTTAGAGGAAATAATAATAAGAGCAAATGCCATTAAGAAAATGGTAGTTGAAGAAGATCCAACCGAAAAAGGCTTACGAAAGGTACTTAACTTCGGCCACACAATAGGTCATGCTATAGAAAGCAAGCATAATGGTGAGCTTCTTCATGGCGAATGTGTTGCTCTTGGCATGACTCTTCTTTGTTCAGAAAAAGTCAAACCAAGAATTGTTAAAGTTTTGGAAAAATACAACCTTCCCACCTTAATAAACGATAATATGGAAGAGTTGTCCGAAATAATGAAGCATGACAAAAAAGCAAAAAAAGGAAACATATCTGTAGTTTATTGCCCGGAAATTGGCAGCTATGAATTTAAAGATATGACAATAGATGAAATCACTAAGTTAAAATAAAGGCCTTAAAAATATGAAAAATACTATTGGAAACAGTCTTACAATAACAATATTTGGTGAAAGCCATGGTGAAGCCATAGGCTGTGTTCTTGACGGAGTTGCACCAGGAATTGCAATTGATGATGAGTGCATTAAAGCCTACCTTTCAAAACGCCGCCCGTCAGGTTTGACAGATACCAAGCGTTGCGAGCCTGACAATTACAAAATCGTCAGCGGTGTTTTCGAGGGAAAAACAACCGGAACACCCATATGCATCATTATTCCAAATGAAGACAAAAAAAGTGCTGATTACAATTTTGGTCCTGCAAGACCAAGCCATGCTGATTATGCCGCACATGTAAAATATCATGGCTTTGAAGATTATCGTGGAGGCGGTCATTTTTCAGGCCGTATTACTGCTGCTTTAGTGGCTGCAGGCGGAATACTTCTTCCACAGCTTGAGAAGCTTGGCATATTCATAGGCACACATATCTTAAAATGCAGTGGTATAGAAGACCTTGCTTTTAATCCTGTTAATCCTTCTAAAGATATTAAAAAGCTCAAAGACTCATCTTTCCCTGTTCTTGATGAAGTAAAGGGACAGGCTATGGTAGATGAAATAGAAAAAGCCAAAAATACACTTGATTCTGTTGGTGGTATAATTCAGACAGCAGTTACCGGTCTTCCGTCAGGTGTAGGGGAACCCTGGTTTGACAGTGTCGAAAGTCAGTTATCCCATGCCATTTTCTCTATTGGTGCTGTAAAAGGTGTAGAATTTGGCGCAGGTTTTGAAGGTACTTCCTTAAAAGGAAGTGAATTTAACGATTCCTTTATCAAAGGTGACGGTAAAATAGTCACCAAAACTAACAATAATGGTGGAATTAACGGCGGTATCACAAATGGAATGCCAATTTTATTTAATACTGCAGTTAAACCTACTCCTTCTATATCAAAACCTCAGCAAACGGTAAATTTCCTTACAGGTAACGAAGAAGAGCTTGTTATAAAGGGAAGACACGATCCTGCCATCATCAGACGCATATGCCCGGTTATTGACAGTATGACAGCAATCATCATTGCGGACATGCTTTGTTGCAGATATGGCACTGATGTACTTACAAAGGGAGAAAAATTATGGAATATGGATTAATCGGAGAAAAATTAGGACACAGCTATTCAAAGCAGATTCATGCATCGATAGCTGATTACAACTTCGAAATCAAAGAAATTGCACGCGAAGACATTGATGCATTTATGAAAGCGAAAGATTTCAAAGCCATTAATGTCACAATTCCCTATAAGGAAACTGTAATCCCATATCTCGATGAAATCGAAGAAACTGCACTCAGAATTGGTGCTGTTAATACAGTAATTAATGATAAGGGACGCCTTTTGGGTTACAATACCGATTTTTATGGTATGGTTACTTTAATCAAGGCAAATGGTATAGAATTAAAAGGCAAAAAAGTACTCATTTTAGGTACAGGCGGCACCTGCAAGACCTCCTTCTGTGTAGCAGAAAGTCTTGGTGCCTCTTCCATTTACAAGGTTTCAAGAAGCGGAAAAGACGAAAGCTTAACCTACGAAGAGGTGCTTTCAAAACATACAGACGCAGATATTATTATAAATACCACTCCTTGTGGTATGTTCCCAAATGTAGATTCCACTCCTATTGATTTAAAGCTTTTTAACAAGCTTTCAGGAGTTATTGATGCAATTTATCATCCTTTACGTTCTAATCTTGTTCTTGAAGCCGAAAAGCTTAATATTCCCACCTGTGGCGGTTTATTAATGCTTGCAGCCCAGGCCGTAAAGGGGTGTGAAAAATTCCTTAATACAAGCTTTGATGAAAGTGTAGCAATAAAAGCTTACAAAAATGTTCTTTTTGAAATGAGAAACATAGTCTTAATCGGAATGCCCTCTGCCGGCAAAACAACTGTAGGTAAAGTACTTGCAAAGCGCACAGGAAAGGTCTTTGTCGATACAGATGATGTAATTAAGGAAAAAATTGGCAGCACTATCAAGGAATTTTTCGATACAAAAGGTGAAGAAGCCTTTAGGGATATCGAAACCGAAGTAATAAAGGAATTATCAAATAAGCCAAATCTGATAATAGCAACCGGTGGTGGCGCAGTATTAAGAGAAGAAAATGTGCGAGCATTAAAGCGTGACGGATTAATCTACATGCTTGACCGCTCAATTGATAAGCTCACTCCTACTTCTGATCGTCCATTGCTTCAAAACCGCGAAATGCTTGAAAGCTTATTTGCAAAGCGTTATCGTATCTATATCAACACAGCAGACGTTATTATTGATGCGAATGGAACAATTGATGAAGTAGCAAATGCAATACTTAATGATTGTCAATAACTAAGTTATTTAGATATTGTCAAACAACATATAAGAAGTTCGATAAAAGTTATTTAACCAAAGGAATAATTATGAAAATACTTGTTATAAACGGAGCAAATCTCAATATGCTTGGCATTAGAGAACCAGGCATATACGGAAACTCTTCTTATGAAGACTTAAAAAACATGATAAGTACTCATGCAATGGAAAAAGGCGTAGAAATCAAGTTTTACCAGTCAAACCATGAAGGCGATTTGGTAGATGCCATTCAAAGCGCATATTTTGAAAAATTTGACGGTATAGTTATCAATCCTGGTGCATATACTCATACAAGTCTTGCGATAGCTGATGCTGTAAAAGCCGTAAACATACCAACCGTTGAAGTTCATATTTCCGATGTCACAAAACGCGAAAGCTATCGTCAGATAAGTTATATTCGCGAAGTGGCCTCAAAAACTATAATGGGAAAAGGATTCGCAGGATATCTCGAAGCAATTGATTTCCTGCTTGAGAAAAAATGATTGTAGATATTAAACCTTCAAAACTTAAAGGTGTCGTAAAAGCCCCGCCGTCAAAGAGTTTTCTCCACAGACTTCTCATTTGTGCAGCATTAGCAGACGGTGAATCAAAAATCGGCAATTTAGCTGAAAGTCAGGACATACTTGCCACTCGTGACTGCCTTAATGCTTTAAAAAATGGCCTTTCAGCTGGCAAAGCACAAAATGAGCCTGTTATTTTTAACTGCCGCGAAAGTGGAAGTACTCTTCGCTTTTTCGTTCCCATTGCATTATTAAAATGCCAAAATACCATTTTTAAAGGTGCTCCCCGCTTAATTGAGCGCGGAATAGGCATTTATGAAGAGGTACTTGGAAATAAAGGAGTTGAAATCTCAAAAGAAAGCGATGGTATTCATGTAAAAGGTGAACTTTTACCGGGACTTTACGAAATACCAGGCAATATATCAAGCCAGTACATTACAGGTTTGATGTTCGCGCTTCCTTTGCTTGACAAAGAAAGTACAATAACTGTTTTACCTCCTGTTGAAAGTCGTGCTTATATAGACTTAACCTTAGCAGTATTAAGACAGTCTGGAATTGAGATTATTGAAAATCCCAAAAACACCTTCAAAATAAAAGGAAACCAAAAATATAAGCCTCTTAACTGTGATGCAGAAGGTGACTGGTCAAATGCAGCTTTCTTCTTTGCTTTAAAAGCTTTAGGACATGATATTGAAGTAACAGGACTCAATCCTGAAAGTGGTCAGGGCGACAGGGTATGCATAAAAGACTTTGAACTTTTAGGAAAAGAAGAAGTTTCAATTGCTGAATCAATAGATTTAGGACCTGTACTCATGGCTTTTGCTGCAGCAAAAGATGGTGGCATTTTAACTGACACAAAAAGATTAAGGATAAAAGAAAGTGACAGAGCTTTGGTAATGGCCGAAGAACTTAAGAAATTCAAAGCTTTAATTACCGTTAATGAAAACGATGTCATCATCGAAAAATCCGAATTGCAGCCACCATTGGAAATACTTGAAGGACATAATGATCACCGCATCGTAATGAGCCTTGCTGTTTTACTGACTTTAAAAGGCGGAACGATAAATGGTGCGGAAGCAGTCAGCAAAAGCTTCCCGGATTTTTTCGAGAAGCTTTCAAGCTTAGGCTGTGAACTTGAAATCAGAGAATAAACTGGCAAAAAATAAACAATAACAAACTAAATTTAAAATAATAATCTTTAATTAAAGCGGAGTTATCATGTGGAAATTAGCAAATGACAAAAAAGTACTGATAATCGGACTTGGATTGCTTGGAGGCAGTTATGCTGAAGGGCTTACCAATCTTGGTTATGAAGTTGGTGCCATAACAAGAAGCCCTGAAAGTATCGAATATGCGCTCGACAAAGGCATTATCGCCTCAGGACAAACAGAAGTTACGGAAGAATATGTAAAGCAGTTTGATTTACTTGTCTTCTGCCTTTATCCGCATGTTTTCCTTGACTGGCTCAAACAATACCAAAGCTTCATAAAGCCCGGAGCACTTTTAACCGATGTTACAGGTGTTAAGCGTTCTATCGTTTATCCTGTTCAGGCAATGTTAAGAGATGACCTTGAATTTATCGGTGCTCATCCAATGGCCGGAAAAGAAGTTTATGGCGTAAAAAATGCCACTTCTAAAATGTTTAGCAAAGCCAATTATATAGTAACACCCACCTTAAAAAATACTCCTGAAGGAATTGAAGCCTGCGAAGAGCTTGGAAGAATACTTGGTTTCCGTTCAGTTAAAAGGCTCTCTCCTGAAGATCATGACGAAATGATAGGTTTTCTTTCTCAGCTTACACACTGCATTGCTGTCAGCTTAATGGTCTGCAAAGATTCAGAAAACCTTGTTGATTACACTGGTGACTCCTTCAGAGATTTAACAAGAATTGCCAAAATAAATGAAACCATGTGGACTGAACTGTTCTATCTTAATAAAGATGAACTTTTACTTCAGATGGAACTTTTCTCTGAAAAATTCGATCGATTAAAAGAAGCTATAAGAACTGAAGACACAGAAACTCTCCACGAAATAATGAAATTATCAACACAGAAAAGAAAATTATTCGATAACTGATTTGTCAGGCAGTAAAACACATTTTGTAGCGATAAAGCATATCTTATAGTGATATAATCAGAAATTGAGTTAATTATCAACCTATAAAAATATCAACTTCTAATAAAAGAAAGGCATTAACATGAACGTAGAATTCAGAAAAAGACTCCCTTCAGTACAGGATGTAAAAGCAATGTATCCTGTAAGTGAAGAACTTGCAGCTAAGAAAGCTGCAAACGATGCCGAATTACAGGCAGTATTTAATGGCAATAGCGATAAATTTGTACTTATCATTGGTCCCTGCTCTGCAGACCGCGAAGATGCTGTTATTGAATATATTTCCCGTCTTCGTGAAGTTCAGGATAAAGTATCTGATAAAATAGTAATTGTTCCAAGAATCTATACCAACAAGCCAAGAACTACCGGTATCGGATATAAGGGAATGCTTCATCAGCCAGACCCCAATGGCTCACCTGATATGTTAAAAGGTCTCCTTGCCATAAGAAAGTTACACTTAGATGCCCTTAAAAAGACCGGTTTCTCATGTGCCGACGAAATGCTCTATCCTGAAAATCATCAGTATCTTTCAGATTTGATGACCTATGTTGCAGTTGGTGCCCGCTCTGTTGAAAACCAGCTCCACAGATTAACCTCAAGCGGTCTTGATATCCCTGTTGGTATGAAAAACCCTACAAGTGGTGATATTTCCGTTATGATTAACTCAATTACTGCAGCACAGGCCGGACATGATTTCGTTTACAACGGTTGGGAGGTAAAGTCAAAGGGTAATCCGCTCGCACATGCCATCCTTCGTGGTTCTGTAAACAAGTATGGCCGTTCCATTCCAAATTACCACTATGAAGATATCAGAGCGCTTTGTGAGGCATATGCCAAGGCAGAACTTCAGAATCCTGCCGTAATCATTGATACAAATCATTCAAATTCAGGAAAACAGTACCTTGAGCAAATTCGTATCGCAAAAGAAGTAATTCACTCAACACATTATTCTGACGACATTCGCAAGCTTGTAAAAGGTCTCATGATCGAAAGCTACCTTGAAGACGGTTGTCAGAAGCCTGATGGTGGAGTTTACGGAAAATCAATCACTGACCCCTGCCTTGGTTGGGAAAAAACAGAAAAACTCATCTACGAACTTGCCGACATGAGGTAAAAAACAAAAATTACGCTGATTAAATCGAGTAGGAGGCGGTGACTAACCGCCGTCCTCTCACAACACCGTACGTACCGTTCGGTATACGGCGCTTTCAATAGTTGACATGCACAGACTGATAGGCTGTGGCTAAATCGTAGAAGCCACTGTTTATCAGTCTTTCTTTTGATAGGGCGCGGTTCACCGCTCCCATTCCAGATACGTACCAATAGCCCTTGCGACTGTTGGCTGTGATACATGCATAGTATTCTGGTATTCCAAGTTTGAGCAGATTTCTCTTTCTCGTTTTCGGTAACTTCCATTGTTTCCATATGCACATACGTATTCTGTGGTAGAGCCATCCATTGATTTCTTCTATGTTACTCTTCATGCTCGCAATTCCATAATAGTTAAGCCATCCTCTTGCAT
>JAKSSA010000002.1 GCA_024403335.1 Lachnospiraceae bacterium
GACTGGGGACACACCTGCATAGCAGGTGGTTTATTTGTATTGGGAATACAAAAAAAGACCGGAAATTTCTTCCCGGTCCTTAATAATTAAATATGCTCTTTAAATTAGAACTTACCTTCCTTAGCAGCTAATTCAACACTTACAGCTACTGATACGGTAGCACCAACCATAGGGTTGTTACCCATACCGATAAGACCCATCATTTCTACGTGTGCAGGAACTGATGATGAACCAGCGAACTGAGCATCTGAATGCATACGTCCCATAGTATCTGTCATACCATATGAAGCAGGACCTGCAGCCATGTTATCTGGATGAAGTGTACGACCTGTACCACCACCTGATGCTACTGAGAAGTACTTCTTACCCTGCTCGATACATTCCTTCTTGTATGTACCTGCTACAGGATGCTGGAAACGTGTAGGATTGGTTGAGTTACCTGTAATAGAAACATCAACGCCTTCCTTATGCATGATTGCAACACCTTCACAAACATCATTTGCACCATAGCAGTTAACCTTTGCACGTAAACCATCTGAATATGACTTACGGAATACTTCCTTAACTGTGTTTGTATAAGGATCATATTCTGTTTCAACAAATGTGAAGCCATTGATACGAGAGATAATCTGAGCTGCATCCTTGCCAAGACCATTAAGGATAACTCTTAACGGTTTCTGACGAACCTTGTTAGCCTTTTCAGCGATACCGATAGCACCTTCAGCTGCTGCGAATGATTCGTGACCAGCAAGGAATGCGAAACATTCTGTATCTTCTTCAAGAAGCATCTTACCAAGGTTACCATGTCCAAGACCAACCTTACGTGTATCAGCTACTGAACCGGGAATACAGAAAGCCTGTAAGCCTTCACCGATTGCTGCTGCTGCATCTGCTGCCTTCTTGCAACCCTTCTTGATTGCGATAGCTGCACCTACTGTGTAAGCCCAGCAAGCATTTTCGAAGCAGATAGGCTGAATCTTCTTAACTGTGTTGTATACATCTAAACCAGCATCCTTGGTAATCTTTTCAGCTTCTTCAATTGAAGCGATACCATAGCTGTTTAATACAGCATTGATCTGGTTAATTCTTCTTTCATATGATTCGAATAAAGCCATTTCTACACCTCCAATTACTCAAGACGAGGATCAACGATCTTAACTGCATCCTGAACACGACCATACTGACCTTTAGCTTTTTCATAAGCTGTGTTAGCGTCGTCGCCCTTCTTGATGAAGTCAGTCATCTTACCAAAGTTAACAAACTGATATCCGATAATCTGGTTATCTGCGTCAAGAGCAATACCGGTTACATAACCTTCTGCCATCTCGAGATAACGAGGTCCCTTTGCCAATGTTCCGTACATTGTACCAACCTGGCTTCTAAGTCCCTTACCAAGGTCTTCCAAACCTGCACCGATGGGAAGACCATCTTCTGAGAATGCACTCTGTGTACGACCATAAACGATCTGTAAGAAGAGTTCTCTCATAGCGGTGTTGATAGCATCGCATACAAGGTCTGTGTTTAATGCTTCAAGAATTGTTAATCCTGGAAGAATTTCAGATGCCATAGCAGCTGAATGTGTCATACCTGAGCAGCCAAGTGTCTCAACTAATGCCTCCTGAATGATACCATCTTTAACATTGAGAGTAAGCTTGCAGGCACCCTGCTGAGGTGCACACCAGCCAACACCGTGTGTAAGACCGGAAATGTCCTTAATTTCCTTTGATTTTACCCATTTTGCTTCTTCCGGAATGGGGGCTGCACCATGATGTACACCCTGAGCTACCGGACACATCTTTTCAATTTCATGTGAATAAGTCATTGGGGGACTCCTTTCAAAAATTTACTTTTATACAGATAGCCTTCATAGGCCACCAATTCATAATTATACAACGATTATTGCCATCTTTCAAGCAAAAAAGTGATTATTCCGTAATTGCTGCTTTCTCCAAAATCTTAGCTAAAGCACCATCAAAATATGTACATTCATATTCTTCTATTTTGCCACTATCAACATATGACGCAACCAAGGGATCAATCGGAAGCTTAGCCAATACTTCTATACCATGCTTTGCTGCAACTTCTTCTATCTTGCTTTCACCAAAAACTGACACCTTCCTGCCGCAGTCAGGGCATTCAATGTAACTGTAATTTTCAACAAGTCCCAAAATAGGGATTTCCATCATCTTAGCCATGTTTACGGCTTTTGCAACTATCATTGAAACCAAATCCTGAGGTGTTGTGACAACGATAATGCCATCAAGCTTGATTGACTGGAAAACAGTTAATGCAACGTCGCCTGTTCCGGGTGGCATATCAACAAAAAGATAATCAACATCTCCCCAGAATACCTCCTGCCAGAACTGCTTAACAACTCCTGCAATAACAGGTCCTCTCCAGACAACAGGTGATTCCTCATTGTCAAGAAGAAGGTTTACTGACATAACTTCAATACCTGACTTTGAAAGTGCAGGTAAAATTCCCATCTCGCTTGCTGCTGCTCTTTCATGAATACCAAATGCCTGCGGTATTGAAGGTCCTGTAATGTCGGCATCAAGTATACCAACATTAAAACCTTTCTTCCTTGTAAGATTAGCAAGATATGAAGTTACAAAGGATTTACCAACTCCACCTTTACCACTTACAATACCAATAACCTTCTTAATTTTTGAATCCTTATTATAGGGTTCATAAAAATCCTCTCTTGTTTTCTGTCTTGATGAACAATTAGAGCCACATGTAGAACAATCATGAGAACATGATGCTTCCTGCTCATACTTTTCTTCGCTCATATTTACTCCTTCTTTCTTTTATTATCCTCTCTTCAAACCTGTAAGACCTGTTCTTGAAATCTCAATAATTCCATGGTCTTCCATCAGATTAAGAAATGCTTCTATTTTGGTCTGATCACCGGTCAATTCAATCATCATGGATTCAGGTTTAACATCAACAATATTTGCTCTGAAAATACTTGCAATGGAAATAATATCCTGTCTTTTTTCAGGAGTAACAGATACTGTAACAAGCATCAGTTCTCTGCAAACCGAATAATCCGGAAGTAATTCCGTAACTGATTCAACTTCAATGAGTTTATAAAGCTGTTTTTCTATCTGTTCCAAAATTCTGTCATCGCCATAGACCACAACTATCATCCTTGAATATTCCGGATTTTCTGTTTCACCTACCGAAAGGCTTGTAATATTATATCCTCTTCTTGAAAACAGACCTGATACCCTGCTGAGTACACCTGCGCTGTTTTTTACAAGAATGGAAAGTACTTTTTTCTTCATAACTCCTCCGGATTAACTTAATAGAAGATTATCTAAACCTATGTGATTTTAACATAAAGCATATTCTTCTTCAAGTAATATACCCAATTAGAAATCCAATTTTTTCGCTATTTTTGCAAATATGGAAATCCGCTTATTTTTATCATTTAATCTCTTTGCATCCTTTGCAAAAAAATCAAAATAGTCCCTCTTAATGGCAGGATTTAATTCAAGCGCAATTGCGTCCATCTTTTTCTTAAAAGGTTTAAGTTCTGAACAGTTCCTGACAAAAGCTCTGTAATACTTTTTCTGCTTCATTTCCTTAGGGTCCATACCGTTTTTAGCGGTTGCCATTTCCATATATGCCGCAGCATTAATCAGCTTTATTATAACCTCATCAGGCTTTGTTCCCTGATACTTTAAGGAAGCTTTTACCAATGCATTACTGTAAAGCGCATTCTTCGAGCAGGCCTCCACAAATTTATTGAAAAGCTCTGTACCTGTTCCTTCCATAAAGCTTATAAACGAGTCTGCAAGTTTAGTTGCATATGCTTCATCTTCAATTGATGGAAATCCCTGATTTATAAGTCTTTTTATGCCTTCCTCTTTTTTCCCTGATAATGCTTTGTCATATAGTAAAGCCATCGCTGCAAGATGCATTGAATTTGGACATAAAGCATTTTTGGGTTTACAAAACTGTACATAATATCCTATTCCTCTTGAAGACTGGTCATTTATGTTAAGCTTTGAATCAACCACCTGAAAAACTTCGCATAAATCAAATTCAGAACGTTTTCTGAAAACTTCAATTCTTTCAAGAAATTCTCCAATCTCTTCAAGATTATTTAAAGTATCAATTTTTGCTTCCAAAACTGCTTCATAGCCTTCAACACTGCTTAAGGATAATCGCTTTTCAAATTCTGCCATATTTGAATAATTGGAAATAATCTCAGGATAAACTTCGCATATGCCTTTCAAAATAAACTTATTTACGCCCTTGCTTCCGCGTTTTTTCAAGAATCTTATAAATTTATCCATTGAAGCATCTTTATTAAGCCCTGAAATCATGCTTATTATTTCCTTCAAATCTTCTGAGGAATTTTCTGCAAAAAGCTCCATAAAACACTCTGAAATAATCAAATCAGAAAACAGATAAAAATTGAACTTACAAAGCTTAAAAAATCTTGTATATACAAAAATAAAAGCTTTCCAGTCTTTGCTTGAAAATGCCTTAACCATTTCTTTATACTTCACAATGGTTTCTTCAGCAATTACCTTATTTCCGAACGCTTCGATAAAAGGGCTTTCTTTTACCTGCATCCACATATTTTTAGTATCTTTATCTCGTGGTGCTTTATATAATCGTTCAGTAAAGGTCTCAAATAAATCTGCATATTCTTCTTCAACTGTCAGCTTATTTTCCGTATTTTTAATAATCATTTCAGGTTCCATAATTACCTCGTTGTTTTTTAGTTTTAAACCATCTATCAGACGAAATCATAACCTTGTAAGTTCCAAAACAGCAGGCCTTTAAACCTGCTGTAATTTGTTATTTTTCCATTTTTACTTCATTCCACTTCTTCATGTAGACTTCATCGGTTGCCTCACCAAGATAAACAAAAGCCTCGCAACGATTAAGCATTTCAGTTGTAGGGAATGCTACCAAACTGTACTTTATGTCTTCGTCTTCAATCATTTCTCTTGCAACTGTATTAGGAGTAGAATATGTGATAGCTTCAAAGTTCTTTAAAGCTATATCTCCTCTGCACATGAAGTTAATCCACTTCATTGCATTTTCTGTATTAGGTGCATTCTTAGGAACTACCCATCCGTCAATCCAGACATTTGAACCTTCCTTGGGAATAACATATTCAAGGTTAGGATTCTCTCTCTTAACATAAATAGCTTCGCCTGAGTAGATTACACCAAGAATTGCTTCGCCACCAATCATCTTATCTCTTACCTGGTCAACAACATATGCCTGAACCAAAGGATTCTGTTCCTGTAACAGTTTCTTTGCTGCTTCAAGTTCTTTTTCATCCTTTGAGTTAAGTGAATAGCCAAGATATCTCAACGCTGCTGCGAAGGCATCTCTTACACTATCCATCATCAGAATTTCGCCCTTGTACTGAGGATCAAAAATAGCTGACCATGAATCAATCGGAGCTGTAACCTTTGTCTTATCATAAAGGATACCCATTGTACCCCAGCAGTAAGGAACACAATATTTATTACCCGGGTCAAAGGTTTCTGCACTCTTTAAATATTCAGGATCAATATTTTTCAAATTAGGAACAGCTGACTTGTCAATTTCCTGTAAAAGGTCCTTTTCAAGCATCTTACTTACCATATAGTCTGAAGGGCAAATAACATCATATTTTACTGCACCTGACTCAACAAGAGGGTACATATCTTCATTTGTTTCGAATTCATTGTAAATAACTTTGATGTCATATTCTTCCTCGAACATTTCAATAACATCTTCGTCAATGTACTCGCCCCAGTTGTAAACATAAACTTCGCCGTTAGCATACTTCTTGCCACAGCCTGTAACGAAAAGCATCATCAACACAAATAAACCAATCAATAAGCCTTTTCTTTTCATTTCTTTTCCTCTTTTTCTTCTTATTATTTATTTCAACCCGGCATATGCCGACTTACTTTTAATTTTTTCTTTTCTTTGCTTCTGCCATGTTTCTTTTATTAACAATAATCAAAAGCACCAGAACTGATACAAACAGCAATGTTGACAGTGCATACATTTCAGGTTTGATGCCTTTTCTTGTCTCAGCATATATCTTTGTTGACAAAGTATGGATTTCTGCACCGCGTGTAAAGTGAGTGATAACAAAGTCATCCATTGACATTGTAAAGGAAAGAATAAAACCTGATACAATGCCAGGCATCAAATCCGGTAATACTACCTTGCAGAATGCCTTAACCGGTGTGGCGCCCAAATCAAGTGCAGCCTCATAAACTGAAGAATTTGTCTGCTTCATTTTAGGAAGAACACTTAATACAACATATGGGATATTAAATGTAATATGTCCGATAAGTACCGCATTAAATCCAAGTTTCATATTAACCGCAACAAATACAAGCATAAGTGAAACGCCTGTAACGATTTCAGCATTCAGCATGGGAATATTCGAAAGAGTTGTCAGTATTGTCTTAGGAACTTTCTTCATCCTGCTCATTGCTATTACTGCAAGTGTGCCTATAACAGTTGCAAACAAAGCAGATAAAAGTGCTATCAGCAAAGTATTTGACAAAGCTGACATAATTTCTCTGTTCTGAAACAGCTCTCCATACCATTTTAAGGTAAAACCACCCCATTTAGCTCTTGATTTGGATGCATTAAAGGATAATACAACCAATACTAAAATAGGCGCATAAAGGAAAACCATAACAAGCCCAATATATATATTTTCCAGAATTCTTCGTGTTTTCATTAACACTTCTCCTATTAAAAGCCTTTAACATCATCCTTATCATAAATGGATACCAAAGCCATCGAAATCAGGATGAAAATCATAAGTACCAAAGACAAACCTGAACCGGCATTCCAGTTGCCTAAGAATTTAAACTGCTGTTCTATTACATTACCAATAAGAACAATCTTGCTTCCACCAAGTATAGATGAAATAACGAAGGTGGTAAGTGATGGTACGAATACCATTGTTATTCCACTTATCATACCAGGTACACTTAATGGAAGAATAACCTTAATAAATGTCTGAAATGCATTAGCACCTAAGTCTCTGGCTGCGTTTATAACATTCTGGTCAATCTTTACCAAAACATTGTAAATCGGAAGAATCATAAACGGAAGAAAGTTATACACCATACCAAATACAATTGCTCCAGATGTATTAATAAGGTTAAGTGGTTTAATCCCGAAAACACTTAAAAGGCTGTTTATTACGCCTGTTTTTTCAAGAATATTCTGCCATGCTATGGTTCTTAATAAGAAATTCATCCACATGGGAAGCATAAATATCATAATGACAAAGCTGTCTGAACCAACATTTCTGTTTCTTAACATCAATGCAATGGGATATGCAAGTATTAAACAGATTATGGTTGAAATTAGGGAAAGCTCCAAGGATAAACCAAGTGCTTTTAAATTAATAGGATTTGCAATCAAAGTCAGATTGGAAAGTGAAAATCTTAACCCATCATCAGTTTTAACAGTAAATCCATAATATGCTATAAGCAAAAGCGGAATAACAATGAATGCCACCATCCAGACAATGTACGGTCCGGCAAGTAACTGGCGAAAAACTCCGCTTGTCTGCATTTTTCTTTTAAATCTTTCTCTCATGTTTAGTCCTACAATATCACTCGTCAACTACTCCAACAGCCTCTTCATCATCAGATTCAGGTTTATTCATAATCTGAATGTTGAAGGGATCAACCCAGATACCAACTTCCTGTCCTACAGGCACCAAATCGGTTGAATGAACAAGCCATTCAAAGCCATTTGCCATTACTTCCATTTCATAATGTACACCCTTGAAAATAAGTGAAGTAACTCTGCCCTTAATAATTCCCTTTTCAGGCGGAAGCAAGTCTACATCTTCAGGTCTTATAACTACGTCAACAGATTTGTTAATGCCAAGTCCTTCGTCAACACATTCAAAATTTGCACCCAGAATATTAACAAGCTTGTCTCTTACCATAGTACCGGAAATAATATTACTTTCTCCGATAAAGTCAGCAACAAATGCATTCTGAGGTTCGTTATAAATCATTTCAGGTGTACCAATCTGCTGTATATAACCTTTATTCATTACAACAATTGTATCTGACATGGTTAAGGCTTCTTCCTGGTCATGAGTTACATAAACGAAAGTAATACCAAGCTCATTTTTCAAACGAATAAGCTCATATTGCATGTCCTGTCTGAGCTTTAAGTCCAAAGCGCCTAAAGGTTCATCAAGCAACAGCACCTTAGGTTCATTTACAATAGCTCTTGCAATTGCGATTCTCTGCTGCTGACCTCCTGAAAGTGAATCCGGCATTCTGTTTTCATAACCATCAAGATTAACAAGCTTCAACGCATATTTGATTTTATCCTGAATATACTGTTTGCTTTTCTTCTTAATATTAAGACCAAATGCAATATTATCTGCAATTGTCATATGAGTGAACAATGCATACTTCTGGAAAACAGTATTAAGCTGTCTCTCATTAGGAGGAAGCTTTGTAATGTCCTTGCCGTCAAAAATAACCTGTCCGGCATCTGGAGTCTCGAAACCGCCTATGATACGAAGCATGGTTGTCTTACCACAGCCTGAAGGACCAAGAATGGTAAGGAATTCGTTTTCTCTTATGTAAAGATTCAAATCATCCAAAATCAGTTCGCCGTCGAATGACTTGGAAATATGTGATAAATTAATCAGTTTCTTGTTTTCCATAAGTATTTCCTTTTTTTTGGTTTATTAGTAAAAATATTCTCTAAAAACTCGGTGGTGTAGATACCCACAAAACCTGAGCAGGTGTCTTTCCCGAATTTTTCATAAAATGAGTTTTATTTGGTGTGAAGTAAAAGCTCTCTCCCTTTTTAACTTTGTACTTCTTATTACCTACATAAAGCTCAATTGAACCATTCATGACATATCCAAACTCTTCACCTTCATGAGGGTTATCAGGATAAGTCTCCCCATCTGTTTCAATTGTCAGAAGTATGGGTTCCATCATGTTCTTCTGCGCATTTGGGATAATCCACTCAATTTTGTTTTTAAGCTCAGAATCTATTTTTTCAAAATAGTCAGATTTCTTAAAAACAACCTCTTCCGAAGCAGTGCCTGTAAAAAACTCCTCAAGATTTGTTCCAAGACACTGTAAAATATCTATAAGTGTCTGAATACTCGGAGAAGTCTGGTTTCTTTCAAGCTGTGAAATGAACCCCTTTGAAAGTTCCGCTCTGTCCGCAAGTTCTTCCTGTGTCAGATTCTTGTAAATCCTCAGTTCCTTTATTTTAGCCCCTATATCCATAATCCCTCCAAAAGAGCAATAATAAACTCAATGTTTAGTAATACAATTTTTTAACAAAAATAAGTCGAAAGTTTAGTATTATTGTTCTTTTAGCAAAAATAAATTGTAAGTTTAGTAAAACTAAACCACATTATACACATTTTTCATCAAAAGTCAACAGAAAAAACTGCAAATTTTATTGCTCATTTATTAGCTTTCTAAAGCTGTTTTGCACTCTTTTCTTATCAGTAATCCAAAGTGGGGAAATAAGGAGATTTCTCGGCCCGTCACCTGTAATTCTGTGGACAACAGTTTCCTTTGGAAGCATTTTTATAAGCTTTACCACAAGGAGTAAATATTCCTCCATCGAATACTCTTTTACAATGCTTTTATCCTTTTCATACAATGAAGCTAAAGCCGTTCCTTTCAAGATATTTAAATTATGAATTTTAATGCCATCAAGAGCATATGGCAATTTAGTAAGGTACTCTACTGTTTTAATTACATCTTCATCATTTTCGCCAGGCAACCCTGCAATAACATGAACAATTACACTTATCCCGGCAGCTTTAAGTTTATTATAAGCTTTTTCAAATACATCAAGATTATATCCCCTGTTTAAAAGCTTTGCCGTCTCGTCATTTATTGTCTGCAATCCAAGCTCTACCCAGACAGGTTTAATATCATTTAATTCCTTCAAAACCAAAATCCATTCGTCATCGATACAATCAGGCCTTGTTCCTATTGATAATGCAACTGTTTCAGGATAATTAATTGCCTCATAAAACATACCTTTAATTCTGTTTATATCACCATAAGTATTTGTATGTGACTGAAAATAAGCAATATAGGCATTATCCTTGGTTTTAGCTTTTATTTTTTCTTTTGCTGCCTCAATTTGTTCAAGTACAGGAAGAACACTTTTAGCATAAGAATCCTCAGCACAAAAAATGCAGCCGCCAAAGCCACATTTTCCATCTCTGTTTGGGCAGGTACACCCGGCATCCAAAGCTAAGCGATAAACCTTTTTCCCAAACTGTTTTTTCATTTCATAATCAAGTGAGTGATAAAACATAAACACATCTCGCATTTTCAGTTACTTTATCTCTTACTTTATAATCATAAAGTTCATAACCATTATGTATCTTTTCTACATGAACCATGTGCATAATCTGAATCGGGGTATAACCTTCATACATTTTTTCATCTATATATAAGCTGTATCGTCCTTTTTCAAAAAATTCACGTAATTCTTTTGAAGCTACCAGCCCGGCCTCACCATATTCAGGCCTGCTTTTAAGATTTTCCCGCAAATATAAATCCTTTAAAAGCTTCTCAGTAAAGCTTTCAAGTGTAATTTCCTCACATACTGTTTCATCACTTGTTTTAACTGCCTGAGCTTCAACATATTCCATAAAGAATTCTCTTAAGATTTTATAACGGTCATATCTGTTAAGTTTAAGTCCCTGATAATTCTTTTTTGCATACTATAAGCTTAAAGCATGATACAAATCATAGGGTGTCTCAAAAAGTCTTTCAATTATTTCAAGTGAACATGTAAACTGCCCACTGTTATGGTAAACTTCAAGCATTTCTTCAACGCCTTTTAATTCCATCAAATCATCAAAGCTTATCCATTTGGTTGATAAAACCTCATAAGGAGTTTCAAAGCTGTATACTATGCCATACTCTTCAACTCTTTTTTCCATAGGAGAGCCTTTAAGTATTTTTAAGAAGCCTAATTGTAAGTCATCAGGCTTCATTGAATAAACATCATTAAAAGACTTTCTGAAAGAAGTAATGTCTTCATAAGGCAATCCGGCTATTAAGTCAAGATGCAGATGCATGTTTTTGCCTTCTCTTAACCTCTTAACAATCTTTCTTAACTTATCAATATCAGACTTCCTGTTTATCGCTTCCAAGGTCTTTAAATTAGTAGTCTGAACTCCGATTTCAAGCTGAATTTGTCCTGGCCTTAAGGAATTCATAATCTCAATTTCATCCTCTGAAATAAGCTCTGCTGCCATTTCAAAATGAAAATTAGTTATTCCATTATCATTTGCCTTGATAAATTCAAGAATTTGCATGGTATGTGCTTTATTACAGTTAAAGGTACGGTCAACAAACTTAACCTGAGGAACTTTTGCATCAAGGAATATCTTTAATTCCTTTTTTACAAGTTCAATATTTCTAAGTCTCACCCTTCTGTCAACAGATGACAGACAGTATTCACACTTAAAAGGGCATCCTCTGCTTGTTTCATAATAAATAATTCTGTTCTTAAAATTATCAAGATTATCGTAAGGAAATGGCACATCATCAAAGTCCATATCTTCGTCCCCATACAAAATTCTTGGGAGGCTTTCCACTTTGTCAGTAGAAAAGTTATTCTTTGCATTTGCATCAATATTGACATTTGCATTAATATCAGTATTTACATTAACATCGGCATTTGTTTGAATATTAGCCAAAACATTTAAAGCACCATCTTCTTTATTAACAAGATAATGCTTTGCCACGCGATAAAAGCTTTTTTCACCCTCACCTGACATTATTCCTCTCAGGAAAGGGAATTTTTCAAGATATTCATTCGCATCAAAACTGACTTCAGGACCACCTAACCAGATATCCACTTCAGGCAATATTTTATGTAAATCTCCAATCAATGCCTTAACATAAGCTATGTTCCAAAGGTAACAGGAAAATGCTATCATCTGCGGCTTTTTAAGATATATTTCTCTTAATACTTCTTCTCTTATCCTGTTGATGTTAAATTCTGCAATTTCTATTCCTGCCTCCATTAAGCTGGCATCACCATATTCTTCCTTTGCTTTTGTAATACAATAAGACCTGAGGTAATAAACTGCAGGATTGGAATGAACATATTTAGCATTAACTGCGACAAGTAAAATCATTTTTTACAAAACATACATTGAAAATTTAAGTGTAAGAGGTTCTTTAGTATCAATATGATATTCTTCATGAGTTTGAGCACCCCAGGAATCATCACCACCAACTCCAAGCTGTTTAAGAGAAATTCTTATTACAGTATAATCAGGATTTGGTAACTCAAAATGATGATTTGCATTATCAAGCTCAAAAGGAGTATAGGGCAATGCTGAAAACTCGAATTCGTCATCTGCAACAAACATGATACCATCGCCTTGCTTGTCAGTTACCTTGGCATATCTTACTCCTGTTCTGTTTCCACATTCCTGAGGACGAAGATAGCGTGTAACATTATCCTTTACATTGAAGCAAAACTTATCAAGTCTTGCACCTTTTTTTCTGTCACAATAGTTTTCAAGAGGTCCAAGTCCATAATATTCAACCTTGTCAAACTCACCTTTAAGCTTAAACATCATTGAAAAATCAGGCATATCAACAAGCTTATTAACATTATCGAAAGTCATTGAAACATCAATAACCTTATCATTTCCGATTTCATAGCTTATATACACATTAGATTCAGGTGTTGTAGGCAATAAAAAGGTATAGGTAATACAAAGCTTTCCATCCTTTATAGCATAGTCACAGCCTGTAATCTTCTGATATTTGCTTGCGCCAAGGTACATAGCGCGTTCAAAGGCCATCTGATTTCCCTGATCATTATCAGTTTCAGCTCTGAAGAAATTAGGAACAGGTGAATTAATAAAAAATTCCTTGTTATTATATTTGAAGGAAATAAGATTTTTCACCTTATCTGCCCATTTAAAGAAGATTGCTTCGAAGTCTCGTCCATAAACGCCAATGTTAGCCTGTCCATCTTCAAATCTTAAAGCTTCTTTTCTTGAGCTTGCATATAATTTTCTATTATCAAGGCATACTTTAGCTTTTTCATTTTCTTCCTTTAAGAATTCGCCAATTCTATTGACATCCTTTTCATTTACATATTCCTGATAAACAGTTCCATCTTCATTTCTTATAACCTTAGTCTGTCCGAATGCGATCTCATAACCGGCTTTGGCATATGCGCATTCATCAGCAAGTAACACGCTTGCAGTCAAAGTATACTCGCCTGCTTCCTTCGGAAGATTAAAGCATCGTGCGCCACCAAAGTCTGCATATACCACCTTGCCGTTTGCTTCCTGGTAATCAAAGTCATCTAAATCAGATACACTTATTTCATCATTTACAAAGGTCAAATCTACCATAGCCTCTGAACCGGGCACGCAAATAACATTCATGTCAAGTCTTTGAAGCTCCTTGCCTTCCTTTGCCAAAACAATTCTTATATTATGTGCAATAATGTCAGTAAATAAGCTTCTATTTACAATTTTAAGCTTGTTAAGTGAAGGAACTAAATCAAACTGCTGATAAACAAACTTAACCTCCTGCATCTTAGGAGATAAAGTTCTGTCCGCGAAGATAATACCGTTTCCGCAGAAATGGCCATCATTGGGTCTGTCGTCTAAATCACCGCCATATGCCAGGAAATCTCTGCCCAAAGAATCCTTTTTGTAAACTGCCTGGTCTACAAAATCCCAGATAAATCCACCCTGGAATGACGGATTTCTTTCTGCAAGCTCGGCATATTTATGTATTCCACCTGTCGAGTTACCCATTGAATGGCTGTATTCGCAAAGAATAAAAGGCTTGCTTTTATCCTTTTCCAAAAATGCTTCAATATCCCAAACCTTTGGATACATCTGGCTTTCAACATCACTTGTGTCATTAAATCTTCTGTCGTTAAATACACCTTCATAATGAACAAGCCTTGTCTTATCAAGTTCCCTAAACATATCAGACAATTCAAGCAGAATTTCACCACCAAATGATTCATTACCGCAGGACCAAAAAAGAACACAAGGATGATTCTTATCTCTTTCAAGCATAGAAAGACCCCTGTCCTTAACTGCCATTCTCCATTCATCCTTGTTGCCCGGGATAAAAGAATTCTTTTCAAAACGGTCAGGTGTTACCCATGTTCCATGGGTTTCAAGATTGGTTTCATCAATAACATAAAAACCAAGTTCATCACAGAGATCATAAAAAACGCTCTGATTCGGATAATGAGAAGTACGAATTGCATTTATATTATGACGCTTCATAATATAAAGGTCCTTCCTAATCATCTCTTCATTTATCGCACGTCCAACAACAGGATCAAACTCGTGTCGGTCTGTTCCGCAAAATACAATTCTCTTTCCATTAAGCTTCAAAATACCATCGCTTAATTCAAAACGTCTGAAACCAACTCTTTGCTTAATAATAGCTCCATTGTGAAGCTTGATTACAAGAGTATACAAATTAGGCTTCTCCGCACTCCAAAAATCAGGTTCTTCAATCAAAGCATTAAATACAAATCTCGTTTTCTTAACCTTTGATAAATCAATTTCAACATCCTTTAAATCCTGTATTTCAACAGAATTACTTACACACTTGTCATCTTCAAACTCTTCTTTGAAATTCATTTCCTCAAGATATAAAGGATTTGATAAAGCCTTGTCAAAAGGACTATATAAAGAAATTTCAACTTTTCCTTCCTTGTCCTTTTCACTTATTACTTCATCAAGTGTAATTTCCAATATACCATTGTTATAATCATCATCAGTTCCGGCTATAACCGACAAATCGCAGACTTTCGTAGGATTTTCCACTTTTAAAGTAACATCTCTGAAAATACCTGAAAGTCTGAAAAAGTCCTGGTCCTCAAGCCATGAAGCAGTCGCATATTTAAATACAGCAACCGCAAGCTTGTTTTCACCCTCTTTTACCTTCCTTGTAATATCAAACTCAGACGGAGTAAATGAGTCCTCTGAATAACCAACAAATTCACCGTTCAAAAAACAAACGAAGGCACACTCAACACCATCAAATCTGATTATTAAAGACTGACCTTCCTCAAGCTTTCCAAAGGTTTCTTCTGTACTAAAATAAGTAACATAATTAGCCACAGGATTAAATCTTACAGGCACCTTACCTTCCAAAACTGCTTCATGCCCATCCCAAGGATAAATAATATTTGTATACTGAGGATTTCCATAGCCCTTCATCTGAATGCAGGAAGGAACTTCAATAGTATCCCAATTACTTACATCATAATTTTCTGCCTCAAAATCATTAGGCATCTGCTGTAAATTCTTTGCATAGAAAAATTTCCAATTTCCGTTTAATGACCAGGAATTGGTATTCTTTAAAGCTGCTGCATTTTCAAGGCTTGAAAATACCTTCATATCAGCATGTGCTTTAAGTCTGTTCACACTGTAAATATAATGATTGTTAATAAACTGTTCGTAATTTTTCATAATTCCCCTACCATCTGTTAATCACTTTTGATGCATAGCCAAGCATATTCTTGACTTCTAAAACTTCACCTGTTGATAATGTTATTTCTCCATTATACCTTCCAAATACCTGATTCTTAACTGTCTTTGTAATTATTTTTCGCTTATAGCTTTTTCTGTTAAGAATAGGACGAAAATCCATTTCGAAACAACCGTCATCACTCGAAAATGTCCATGGCTCCAAATACAATTCTCTTCCCTTTGAGCCCTTAGGGATACTTATTCTGACTTCAGAAAGCTTATTCAATTTGCCGTTCACAAATGCTGCATTCTCAGTTGCCTTTGAAGTATCGCCAAGACCATATCCTATATTAAAAGCAACTATCTTATCATCTGCCATACCATATGCATTTGCCTGGTAAAAATTGGAATTAAAAGGCAAAACGCCTCTTCCCCAGTCCAATACTCCAAAGGATTCCTCCTTTTTAAATTCATGGTACATATCCCCTATTTCTACAAAGCCCGATGCTTTAAAACCAACAGTTTTACGATTATACATAAATTTTGAATTTGATCCCATTGGAGTAGCCATAACAATACTGTCTTGCGGTTGTTCTGTTAAAAGCAGGTCGCAATGTAAAGAGGTTTTGTCATCAAAATTCATTATTTCTGCAACAAGTCTTCTTGAACCATTATCCTGATAAAACTCGATTCTGTGTTTAGAGCCAACCGAGATAACATTTCCGCTTTCAGAAGATGAAGGCATATGTTTTCTTCCCAAAGGCAGAAACTGAGTCATGTTCTTTGTTACCTGATATCCGTCTTCAAAAGAAACAAAGAAAACCGTATCAATTCCTACATAGGAATTATCAGAAATTGTTAAAGATATAGCATACTTATCACAGCAAACCAGATAAGTATCCCACTCCTTTATTCGAAAGGCATTTGCTTTAATATCTTTTCTATCATATTGCGAAATCGGCGCATTGCAATAACCGGGTTCTTTTATATTGCCGTTGTTGTCCAATAAAGACCCTCTGTTATTAAATTTATATTGCATAACTCCTCCTAAGCTTTCACATCAAATTCAGAAAGCTTTATACTCTGTTTAGTTCCCAAAGACAAAAATTCTTTTATATCACTGTCCTTTTCCTTCAAAGTCGTAACCTCTGTAACAACTTTATAGCCCATTTCAGTAAGCTCATCCTTGAGTTCGGAAATACCTTGTTTTATATGCTGCCTTCCATTTTCACTGTCAGACATAAAAGTCACATCAAGTAATTTTGCTGAAGTAATTTTTACCATTATTCCTAAAGTTTTTAATTTAGGAAGCTCTAAATCGATATAGATACTTGCATTATTTTTATCTACCTGCCTTGTTCCCTTGCGGGTATAAACATAAAGCTCTCCTTTTGCTTCCCCGTCTGTAAGCTTCAAAGGAAGTTCAACATAATTTATAAACTTATTTAAGGCTGATACAATATTTAAATTACTCGAAACTTTATTAGTATTTTTAGAAAGTTCACCCGTTCTATTTTCCTTAAAGCTTCTGATTGCTTTTAAAACACTCTCTGTTCGTTCTTTTATTTCTTTAAAGTAATTCTCTGTCTTTTCTTTTGATGATATATTCTCAGGTTTTAAAAGCAATTTATTCTTAAGAAGATATTTTAATCTTTCTTTTCCATTTCCGACTCTTAAACTTCTTGTTTTGCTATTTTCAATTTCACTTTGTTTATATTCACTGTTTTCTACTTTATTATTTTCTGCTTTGCCACTTTCAGCTTTATTATTTTCTTCTTCGTCTTCAATTACCTTAACCTGTTTACTATCTGCACTAACATCTTTTAAAGCATCTGTTTCTTTACTCGTCTCTATATTAGCTTCAAAATCTACGCCTATATTTTTCTCTGCTTCTGTATTTTCCTTTATAGCATCTTCTGCCTTACTTTTTGCTTCAACATTTAAAGCTGCATTATTTATTCCTGAATGTTCTTCAATGTTTCCTTTTCCTAAAGCTTCAGCTTCAAAGCTCTCATTTAATAATTCTTTTTCTTCTGGTGTAAACGTTATTCCGGCCTTATCTAAGAAATCAACAACCTCTTTTACAATTGTTTTTCCATTAACTTCATTTGCGGCTATATTTGCACCCCAATTCTCACCTTCGAAAATTTTGTTATAAGATTGTTCATAAGTCTGGTCGTAATCTCGGTCATAATTTTGATCACAATTTTGATCATATGCTTTTTCATTAGTTTGGTCATATGTTTGGCCATTAACATGATCATAGGCCTTATCATATTTTTCGAATACTGTATCAGCTATTTCATCGATAACACCGTCTATAAGTTCAAGAAGCTGTCCCTGTGTATTCATAACAGAATCAAAGCCTTCGATATTAACTTGATTTACTTCAAGCCCAAGTCTTTCAAGATTAACTATTGCTGCGATGTTTTCCTTTCCAAAGCTTCTTGTAAGCATAAGATCATTTAACAATGCTTCTTTATTAATACTCATCCCGGCATTAAATCGTAAAACAGCAATCTGTCTCGCAGCCTGATTATTTTCAAGCTTGGCACCTGTTAATGCCTGCTTAACAAATTCAGGCAGCTCTTTTAAAGCATTTTCTGCTTCATAACGGTTTTTAAGCAAATTATTAATACCCTGTCGAATATCACTTTCCTCTGTTATTCCTAAATCATCTGCTTCATTTCCAAGCTCTAAAACATCCTCACCCTGCAAAAAAGCCTTTGATTTCTCTTTAGAGTCAGCATTAGAAAAAGTCCTCTCACTACTCTTCCCATTTTTACTGGCCGAAGCAGTCAGAGGACCGGTCTCTAAATTCATGTTATAAGCATCCAAAAGACCGCCTAACATTTTGCTCCTTATACATGCAGAACTATTTCTTTTCCTGAAGGAATATATTGACGAAGCTTTACGCCTGCTGCCTCAAGCATTTTCCTTGAAGCAATTGAAAATGGCATCTTCGCATACTTGTCAGACATATAAATAACTTCTTTCACACCTGTCTGGATAATTGCTTTAGCACATTCATTACAAGGGAATAAAGTAACATAAAGCTTGGCATTTTTTAATGAGCCACCTGTGTAATTAAGAATTGCATTGAATTCAGCATGGCAAACATACATATACTTAGTCTCAAGGTCATCGCCTTCTCTTTCCCAAGGGAAATCGTCATCTGCACATCCGTTAGGCATACCATTATATCCAACAGAAAGAATTCTGTTATCTTCGTTCACTATACAAGCGCCAACTACTGTATTCGGGTCTTTACTTCTTTCAGCAGACAATTCTGCAATCCCCATAAAATACTCATCCCAATTGATGTATTTTTCTCTCTTCATGTGTCCCCCTTTATGTTACCTCAATGTTTCCTTTATGATACCTTTAAACTACCTGCTTCAATGTTAAATAATGCAAAATCTTAAAGCAGTTTTATATCAGTAAACTACAACTGCCTGTGAATACTGTTCCTGATATCTTTTATAAAACAAATCAATGTTCCATTCAACTATACCCTGACTTGGATCTGCCACAAGCAAAGTGTCATTTGAAAGATTATATCCAATAATTACAACAGCACATTCTTTTCCCTTCCAGGTAACTTCTTCATTATCTATAGTCCAGGTCTTTCCTTTTGTAGACTGACGAAGATTTTCAGTACACCAGGCAATTACCGGTACACCTTTATCTATATAAGACAACAAATCAAGCATTTCAGAACCCGATATATCCTGAACCTTTATATTGGAAACAAACTGTTCATCAAGGTACTTCTTACCGGCCTCTACAATAGCACCGGCATAACATCCAAAGCTTCCATTCTTTGTCGGATCACCTATAAAAGCTTTAAAAGGACTCACATTTCCTTCTGAACCCATTGGCAGATAATCTGCTGCAAGTTTTTTCTTATCAATGGGATAACCCATGTAATTTAAAACAATTGCCAGACAGGTAACCTCTCCTCCTGTAGGAAGCTGAGGTGTCTGAAGTATATTTGAAACATTGAGAAGCTTTGCATTTAAATCCTTTTCCATGATATTTCGCATATACTCAATTGTATCAATATGCTCTGTCGCAACCTGTTTAGGCTCCTTTTCTGTCAGATATGAGCTTCTGATAAAAGCATATTTGTGATTATAAGCAACTAATGTCCAGCCTGTATCCATTTCACCAAGACAGTGAAGCTTGTCATCAGCCTTTACACTTCCCAAAATCAAAGACTGTGTCGTAGCTTTTTCTCTGACATTTACAATATCTACAACATATACATATTTATCGCAGGTAGTAAGCTCACCATTGACTATCTCAGGTGTCGGAGTTGCTGTAACCTTTCCAAACTTATCGTAGGATAACGAACCATCAGGCATCAAAGTCGGTGTAAGAAATGTAACAGGTCCTGCATTTTCGTCAACTTCACCTGACTCTCCTGTAACATCTTCAAATACCTTATCCAAAACTTCGCCTGCTGTACAGGCACAAAAAACAAAAGATAGAGAAAGGAATAATGCAACTGTTAAATTTTTAATTTTGTCTTTGTTCAATTCTATTTCCACTCTCCATCTGTAAAGAATTTTCGTTTATCAGTATTATATGGTTCATAAATCACATATGGCAAAATCTTTGAAAATACATCATCACCACGCGTAAATTTCGTATAATCCGATTCTGATTCAAACTCTATAATATTATAAGTTATACGATAAAGATTTGATATCTCCTGTGCCATCGCATTTACCTCTTCAGCACTTGGCATTATACCTTTTCTTGGTATAATCAGCTTTTCACCATCTTCTACATAATACATATAGTCTTCTGTAATAAAGGATGCTGATACAAAAGAGTTATTTGCTTTAACATTATTCTTGAAAATAACAAGTTCTTTGGCATCTGAAAAAACATCATTTCCAGGATATACCCTTGAATCATAGGTTATGCCCAAAAGATTCAAAACCGTAGGCATAATATCTATTGATGAGCAGGTCTTTGAAACAACTACCGGTTCTTTCATGCTGCCTGACCAGATAATAAGATGATTTTTAAACATCTCAAATTTAGAATCAATTTCACGACCGGCAAGCTCGCTCATATAATATGTTCCGTTTCCACCGGTTATACTCTTGTCAGTTTCTGCCTGTTCCTTAAGTCCATAAGGATAATGGTCTGAATTAAGAACTATTAAAGTCTTATCAAGAATACCAGCCTCTTCAAGTCTTTCCACAAGATATTTCATGGCAAGCTCAAGCTCATAGTTGCAGGCTAAATAAGCCTTTGAAGTATCTGACAATGGCAAATCCTTTACCATGTCCCAATGCTTCTTTACCATCTTGTTACCGCTACAGCTGTAAGGCAAATGGCCTGACATGGTCATGTAATAGGTATGGAAGGGCTTTCCTGTCTTTAAATATTCATCAATATATTCATCAACCGAATATTGCATAAGCTCAAGGTCAGACTGATATGCCCAGCGCTTTGCATCGGGATTTGCCTTATCATAAACAGAATCTTCTTTGAAGGTATCTGTATCAACTCCGTAAATAACCTTACCATAGCGCGCTCTGAAAATATCATAGCCAAGATTAGGATGTGTAAAATTACGTTTATAGTAATCATAATCATTGTTATGATATGCATATGTGCTGTAGCCCGAATTCTTGAGCATATTTCCTAAAGCAAACGGCATGGCATTATCGCCTGTATGACGCATACTGTGTTGGCCTGATGGTATCAGACCTGATATTCCTGCAAACTCACCATCTGAAGTTGAAGTAAGCCAAATAGGGTTATAATAATCTTCAAAATAAAAGCCATCATGTATCATTGAGTAAAGAGTAGGGGTTAAGTCCTCTCTTACTGCAAACGGTGACCAGCCTTCAGCTGTAATGAAAATAAGGTTATAACCATTAAACATACCTGTATAATCATTTCGATTAGTAGGTTCTCTGTAAGCAAAATACTGTAAAATATTCTTAAATACCTTATTATCTTCATTTTCTGCAAGCCACTCAAAGTCGATGTCCATTACATTTGGACTATAATCTTTAGTAGGCGTGGGTGTAGGTGTTGAGGTTGAAGTAGGTGTAGGGGTTGCAGTTACTACTACACCATTTTCATCAACTATCTGCTGCCTTGGCATTTCAGTTGGTGAAGGGGTAGGTGTTGAAGTTATTGTAGGAGTAGGGGTAGGCGTTTTTGTATTTTTCGGCTTAGGTATGTTAATTTCTACAATAAGCTCATCCTCATTTTTATTATTAAAGAAGCTTTGTTTCAAATCACACTTAAGTCCCACCATCATACCGCAATTCTTAAAGGCACTTTCAACAGAACTATATTCATGATAATCCTTGAAAACAGACATTTCTTCACTTCCGCCTGTAATCATTACAAGATTAAAAATGAACATAAAGACTATTCCCAAAGACAAATTAACAAAGCTGCTGCCTGCCTTTTTACGACTAAAATCCGTATAAAAAACAGACAAAACAATCATTAGAATCAAAGGAAAAGCAAGCAGTAAAATTGAAATGAAATTTTTGCCTACTGCTCTGATGGCTACATCAAAAAATTCAAGTACCTTTACGCCAACGCCCTCTGCAAGACTGTAGGTGAAAAATCCAAGAAAGATTTTATAATAAACATATTGTGAAATAATATATAAACTTACTATACCTGCAAAAACAAAGGTAAGAATTTTGTTAGTCAGATTATTAAAGCTGCTACAAATTGCATAAAGAATATATCCTAACGTCAAAGATGCGCAAAGCTTAAGTAAAAGCTGCATTAAATTGAAATCATCAAAAACAAGAAGATGAAATACAATCTCCAAATAAACACATAAAAATACTATATGATTTTTTGTCAGAGTTTTTAACCAAAGTCCCCTGAAGCCACCAGGATAACCCATATAATCACCTTTATTTTAATTCAATTTCAACGCTTCCTTTGCCGTTTGCACAGCTGACCTTGGTCATCGCACCATTTATCATCATAATACAAGGTGGTTTGTGTCCGACACATGCATCAAAAACTATAGGCACATTTAAGTCTCCCAAAGCCATTTTAATCGCTTCATAATAATCCATGCCAATTAAAGAAGTGGTTTCCATTGCAGGACGTCCAAACATAAAACCTTTGGCATTTTCAAACCAACCGGCTTCCCTTAACTGCCAAAGTCCTGAATAAATACGCTCATTAGGAAGTGAAAAGCTCTCAAGATACCACAAAATTCCATCCTCTGCATATTTTTTTGCAAATTCATTAACCTTGTCCATCTTAGTTCCAACTATTTCCATTAAAACATCAAAGCATCCGCCAATTGCCCTTCCGCTAAAGGTTTCTGCATGTTGTGAAGCTGTTTTCCAGCAAACCTCTGTATCAGGTTCATAGGGTTCAATTCCAATAATCTGTGGTTTCCAATGATCCTGAAACATAGGATAAGATTTTTGAATAAACTTATTTCCAAGCAATCCTAAAAGAAAATTTCTCTGTACTTTAATCGAATCAGGAAGCGGATCCATACCATAGCTTGTAAAGTTCCCGCCATATATGCTGGCAATATCTCCTAAAACAGTCTGAAGAAAAACAATTCCTGTCGGATCAGAATAGCCTGCTGTCCATTTGGGATTTTTCTTTATTGTTTCAAAATCAAGTAATGGCAACATTTCCATTAAGAAATCGCCTCCGGCAGCACAAACTATAGCTTCAACTTCGGAATCCTCAATCAAGGACATATATTCCTTTGCCCTGTCTTCTTTAGAAGAGCTTACATAACCTATCGATTTTCTGACATTAGGAGTTTCTTTGACTGAAATATTCTTCTTCTGCCACATACTCTTCGCGCTTTCAAAGCCGTAAACATGCGGCGCATCAACTAAACCGCACGAAGGTGCTGTAACACCAATCACTCCATTTTCACTTAAAAATCCCGGAAATTGCATATTTTCTCCTTTAAGTTAAAACTCACCCTCAAATACGATTTCAGCTGGTCCTGTCATTGAAATCATGTTATTTATCTTATCGTATGTAATAAATAAATCCCCGCCAAGAAGGTGAATGGTAACACCTGCTTCAGTTCTGTCAGTGAGCAAGGCTGCATACATAGCGGCACATGCGCCTGTTCCACATGCTAAAGTTTCACCGCTGCCTCTCTCCCATACTCTCATGTCCATTTCATCTCTTCCTAACACCTTGATAAACTCAGTATTGGTTCTTTCAGGAAACATCTCATGATGTTCAAACTTAGGACCGATTTTTTCCAAATCAAGGCTTTCGATATCGTCAAGGAAAATAACCGCATGAGGATTACCCATTGAAACGCAGGTCATTTTATATTCCTTGCCATCAACGAAAATCGGTTCCTCAACTAAGATTCTCTTGTCTGAATCAACAGGTATATTTTTAGGATAAGTAACCGGACTTCCCATCTCAACAGTAATGCTTCTTACAACATGATATTTATTTTTGCTTCCCGATGAAGTACTGTGCAAATTTGAGCCATGCTCGAGATTGATTGTAATTCTCTTTCTTCCTGCAGCAGTATCAATATAAAACTCATTGCTGTCAACCATATCATGCTCATAAAGGTAACGTGCAACACATCTGATTCCATTACCACACATACTTGCCTGTGAACCATCCGCATTATACATTTCCATATATGCTGCACAGGTCTCACTTGGCTTTATCAGAATCAATCCATCTGAGCCAATGCCAAAATGTCTGTCACTAACTTTGACTGCTAATTCTGAGGGATTTTCAACAGTTTCCTCAAAACAGTTAATATAAACATAATCGTTACCGATTCCCTGCATTTTTGTAAATTTCATAATAACCTCTTCTACCTGATACCTTGGCAAAATTTCATTTTTTCATGATATTTAATACCACCTATAACCTTAATATTTTATGATTTTTATGCATCTTTGTCAACAAATTAACTCTTTAATGGCAGGCATAATCTATCCATAAAAACAAAAAGAAGGAATAAATCCTTCTTTAAATCTAAAACTCTATTGATGTTTTTAATGATTAATTTCATTAATATAAAGCAATAATTATTCCTTGATGCAAAACCTTGGCAATACGTCAAATAATAGTTAATGCAAAACCTGGTAATAAATCTAATAATAATTGATGCAAAGATAATGATATGTTTATGCGACACTGTCAAAATTATCGCCCTTGAAAGCTTCGTCAGGAAAATATGCATCAAATGCCTTCTTCGCAAGGGGATTCTCTATCTGCATCTTTGTTTTGGTAACACCACCTGCTATATAAGAACGGCCGCATTCCGGACAAATAGCCATTTTCAAGGACACTGTAGCAGATATCAGCTTCTTTCCATCCTCATTTCCTTCTTTAACTGCATTTGCAACATGTTCATTTTCATGTCGCATAACTGCACCTGCAGCTGACTCAGGAGAAATATGTGTTGCAGATTTAAAGGAAACATTTCCTTCATTTGATTTGTCAACATATTTTCGTTCCTTACAGGTCTGGCATTCCTTCTTTGCCTTCATTTCAGTACCAACAGCTTTTGCAGTACGAACATTGGCTACATCTAAAACTCCATTTACCCTGCCTACAGGATTAACCTGATTTGAAGGATTCAGTCCATTAGTAAGGGCAGTTTTTGTCGCACCCAAAGTAGCCCCTGTCATATAGGGACTTACATAATATGAACTTCCATATCCTCCAATTGTCATCTGTTTCTCCTCAAATCCAATTCTACAGGGCAATGATCTGACCCAAAAACTTCAGGATGTATTATTGAATCCTCTATTCTATCTTCCCATCTTTTGGAAACCAGAAAATAATCTATTCTCCATCCAACATTATTCTCTCTTGCATTCGACCTGTATGACCACCAGGAATATGCATTTTCTTTATCAGGATAAAGCTTTCTGAAAGAATCAACAAAACCGCTTTGTAAAAGTTCTGTCATTTTTCCTCTTTCTTCATCTGAAAAACCGGGATTAAAATGATTGCTCTTAGGATGCTTTAAATCTATTTCTTCATGCGCAACATTCATATCCCCTGTGACTATTACAGGTTTCTTACTGTCAAGATTACAAATATAATTTCTGAAAGCATCCTCCCAGCTTAATCTGTAATCAAGTCTTTTCAAGCCGTCCTGTGAATTCGGAGTATAAACCACTACAAAATAGAAATCCTCAAACTCTAATGTTATAACTCTTCCTTCATTGTCATGTTCTTCTATGCCTATTCCATAAAAAACTTCAATCGGTTCTTCCTTTGAAAAAACCGCCGTTCCGGAGTATCCTGCTCTTTTAGCATAGTTCCAATACTGATGGTATCCCTGAAAATCAAGCTTAATCTGGCCTTTTTGTAATTTTGATTCCTGAATACAGAAAATATCCGCATCAAAGGCATTAAAGGTATCTTCAAAGCCCTTTTTCACACATGCTCTTATTCCATTTACATTCCAGGAAACTAATTTCATCAAATCTCCACATCCTCTGCAAGGAAAACAGGTCCCTCCTTGCAAACTCTTGCATTATTTACATTGGTATGTGCATCCTTCTTTACAGTCTTACAAACACATCCAAGGCAGGCTCCAATACCACAAGCCATTCTTTCTTCAAGGGATATATAAGCTTTAATTCCCTTTTCAGCTGCTAATTGTTTAACAGCACGAAGCATTGGCATCGGTCCACATGCACATATTATATCATATTCTGAAAAATCAAGCAAGTTAGCCAATTCTAAAGCTTTGGCTACAGAAACAGCATTACCTTTAATCTGTACATTTTTCCTTTCTAATGCAGAAAGAGAAGCATATTCTTCCACACTTACGCCACAGCTGTCTGAAGTTAAAAAACTCTCGCGTTCAAAATCTGCATTTAAAAACACCATTTCATCTCTGTAACCAAGAATTGAAGTAACCTTAGCTGAATTCTTTAAAGCCTTCTCTGCTCCAAGAATTGGTGGAATACCAATACCACCACCTAACAATAAAACTTTTCTATCCTCTCCTTCTTTAAAAGGATATCCATTTCCAACAGGTCCTAATACAGTAACTTCATCACCTGCTTTTAAAAGAGAAAGCTTCTTTGTTCCTTCACCTGCAATTCTGAAAACCAGTCTTAAAATCCCATCCTTACATTCGCATATGCTGATAGGTCTTTTTAAAAGCTTTGAGGAATCATTAACACCTATCATTACGAACTGTCCGGCTACTGAATTAAAGTCTTCCGGAACACTTAATTTCAAATCAAAAATATCTTTTGCGATTTCTTCATTTCTATAAACTAAAGTCTTAAATTCCTTTGCCATAATCACTCCACACAGCCCACTATTTCATTAATATCTTTTATATTATGTTTTTGCATAAATTCTTCGATTCCATTTATAATATCAACCGTTGCTTTAGGAGTAATAAAGTTAGCGGTACCGACTGCAACAGCATTTGCGCCTGCCATCATAAACTCGATAGCGTCCTCAGAAGTAGTAATTCCACCCATACCAATGATAGGAATATTTACAGCTTTTCGCACCTGATAAACCATTCTTACCGCAACAGGCTTAATTGCAGGACCTGACAAACCACCTGTTTTGTTAGCAAGTAAACATTTTCTTCTCTCAATATCAATTTTCATTCCGGTTAAAGTATTTATTAAAGAAACACAGTCCGCGCCGCCTGCTTCTGCAGCTCTGGCAATTTCTGTAATATCTGTAACATTTGGAGTAAGCTTCATGATAACAGGCTTCTTTGAAAGCTTTTTTATGTCTGAAGTTATTTTTTCAACCAAAACCGGGTTCGTACCAAAAGCAACTCCGCCCTCTTTTACATTAGGGCAGGAAATATTGATTTCAAACATCTTTATGATATCTTCAGAATTAAGTCTTTCTATTACTTCTAAATATTCCTCAGTAGTATGACCGCAAACATTAACAATTACATTAGTATCATATTTTGTAAGTTCTTTTAAATCACGATTTACAAACAAATCAACACCGGGATTTTGCAAACCAACAGCATTTAACATGCCTGAAGCAGTTTCAGCAATTCTCGGAGTATTATTACCCTGCCAGGGAACACTTGCAACGCCCTTGGTCACAATCGCTCCAAGACAATTTAAATCCATATATTCTGCAAATTCCAAGCCTGAACCAAAAGTTCCTGATGCAGTCATTACAGGGTTTTTAAGTACTACATCACAAAGCTTTACCGATGTATTCATGTTCTTTCTCCTAAACAAAGCTTATATTTTTGTTACTGTTGCTTATATCACAAACCAACACTATACTTATATCATATAATAAAAGCATTTGCAATGCTGCTACACTGCAAATGCTCATTTCCAAAAAATATTAAATTGTTTCAGGTTCTTCCATATCATCAGCACCTTCGACTGTTACGCTTTTCATAACCTGAGGTACATAAGGCTTATCATTCCAGTCTGTGTCAGTTGAAGCAATCTTATCAACTACCTCAATGCCTTCAATAATTGCACCAAAAGCTGCATACTGACCATCAAGATGAGGTGCCTTCTGATGCATAATGAAGAACTGAGAACCTGCTGAATCAGGATGCATCGCTCTTGCCATTGATAAAACACCTCTGTCATGCTTTAAATTATTGTCAAAGCCATTTGACATAAACTCACCATGAATTGAATAACCGGGATTACCTGTTCCTGTACCATTAGGACATCCGCCCTGAATCATGAAGCCGGGAATTACTCTGTGGAAAGTTAATCCATTGTAAAATCCCTTTTTAACAAGTGATACAAAATTTTTAACTGTATTGGGTGCTACATCTTCATATAATTCAGCTACCATTACATCTCCATTTTCCATCTCAAATCTGACTTTTACCATAAATTTCTCCTTTCGTCTGCTTACGAAAATAAGCAGTAAAACAATTGTCACAAATATAAACAATTTCCTGTAATATTTGACAATTCTCACATACACACTGTTTCAAAACCAACTTACTATTGCTTAAATATATCACACATTCCTTAAGTGTTGCTATATTCTAAGAAAACCTTACTCTTCCTCAAATTTGGTGACTACTTCTGTCTTGCATTTGTAAATTGAATTAGCCGGAACGCATCCTCTTACAGAAGACAAGGGGTATATATTTGAGAAACGTCCGATAACAGTTCCCGGGTTCAAAACGCTTTGACATCCAACCTCTACATTGTCACCAATGAAAGCGCCAACCTTCTTCCTTCCTGTCTCAACCAATTCATCTCCATACTTAATTGCAACAAGTTTTTTATCTGATTTAACATTACTCGTTATAGACCCTGCACCCATATGGGCTTTATAACCAAGTATCGAGTCCCCTACATAATTATAATGCGGAACCTGAACCTTATTAAAAAGAATAACATTCTTAAGTTCCGTTGAATTGCCAACTACTGCGCCTTCACCAATAATCGCATTGCCTCTGACAAAAGCACAATGACGCACCTCAGCGCCCTTGCAAACAATAACATTATCTCCTAAAAATGCAGTTGGTGCTACCTTTGCCTCTTTATGAACCCAAACATTTTCTTTAACCTTAACATAGTCATTTCCCAAAACAGAACCAATATCAAGGATAATCTTTTCTATTTCAGAAAGCATTTCCCATGGATATACATGTCCTTCAAAATAACCTGCGGCTATAGTTTCGTTCAAATCATACAATTTACTTATTGTACATTCATTTTCAATAAAATTTTGACACATATGCATACCTTCCTGCCAAATAATTATCGGGCTTAACATATCGAACAGCTTCAATATTTTTAGCCACAAAATTTTCAAGCTTAGTCATATATTCATTTCCTGTAATTGTACCTTCAGAAACATAATTAAGTCCTTTTTCCCAGCTTGCAGTTAATTCAGGATTTAAAAGAGGTCTTATAGATGCATTTACAACTTCAAAAATCATCTCACCAAGCATTGTAGGTGTAATAACCTGTGTTTTGGCATTTATTCTTATATAAGTATTCTTTTCAAGCTTCTTTAAAATTTCTGCTCTGGTTGCACTTGTTCCGATTCCGTTTGACTTAATCTGAGCTCTTAATTCTTCATCTTCTATAAGCTGTCCGGCATTTTCCATTGCTAAAATAATCGAGCCTGAATTGTATCTTTTAGGTGGAGAAGTCTCGCCTTCTTTGATCAATAATTCATTAATCTTGACTTTATCGCCTTTCTTTAGTGCCAATAAAGCTTTCATTTTCTTTACTGAATCAGGATTTGAAAGATCTGTCTCTGCTTCCTCTGTATTATCTGCATCCGTTGCATTTTCAGAATTTCCAGAGTTTGCATCATTCTTATTTCCTGAATTATCACTCTGACTTTCCTTTTTATACTTTGTTGCAACCTTTAAATATCCTTCATCCTCTAAAACCTTTTCTGATGCAAAAAATTTCTCTTTTCCAATTTTAAGAACAACATTAAGTCGCTGATATACAGCCGCAGGATAAAAAATACTTAAAAACCTTCTTGCAATACATTCATAAACACTTTTATGTAAGCTTGAAAGTGAAGCAAAATTATTAAAGCCCTGACCTGTAGGAATGATTGCATAATGATCAGTTATCTGCTTGTCATTAACGTACTTAGTTTTCTCAATTCCTAAATACTTTTTTCCGTCAAGAATTTCAGAAGCATATTCTGATACCTGAGAATAGTTTTTCAGGCCACCTATATTTTTATATATTTCCTTTGCAATAGCAGATGACAAAACTCTTGCATCGGTTCTGGGATAAGTAACCAATTTTTTCTCATATAACTCCTGAACAATTTGTAAAGTCTTATCAGGACTTATTTTGAACATACGCGAACAATCATTCTGAAGCTCTGCAAGATTATAAAGCAGAGGTGGATTTTTAACTTCCTTTTTCTTCTGAACTGATTCAATTACCCCATCAATTGGATAATCACCTGTCAAAGAGGTAGCCTTCAAATCCTCTATAAGCTTTTCGGCATCTTCTTTTTTCTTAAAGCCGTTTTCCTTATACATTTTAGGACTTTCGAAATAATCGGAGCCCTCGCAGGCCCTGAATTCAAATTCCGTAAAGACATTCGTTACAACTCTGTAAAACGGGGTTTTAACAAATTCTCTTATTTCTCTTTCTCTTCTGACTACCATGCCCTGAACACATGTCATGACACGACCAACAGATATAGGTATATAACTTTTCGATTTAACTAATTCATTAACCGTTCTGCCAAACTTTAAGGATAATAAACGGGAAAAGTTAATGCCCATAAGGTAATCATCCTTCGCGCGTAAATATGCGGATTCACTTAATCGGTCGTAAAAACTCCAATCCTTTGCTTCCTTAATGCCACGCTTTATTTCATCTTCTGTCTGTGAATCAATCCAGACTCTTTTTCGCAACTTGGCTTTGGGTACTGCTGCCATCTGGTCAACTAATCTGTAAATATATTCTCCTTCTCTTCCTGAGTCAGTACAAATATAAATACAACCTACATCATTCCTGTTAAGCAGATTCTTAACAATCTTAAACTGCTTGGCAACACCTGGAATTATCTCATATTTATATTCCTTAGGAAGGAAAGGAAGATCCTGTAAAAGCCATTTCTTATACTTTTCGTCGTAGACCTCAGGGTAACTCATCGTTACCAAATGGCCTACACACCATGTAACCACATAACTTGGTGACTCCGAAAAGCCATCCTTCTTATCAAATTTTTCACCAAGTGTCTTTGCAAACTCAGCCGCAACACTCGGTTTTTCAGCTATAAATAAACTTTTCGCCATAATTAATTATAAAGAAAACTTTCTAAATCGATTTTTTCGACCTTCTTCGCAGAATATTTACCAAGATTGAACTCTATAATGCGCCCAAATTCAGAATCCATCTCTGAAAAAACATTCTTACAAGTTGAGTCTACAATCAAATTACCATTAAACCACTGAACAGATCCCTCCACACCGGAATATGCGACAGGTATCCTGTCAACCTCTCGTGCGGTTTTTTCTGCTTCATCAATAAGGTAACGCGAATAATATGATACAGTACCTTCTGTTGCTCCCTTTCCAAGTAAAGCTGCATCTTCGGAAGCAATTGCATTTTCCCATTCAACAAAAGGCCTTGACTTAATCTCACTGTTAAAATTCTGGAAGAAATAAAGATAATATCTTGTAGGACGAATCTTATCATATTCCATAAAATGAAGTGATGAAATACCAACAGGCATTGATTTAACACCTTCTGCATAATACATGTTCTTTGCATCAGAGGTTGCACCCCATACTGCATCAGAGCCTATCATATACTCAACCTGCGGATTTTTATAAATATCACTTAACTTAACAATAGTAGAAGGCTCTCCAAAAGCAAGTAGAACTGAATCAGAACCAAATGGGTCAGATGAAATAATACTGTTAATTTCAAGCCACTTAAGCTTATCACCTGCCTGATTACAAATACCCTTATAATTGGGAAATACCATTTCAAAATCAATAATCGGGCTTATACGCTTGCTGGTTAAATCAAGCGAAATTATATAGTCATTAACACTGTCCTTCTTATCCTTGCTGACAGGAATAATCAGTTTATTATGATTTCTGTCATAAAGAAAGCTGCCATTCATTGAATAAATATCAAGATCATAGCTTTGCTTAACTTGTCCAAAACGGTCTGTAATAACAATCTGCCTCTCAGACACATTATAAATCATTCCCTCTTCTGAAAAGGCTATACTTGCAGTATTTCCGGATATTTGTGGTATTTTTGAGCGAAGATGCCCTCCATTATCATAAAAATAAATAGCATCCGTACTCACAAGTGAAGATTTATCGGAATTGTTTACTACATCATAATCATAAAGAACATAAAAGCCATCTGTTACATTCTTCTCGCTTTCTAACACTTCCGATACAGTCTTATCTTCATTCTCAACAAATTTTGTAGGATTTAAGCCTTTTATTTTTTCTTCATCCTTTGAAATAATATCAGGCAAAGAATAGTAAAAACGACGTGTCACAACATCTCCTGACATATCTTCTATTCTTAAAGTTATAACATTTGTATAATTGGGGATTAAACCGATAAGCCTGTACTCATGAACATTTGCATATCCTGTTACAGTATTTGAAGGCAGCTTTGAATAATAATCCGGCACCTGCTCATTTACCCGGTGAATAAAATATTCAACCTTTGAAGGCTTTGAGGTTCTAAAATAAAGATACATGGAAAGATAATCCGTTCCATAAGGATTATAGATTATCAAAGGATTTGAATCTGTATATTCGTTTTCTGAAATAAGTCTGTCAATTTCACTTTTTACTGCTTTGGAATTTTCAACATCATAAATATCCGCTACCGAATTGAAAGCACCAAGTCCGTTTCTTACTTCAGCCCATATGGTCTGTATTAAATTGTCCTCTTCATTGTCATACTCGTCCTTATATCCCGGAATAACTGTATCATTATCCTCATATCCTTCCGGTTTCTTAAGTAAAACCAATGCAACCAAAAAAGCCAAAGCTACTATGCTTAGTACAAGTACAATTTGAACCAATGATATTTTCTTTTTATTATTATCGCTTTTTGCCAATTTTTTCTCCTGCCAAAATCACCCGTTAATCATCAGACGAGTTATTATATAAATTATATCGGCAGTTTTCAAGATTAACTCAACTGTGTATCCCAAATAACAACTTAAAAGCGCAAATTACAAATTTCTATTTTACGCCATAAAGATAACGGATAAATTCATTAACCTCTTCATTGTTTTTAGAAGTAACACATATGCCGAAAACCGGGTATACATCACCCTGATAAGGATAGTCTTCAAGAAGCTTTATTTTTGAAATATTAATACCATAAGGCGCATATGAGTCCTCAATTCTATTTCCGTCATCATCATATTTGTAAGAATAAATTAAATCATCCTTAACAAGTTCAAAAACATCACTTTCAAGTTTTTCCTCCAAATTGCCATACCATCCTGTTCCGGCATAATGAAGAAAATGGTTATACTTGATAATTATGCCGTCAAGCTCACCTGTCATATAATACAAAGCAATTTTCTGGACACTTGTCGTATCATTGTCCAAATCACCATAGGTCGTATCAAATAACCAGGTAACAGTCTTATCATCAAGTTCAAGTCTTGCAAGCATGTCATCTGTTATCTTCTGACTGTCATCTAATCCAACTAAATTACCAACAGATGCTACTGACAAAACCACCTCAGCTTTAGGAGCTGTAACTGTAATAACAATCCAGGCTATAAAAGCGATTATACCCACACAAACCAGAAACTTGGTCAAATAATAATCTTTAAGATAAGTCATTTTTCCCTTAAAAGAAAGCTCTGCCCATTTTTCCTTTTCTGTTTTTTCAACAGTTGCTGTATATAAAGATGCATTGTCATCAAGCTTCGTTTTTCTGTTATCAACATTTATAGCCATAATATCATCAACCTCTGTATCTCTTTTTTTGAAAGTTTTTTATCTTAACTTCTTAAACTGAGTCAAGTTCTGTCGCATGTCATAAAAATTAATTATCTACAACATAATAGTATAACAAATATGTGTACAAATAGTGAAGTTGAACTTAGAAAAAAATAAAATTTCCAATAATATTAATTACAAATTATTAATTGAAAAACTTAGTACAAATGCTATAATCAAATATGTAATAATATTTGGGAGGAACAAATGAAAACACTTCTTAAAAATGCAAAAATAGTTAATGTTTTTACGGACAGCTTAATGGATGCTGATGTTCTTATCGAAGACGATAAAATTATCGGTTTAGGTGATTACAGTGATACAAATGCAGATATTTGCGAAGATTTAAAAGGCAAATACATCTGTCCCGGTTTCATAGACGGGCATATTCATATTGAGAGTACAATGATGACGCCTTATGAGCTTTCAAAAGCAGTGTTGCCTTGCGGAACTACATCAATTGTAGCTGACCCTCACGAAATCGCAAATGTATGCGGAACTGACGGAATAAAATATATTATTGAAGCAAGTGAAGGTTTACCTTTGAAGGTTTATATCATGTTACCATCATGTGTCCCTGCAACGCCTTTCGACGAGTCAGGTTGTGTTCTTAAAGCAGAGGATTTAAAGCCCTTTTACAAAGAAAAAAGAGTTTTAGGGCTCGCAGAAATGATGAACTATCCCGGTGCCATTAGTGGAGATTTAGACATTCTCAATAAAATCAAGGATGCCTTTGACAATAACAAGGTGGTTGACGGTCATGCACCTTTGCTTACAGGACATGGATTAGATGCTTATATATCAAGAGGCATTCAGTCAGATCATGAATGTTCTTCTTATGAAGAAGGAAAAGAAAGAATAAGTAAGGGACAGTGGCTCATGGTTCGTGAAGGCACTGCAGCAAAAAATCTTTTGAACATGATTGATTTGCTCGATGAACCTTTTTCAAGAAGGTGTGTACTTGTTACAGACGATAAACATCCTGCAGATATTCTTCGTGACGGTCATATCGACCATATCATAAGACTTGCTGTTAAAAACGGAAAATCCGTTTTCACTGCCATAAGAGTTGCAACAATTCAGGCAGCAAACTGTTTCGGATTAAAATATACAGGCGCTGTAGCTCCAGGTTATAAAGCAGACTTACTTGTTTTAAACAATTTAGAAGAAATAGATATAAAGGATGTATATTCTGAAGGCAAAAAGGTTGTAGAAAACAAGAAATTAAAGGAATATGACAAACCTTCAATATCAAAGCAGCTTGTAAACAAGGTAACAAACTCCTTCTTTATTGACAAGCTTACAGAAAAAGACTTTATATTATCAAAGGAAGCCAATAAATGTCGTGTAATAAAGACAATAAAAGGTCAGCTACTTACAGATGAATGGATTACAGAAATGAATTTTGAGACTTCAAACGGTATTGATCTTGAAAGAGATATTCTCAAAATAGCCGTCCTTGAAAGACATCATAATACAGGACACAAGGGTATCGGATTTATCAATGGCATCGGATTAAAAGAAGGGGCTATCGCATGTTCCGTTTCACACGATTCTCATAATCTGATAGTAATCGGAAGTAACGAAGCAGATATGGCCTGTGTTGCAAATGCAATCATTGAAATGGGTGGCGGTTGTGCAGCAGCAAAGAATGGAAAAATCGTTTCTTCACTCCCTCTTCCAATTGCCGGATTAATGTCTGAAGACGATGCCAGCTTATTGGCTGAAAAAAATCATGTTCTTCGTGAAGCAATTTACGAGCTTGGGGTTCCAAGAACTATCGCACCACTTATGACTATGGCTTTCGTAAGTTTGGCCGTAATCCCTTCACTCAAGCTTATCACTACAGGCTTGTTTGATGTAAACAGCTTCAGTCCTACAGATTTATTTGTTAAATAGCTTAAAACTTTTTATGGAATAACATGCATTTTAAATTAATGCAATTATCAATAAACATTTAAAATTACTATACTTCAGACAATTTAAGTCTACAAAAGTATTTAGTTACTCAAAATTATGATAATATGCCACACAAAAAAAGCAGTTCATCAGAACTGCTTTTTTAATAGCGAAGGGGGGATTCGAACCCTCGACACTTCGGGTATGAACCGAATGCTCTGGCCAACTGAGCTACTTCGCCACATCGTGCCGTTTTTCAGGCACGGGTAGTATTTTACACCAGACCATTAATAATGTCAAGCAAAAAACACAAAAATTAAATTTGATTTATTTCACTTCTAATTACTGAAGCTTTGCCTTAGCAGCGTTAGCTACTGCTGCGAAACCTGCAGGATCGCTAACAGCGAGTTCAGCAAGGATCTTTCTGTTGATCTGAATATCAGCCAACTTCAAGCCATGCATTAACTTTGAATATGAAAGACCATTCATTCTTGCAGCTGCATTGATTCTTGCGATCCAAAGCTGTCTGAACTGTCTCTTCTTCTGCTTTCTGCCTGCGTAAGCGCTGGTTAAAGCACGCATAACAGACTGCTTAGCTACTCTGTACTGTTTTGATCTTGCTCCTCTGTAACCCTTAGCAAGCTTTAAAACTCTATTATGTTTCTTCTTTGCGTTAAGTCCGCCTTTAATTCTAGCCATGATTTATCCTCCTTACGCTCTCATTACAGATACGGTAAAATTTTCTTCATTGTCTTCTTGTTTGCACTGTTAACCAATTCAGTCTTTCTAAGATCTCTCTTAGTCTTTCTTGTCTTCTTTGTTAAGATGTGCTGCTTTCCGGCTTTCTGTCTCTTAAGCTCACCGGTACCTGTTACTGAAAAGCGCTTAGCTGCTGCTTTGTTTGTTTTTAACTTAGGCATAATATCGTCCTCCTTAAAATGTTAATTAATTTTTCTTACTTAAAATAACTGACATATTCTTACCTTCAAGTGAAGGCTTCTTCTCAGGCGAAGCAATGTCCTCTACCTTTTCAAGGAACGCTTCAATCATCTTTTCACCAAGCATAGCTGCATGAATATTCTCACGTCCTCTGAATCTGATAACAAGCTTTACTCTATCACCCTTTTCGATGAATTTTCTTGCCTGAGCAGCTTTAACATTGATATCATTAACATCAGTGTTAGGTGTAAGCTGAATACATTTTGTTTCGGTCTCTTTTTGTTTCTTTTTGTTTTCCCTCTCACGACGTACCTGCTCGTACTTATACTTGTTGTAATCTACAATCCTGCAAACAGGTGGCTTTGCATTTGGAGCAATCAATACAAGGTCAAGCCCCATTGACTGTGCCAATTCTAACGCTTCCTGAGATGACATTAAACCAAACTGATGGTTCTCCTGTCCGGTTACACGAACTTCTGCAAGTCTAATCTGCTCATTAATCGGTACCGCTTTTTCATTCTTCTTGTCGCCTATGGTAAACACCTCCGTTATTTTAGCTTTCGTACAAGCTACTCGATAAATAATAAAAAAAGTTCCTTGTACAAGCCTGTAGACAGCACTCGCACAACGAACCCAACATACGCATCTTTTGATGCAAACGATATAGTTAATTGTTAAACCTTTTGACTTTAGTCGAAGGTGAGAGTGCAACTCTGCTTGAAACCGTTGGTAATCATAACATATGCCTTAAGCATTGTCAACTGTTTTTTCACATTTTACCAACACTGTTTTTTCGTTTTTTTCGTATTTTACCAACACAATGTTTTTTTCATTTTTTTACATTTGACAAACACAATGTTTTTTACTTTTTTACATTTTACAAACACAAATACATGATTCTTCTTAATATTAAAATATTAAGATATTAAGATATTAAAATATTAAAAATTAAAACTTAAAACTCATGGGAAGCAAATCCTCTAAAGTTTTTACAATATAATCATCTTCTGACTTTGCTAAAATAATCTTAAACTCTGAGGGTTCAACAAATTCTCGCATGAACTGTCTGCACATTCCACAAGGCGGGCAAAAATCAAATTCCTTTTCGTCTTTATTTCCACCAACAATTGCTATTGCTTCAAACTCTGTCTTACCTTCACATAAAGCACTTGGGAAAGCATTTCTTTCAGCACATAAGCCAACAGGATAAGCTGAATTTTCCACATTACAGCCTTTATAAATGCTTCCGTCTTTGCAAAGCAATGCTGCTCCTACATAAAAGTTCGAAAATGGCGCATATGCATTCTTTCTTGCATCAAAAGCTTTTACAATAAGTTCTTTTATAATATTCTCATTCATAATCAGTCCCCATTTTTACGAGATTTTTTCTTGCCAAATAAAATGTTAATTCCAATATTAATTAAAATTGCAGGAACCATCATTTTTCCGAAAGTTGACCAGGTAATAATATTTCTGGCTGCTAAGAACAGCAAAGTACCAAGCTCAACACCGAACATGTTGCCTGTATTGATACCCTTCTTCATAATTGAAGATGCTGATGGCAGGAATATAAAAAGGCACCACCATCCGGCAAAAGAAACTCTTGATATTACTTTTAACATCATTAAAAGGGCAATAATTCCTATACCAATAATAAACAATCCCTTTAAATTATGTTTTGATTTCTTTTCTTCTTTTGAAGGCTTAGTTTGAACATCATTTTTAGTCTCATTGTTTACTCTTAAAGATGTCTCTTCGTTTGAAACTTCCTGGCTCCAGTCATAACCCTGATTATACTTTTGCATAATCTCATCCAGATTAAAGTTTTTAGAAGCCTCTTCTCTTTCCTTTTCTTCTGTTGCATCTATGTAAGAAGGCACATTTTTCTTTTTCAAGCTTACAGGTCTTGAAAGATTAATTCTGTAATTGTAATCATTTTCGTTTTCCATTTACCACTCCATAAGGTTACAAACCATTCGTTAAATTTTGACACTAATTTGATTGCAATAACTTAAATTTAATTGCAATAATAAGATACAACCAAATCTTAACAATGTCAAATTAAGTAAAGATTAGAAAAACAAGACAGCTCCGCATTTATCCGGAACTGTCTTCATCAAAACAAATTAATAATTCTTATATCCAACTTCTTCTATACGTTCTTTTTTCTTCATAACGCCAGCTTTAAGTTCTTCTTTATAAGCTTCAACCTTTTCAAGCAAAGCCTCATCTGAAGTTGCAAGTATCTTCGCTGCTAAAATTCCGGCATTCTTTCCTCCATTGATTGCAACTGTTGCAACCGGAATTCCTGAAGGCATCTGAACAATTGAATACAAAGCATCTGTTCCATTAAGTGTTTTTGAGTAAATCGGAACACCAATAACCGGAAGAGGGAATATTGCCGCACACATACCGGGCAAATGAGCTGCACCGCCGGCTCCTGCAATAATCACCTTAAACCCCTTTTCCTTTGCAGACTTCGCATAATCAAAGAAAACATCAGGCATTCTGTGAGCTGAAATAATAGTCATCTCATACTCAATTCCAAATTTTTCAAGCATTTCTGCAGCGCCTGACATAATTTCAAGATCAGAGTCGCTACCCATTACTATTCCGACTTTAGCCATTTTTACACCTCTTTCATTACTGAGCACGCAAAGATGCATTCAAAAGCTTGCAAAGAGCCTGTAATGCATTATTGGCAACCTTTTCGATTTCCTGTGAAGTTAAGGTCTTATCAAGTGCACCAATTCTTAAACGAATCATCACTGACTTCTTTCCATCAGGAATCTGTTTTCCATGATATTCGTCAATAAATTCAGCAGAATGAAGTAAAGGACTCTTTGCTACCTGCTTATCGAGTACCTCCTTGATTTCTTTCCATGAAACATTGGAATCGAAAATAATAGACATATCGTAATCTACAATAGGGAATTCAGGCATATGCTCGAATTTATTCGTTCTCGAAGTAAAAGGAACAAACAAAGTTGTATCAAGTTCAAATAAAATAACTGCAACCTTCTTAATATCACATGCCATTGAAGTCTTCTTTGAAAGAAGTGCAAGATTACCAATCTTCTTATCACCTCTCATAATATTGAGCCATACTGTCTCATCTGCCCAAACAGGTTTTTCCTCCTTTACGAATGTAAAGCCTTCCATATGGGTAAATCTGGGCATATACTCAATAACACCCTTTGCAGTACGGAACAAAGAATTTACATCCTTTAAATTTCCGACAAATGCACCTGCAATGGTTCTTGTCTGCTTAGGAAGGAATTCTGTTTCATCATACTTTGATATAAATGACTCACTTGAAATAACCTGTGCTTCTTCAAAAATAGAGAATTCATCAAAGTAGCGTTCGTTCTTAGCAACTGCTTCACAAATATTTGGAAGTAAAGATGAACGAATAAACTTTTCATCCGGAGCAGGAGGAGTTGAAAGAGCCATAGTATTGCTCAAATCACCAATAAGAGCATTTGCATACTGGTCCTTCATCCAGGGATATGTAAAAATTTCCTGCATACCGCAGCGTAAAGCAAGATATTCCTTAACATTTCTTACCAAATCAATATCAAGCTGGTTAATTGCAGCATCAAAGGATGTTGTAATAGGAGCAGGTTCGAAATTTTCATAGCCTATCATTCTTGCTACTTCTTCCATGATGTCTGCCTTTATGGAAACATCGCCTGTTGAACGCCATGAAGGAACAATAACATGCATCTTGTCACCATCAAAGCTTACTTCAAAGCCAAGTCTTCCAAGCTGACTTGCAATTTCATCATTTGTAAGACTTCTTCCAAGTCTTCTGATAAGCCAGTCAACACTTACATCAAGTTCAGCCTTCTTAAGCTTCTCAGGATAATTATCATTATAGCCTGTAACCTTTAATTCAGGATAAAGCTCCTTGAACAAATCCATTGCAATTGAAAGTGCAAGATCACATCTTTCAGGATCAAGTGCCTTTTCATAACGAGTTGATGCCTCTGTACGATTTTCATATCTCAAAGCGGTACGACGAATTCCTGTAGCTTCAAAATTTGCAACTTCAAGAATTACTTTGTTAGTTGTAGGAAGGATTGAATCCTCACATCCACCCATTACACCTGCCAAAGCAATTGGTCCTCTTCCATCAGCAATTACAAGGTCATCATTAATAAGATTAAGTTTCTTTCCGTTAAGAAGCTCTAAGGTTTCATTTTCCTTAGCACGACGAACTGTAATATGGTCAACAATAGTATCCTGATCAAATGCGTGTGTAGGCTGTCCTGTCGCAAGCATTACATAATTGGTTATATCCACCAATGCATTGATAGGACGCATTCCGGCTTTCCATATTCTGTTCTGTATCTTATAAGGTGAACTCTTAACAGAAACATTGTCCATTGATACACCGATATACCTTGAACAACGTGATGAATCTTCGATTTCAACTTCTAAATTACCTGCTACCTCTGTTTCAAAGGGTGCATATTCCTTTAAAGGAAGGTTATACAAAGCAGCAAGCTCTCTTGCAATGCCATAGTGTCCCCAAAGATCAGGGCGGTTAGTCATTGATTTGTTATCAATTTCAATAAGGATATCATCCATATCCAAAGCTGTAGCAAGCGGAGTTCCTGCAGGGAAATCAAAAGCAGAAAGATCTACAATCTCATGGTCATCTTTTAAAGGGAACAAGCCTTCCAAACCGATTTCTGTTGAAGCACAAATCATACCATAGCTTTCAACTCCACGAAGCTTTGACTTCTTAATTTCTACAGGCTCACCCTCACCATGCCAACGGCAAAAAGAACCGGGAGCTGCAACTGCAACCTTCATTCCGGGCTCTAAGTTACTGCCACCACATACGATTTCATAAATATCATCACCTAAATCTACACGACAAACTCTTAATTTGTCTGCATTAGGATGAGGCAAAACTTCTTTAATTTCACCAAGAAGCATATTCTTAAATCTGTCAGCAAGGTTCTCGGTGCCTTCAACCTCAACAGTTGACATTGTAAGGTCATATGAGAATTTTGACATGTCCATGCTCTCAGGCAAATCTACATAATCTTTTATCCAGTTTAATGATAATTTCATTGTTATTCTCCTTAGTTGAACTGTTTGAGGAAGCGCAAGTCTGAACTGTGGAACAGTCTTACATCATCAACGCCGTATCTCATCATTACCAAACGGTCAAGACCGATATTTACATAAAAACCTGTGTATTCATCAGGATCAAGACCGGCAGACTTAAGTACATTAGGATGAGGTGTACCACCCGGCATAACTTCAATCCAGCCAACATGTTTACAAACGCTGCAGCCTTTACCGCCACAAACCAGGCAGCCCATATCAATTTCAAAACCGGGCTCAACAAATGGGAAGAAACCTGCTCTCATTCTTACCGGAACATCACAACCAAACACCTTGGAAAGAATGCTCTTAATCATAACCTTACCTGCAGAGAAGGTTAAATCCTTATCTACAATCAGCGCTTCATACTGGAAGAATGCACGTTCATGACGGGCATCAGTTGTCTCATTACGATAAACGGGGCCGGGATATACAAATCTGTAAGGAGGTTTATGTGTCTGAAGATAACGAACACTGCCGCCTGTTAAATGAGGACGAAGACAAAGCTTCTTGGCTGCTGTGCCTTTATCATGACCTTCAAGCCAGTAAGTATCCATAGATTCACGAGCAGGATGGTTAGGAGGGAAATTAAGCTTATCAAAGCCATACAATTCACTTGTAACATCATCCTCCTGGAATACTTCAAAGCCCATTGAGCGGACTGCATCATTTAAGTCATAGCACATCTGTGTAATAGGATGAAGTCCGCCTTTAAAAGGCAATTTACCGGGAATTGTAACATCAAAGTCAGAAGATATTTCTGATTCTTTAATCTTAAGTTCCTCACGTCTCTTTTCAATAAGTTCGGATAAACTGTTCTTTGCCTGATTAACCAATTTTCCTGCTTCTGCTCTCTTTTCGATAGCAAGCTGGGGAAGTTCTTTAAGTAATGCAGTCAAAGTACCTGTTTTACCCAAAATACTGTTCTTTACGTTCTGAAGTTCAGCTTCAATTTTGCAAGCAAGAATCTGTTCCTCAGCCGTTTTTTGAAGTTCCTGCAATCTTTCCTTCATATCTGTTCTCCTTACCAGGTAATATCTTTCAAATCGTTTTAGCTGCCGTAACTTATACTTAACAGTTAAGACAAAATTAAAAATAATAATACCATTTTCATGAATAATAGTCAACCCAAATAAAAAGGACTCCCACATGATTGATATGCTCATATTACCAAATATTCGATAAAAACACATCTATGGAAAGTCCTTAATCATTTTACTTCAAATTATTGCGGGCCAAGTTGTCCGAGTGACCAATGTTTTCTGCATAAAGCGCAATAAGATTCATTCTTGCCAAGCATTATCTGTTCGCCTTCCTTTACAACTTTTCCGTCGGCAATTCTTGCATTCCAAATAGCTTTCTTTCCGCACCAGCACACAGTCTTAATTTCCTCTATACTGTCTGCCCAGGCAAGCAACCACTGGCTTCCTTCAAAAAGCTCTCCCTTAAAATCCGCTCTTAACCCATAGCATATGACAGGAATTTCAAGAAAATCGACAATTTCAACAAACTTTTCTATTTGTTCTTTGGTACAAAACTGGGCCTCATCTACTATAATGCAGTCATAATCGGATACATCAAGCTTTCCTTCCATCAGATCTTCCACAAAATAGCATTTTGCATTCAAGCCTGCTCTTGACCACACAGCATCTTTTGCATCTCTGTTATCAAGCTTGGGTTTGACAATAAGTGCTTTTTGACCGCACTCACAATAATTATACCAAACCATAATTGCATTTGCTGTTTTTGAAGAGCCCATAGCTCCATAACGAAAATAAAGTTTTGCCATCCTTTACTCCTTAATAATTATTCTTCAAGCTGAGAAGTATAAAGTTTATAGTATAATCCCTTCTTAGCCATCAATTCATCATGATTTCCGCACTCTGCGATTCCGCCATCATCAATATACATAATCTTGTCGCAGTTTCTTATAGTTGACAAGCGATGTGCAATAATGAATGAGGTTCTTCCTTTAAGCATGGCATTAAGACCTTGCTGCAATGCCTTTTCAGTTTGAACATCAATTGATGAGGTTGCTTCGTCAAGTACAAGTATCGCAGGATCTGAAATCAAAGTTCTTGCGAAACTTACAAGTTGCTTCTGGCCCTGGGAAAGAATTGAACCTCTCTCCTTAACTTCGGTTTTGTAAGCATCAGGGAATCTGTTAATAAACTCATCTGCGCAAACGGTTTTTGAGGCCTTAACTATTTCCTCTTCCGTTGCATCAAGTTTACCGTAGCGTATGTTATCCTCAATTGTTCCTGAGAATATGAAGCTGTCCTGAAGCATGATACCCATCTGCGAACGCAAAGACTTAAGTGTTACCTTGCTGATATCATTTCCGTCAATTAAAACTCTACCCTCATCCACATTATAAAATCTTGAAACCAAATTTACTATAGTACTTTTGCCTGCACCGGTAGGTCCAACCAAAGCAACGCTTTCACCGGGATTTACCTTAAAAGAAATATTCTTCAAAACGTCCTTGCCTTTTTCATATGCGAAATCAACGTTTTCAAAGACAACCTCACCCTTAATAGGAGGTAATTCTTTAGCATCTTCGGCATCATCTACCAATATTTCGGCATCCATTGTTTCAAAAATTCTTTCAAGGTATGCCATGTTGTTAAGAAAACTGTTAAAAATATTACCAAGGTTCATGATAGGCTGCCAGAAACGTGAAGCATATGAAGACATAGCAAGAATTACACCAAGGCTTGTATTACCATGTCCGAAAACCACCAAACCGAATACAAAAATACATGCTCTTATTGCAACCGCAATATTATCAATACCGGGCCATACAAGGTTATTATAGCTTACTGCCTTCATCCAAGTCTTTCTGCAACGATCTGATAATTCAGCAAAAGTATTAGAATTTTCTTCTTCTCTTGCAAAAATCTGAGTAATTCTTGTACCTGTTATATTTTCCTGCAAATATGCGTTTAAGTTTGAATTTTTATTAGAAACCTGCTGCCAGGCAACTCTTTGCTTATTCTTAATCCAGAAAAGGAATGCTGCCAAAACCGGAACACCAAATAAAATAACAATCGCAAGCTTAACATCGGTTAAAAACATGAAAACAACGATAAATATAAGATTAAGTGTTTCAAGTATTACACTTATCAAGCCGTTTGAAAGAATATCCGAAACGCTGTTTACATAATTTACTACACGAATAAGAATCTTGCCATGCGGTCTGTCATCAAAATATTTGAAAGACAGCTTCTGAAGATGAGAGAACAAATCTCTGCGGATGTCAAGAATAATTCTGTTACTTACATCAACCATCATTCTTGAACGAATAGTTGCAAAAATAATAGAAACTGCATTCGTAAGAATGAGAATAAAAGCTAACCTGATAAGCAGTTTAACATTTGAATCAGGAATAGCAACATCAAGTGCCTGTTGAGTAATCTTCGGTGTAAACAATGCCATTACACCTGAAACGGCACTTAGCAGGAAGGCAATAATCATACCTTTTTTCTGTCTCTTAATATACTCACCGGCTCTGAGTAAATGTTTTAACTCAAAAGGTGTCTCAAGAACTTCATCTTCACGATAGGTGTTTTTTCTGCTCATGCTACTACCTCCTCTCCGGTTTGAAGTTTAACAAGTGAGCAGTAATAACCGCCCTTTGCCACAAGTTCGTCGTGCGAACCCTCTTCAACAATACGACCATCCTTTAAAACAAGTATTTTGTCGCAGGCTTTGGTAGTAGAAATTCTTTGTGCAATAATAAGCTTTGTACATTCAAAATCAAGAGACTTCAATGCATGCTGAATCTCTTTTTCAGTTTCCATATCAACAGCAGAAGTTGTATCATCAAGAATCAAAATCGGAGGTGCAACCGCCAAAGCTCTTGCCAGTGAAATTCTCTGCTTCTGACCACCTGACAAACCAACGCCTCTTTCACCAATAATTGTGTCATATCTTTCAGGCATTTTCTGGATAAATTCTGCTGCCTGAGAATATTTTGCATACTTCATAACTTCTTCTAAAGAAAGTCTTAAATTACCATATGCAATATTTCCGTCAATTGAGTCTGAATAAAGTAAAACATCCTGTGAAGCAAGACCTATGCTGCATCTCAAATCATGAAGCTTTATATCTGAAACATTGATACCGTCAATCAGTACCTCACCTGAAGTTGGCTCATAAAATCTCGGAATCAAATTGATAAGTGAAGTCTTACCGCAGCCTGTTTCACCCATAATTGCCACAGTTTCACCAGGATTAACAGTAAATGAAACATCATTTAATACAGGAAGCTTACCGTCCTCATATTTAAAGCTTACATTCTTAAATTCAATCTTACCTTGAACTCTTTCTTTAAGTTCAATTGCATTTTCCTTGTCAACAATCTTAGGTTCAGAATAATAAATTTCCATTACCTTTGCTGCTGCCGCATTAAAACGCTGGAATTCATTTACTATACCGCCCATATTTCTCATAGGGTTGGCAATTGCCCAGCAAAGACCTGAAAAAGCTACAAATTCACCGGGTGTCATCTGCTTATTAATGATGAGAATACCACCAAATACCAACAGAACAATTGGCATAAGTTCAGCAACAATCTGAACATAAGGGAAATATTCAAGCCAGGTCATGGCTGTTTTCTTTGAATATGTAGAATACTCAACATTTGCCTTATCAAACTTTTCAATTTCATAATCTTCTCTTGCAAATGCCTTTACTACACGATTACCACTGATATTTTCCTGGGCATCAGTATTGAGATTTGCAAATTTTTCACGCAAATCACGATGGCGAAGCTTAACCTTATTCTTAAAAAGAATAATAATCCAAAGCATAACAGGTGCCAGTGCCAGAATAGCAAGTGCAAGACGCCAATCCATGATAAAGAAATAAATTGATGTAGCACCTACAAGAAAAATTGACTCTATACAGGATTTCAAAACCCATGCAATCATATGTCTTATCGCATCAAGGTCACCTGTAAGACGAGTCATCAAATCACCGGTACGATAAGTATTAAAGAAATTCATATCCTGATGCTCAATTTTGTTGAACAAATAGGTACGAATTTTATACAACGCACCCTGTGAAACCTTTTCACATCCCATGGCACTCAAATATACAATAGTTGTTCTAAGCAAAGTCAGACCAACCATGGCAAATATGAGGAAGAAAAAATAATCTCTTCTGTTAGCCATATTTGCAGCTGCATCATCAGATGTTAAAAATACATCGACAATTTCTCTTGAAACAAAAGGTACTGTCAGCTGCATAATGCTGTATACTGCAACTCCGAAAAGTGACAGAATATACAGCCACCCGTTACCGTCAAGATTGCTTCGCAACCATTGAAGCTTCGTTTTCTTTTCCATTAGTTACTCCTTACTCATACATATAATCAGTACGAAATTTATTCTTTTCAGTATAAAATTCATACTGTCACCCACTATTTTAATGAAACTGTTATAATTTCCGGCTTATTAATAAAAAGAAGAAAAATCGCTCCTGCTGAAACCAAAAGTCTTGAATTATAATAAAGACCTTTGACCAGTTTCGGAAACAAGCCCTGTCCCGGTGCATACAACCCACGTTTTCCTATTCTTATCTGGCCCCCATGAGCATGTCCTGAAAGCATCAAATCAAAACATCTATAATTTTTTACAAGTTTATAATATTCCGGATGATGAGAAATAAGAATTTTAAAATATGAAGCATTATCCTTTTCTTCTTCCCATCTTTCAAGTACCTCAAGCTTTGGCATTGACTTTGGTATGCGCCCTGTTATCTTATTAAGTAAGCTTCCGAGCATCATTCTGAAATAACAATATAATCTGTGTGCCACATTACTGTATTTTGCTTTTCCTTTTTTCCTTAAGTTTTCTCTTTCTTCTTCAGAAAACATGGTTCTCAAGCCGCTTGTCAGTCCGGCAATTTCAACCTTCAGACTGTCAATTCTTATCTTTTCGTTATCTAATACGATAACACCAAGGCTTTTAATCTTTTCAAACTCAGATTTTAAAACTACATCTTCGTGATTACCAATTCCGTAAAAAACACTTGTTACCTTTGCAAGTCTTTCAAGAAAGGAATATGTGTAATCAGGAACCGTCTTGCATTCCCTGTTTCCGTCCACCAAATCTCCCGCAATACATACAAAATCCGGATTAATTGCTGTTATTTCTTCAAGTATGTTTTCGGCATTTAATAAACTTTCTTTACGCTTTTCCGTTAAATGTAAATCAGAAATCAAAACAAACCGGATGTCATTACTGACATTCGGTTTGTTTTTTATTTCATAATTGTTAATATCAAAACCAACAACAGACATTTCGAAAAATCAATCAAATCTTCTCGATAAACACTTATATCCCAAGATTAAAGCCACACCCAAAAATACTCCGGCAACAATATCAGTCAACCAATGCACACCCGAAAGAGCTCTTGACACTACTGCCAGCCCTGCAACAGTTCTTATTGCAATTCCAAGCTCAAAAAAAAGCTTATCTGATGACTCATTCTTCTCAAATACTGTACTTGACTTTGATGAAATAAAATAATTTAAAAATTTCAGTCCGTAATGCTTGGCAAAATGTGCAACTGATACAAAAGCAACTATTGCAAGCAAAGTATGTGATGACGGATACGAAGCTTCAGGTTCAACCCCGATTACTCCCGGTCTTTGATTTACTTCAAATATTTCAAACAAAACATAGAATAAAACAGTAAGAACATAAAGACCACCAATTGCATAAATCTGCTTATCAACCTTTTTCAAAGACTTTTCCTTAACAAGCTGCCAAAGTCCCAAAAAGGCCATGAAAGCCATTACTGCCAGGGCAATAATACCAAGCAAGGTCGATAGAAGTTCCCAATTGCTATTATGTCCAACTAATTTCCTGAAAGCTTCATTTATCGTTGCAAGTCCTACCTTAATGCTATTAGGTTCAGTCACTGCAACATCAACAAACTTAACAAGCAAAGTTAAAACAACAAAAGCTATGCAAAATACACAAGTAAAAATCTCATCAATATATTTCTTCATATCTTTAAAAATAATCCTATTTTTTAATGCACTCCATCTGACTCAAGCGCATTTTATCACAAGTCTTAATAAGTCACAATAACAAAATCAATCTTTTTTTCCGTTAAACAATTTTCCTAATAAGCCTTTTCGTTTGTCATCCTTTATCTTAATTTTAGCAAAATCAGGCACCTGTAAATCGTACATATAATCTCCTATTATATACTCTTCCAAGGTGGTATTATTAAAATACTGTTCTACTGTCCTGAAGCCGCTTGGAACAAAAAAGAGAATATCAAAGCCTACAAGGTTTAAGAAGGACACAATAATAGTATCTTCTAAAGAAATGCATTGCTTAGTTGGAACTATATAAATCAGCTTAGGATTTTTCTGGGTAAAATCAAACTTCTGAATCATTCTCATAAAAATATCAGAAAGATTCAGTAAAGTTGCAACCACCACATATTCCATACCATTAGTTCCAATTCCGACAATAGTATGCTGATTAATAAGTGCCTGTATTCTTTCAAGGATAAAATCCTGCATATCTTCTCTCAAATATCCATATCTGTAACATTTGCTCTTTTTTATTTTTTCTGTTTGAAGCTTGCCGTTTACCAAAAATGATGTAACAAACATCATTATCGGATTACGAGAACCTTGCTCAATATAAGGTGTCTTTTTGATGAGAATAGTATCAGGAGTAAGAAGCTTTTTGATTGATTTCCAATATTCTTCAGTATTTTCGTCTTTAACACCTGAAATCTTTGCAAAAATTACAGGAATATTTGCAACATCCTCACTTGTAGAGAAATTAGCCCTGTACTTAAGCTCAACATCCCATATTCTTTCTATTTCTTCATACATTGTCTGCAAAGTAATGACATTTGCGCGGGAAAACTGCTGTTGCCTGTATATTCCGGTGCCCTGATATAAAAAGCTGTCCAAATCCCGTTCTGCATGATATGCTGCTGTTCCCATCTTAATAGGTGCATTAACTGAAGGGAAGGCTTCAAGGTTTATGCTTTCTTCATAGGTTAAATCAAGAAGGCAGTCATCACTTAAACAGCAGGCTGAATTCAAATTAGGTCGAAGTACTAAAACATCGCATGGAATACGAGACAAAAACTTCATAAAAAGAGCTTCGTTGCTGTTTTGACATCCGCCAAGGAAAATGAAGCAGGAAATCTGCGGCATCATCCAATTCTTAAAAAGCTCACTCTGATAACGCCTGAAGAAACAAAGCAAATAAACAGCCCTGTTATAAAGCTTGTTGTAGTTCATTCCCTCAGATAAAGCTTCTTCCCTCAAAACATCTTTGAAGGCTTTAATTACAATCTTTTGTAAATCCTTATTTGATATAAATCTTATCAAATTCATTGATAAGCCCTTTATCATTTGCTCGCTGTTTTCATAGTTGCCTCTTCTTATCTGAGCAACCTCTTCATTTTCAGGGCTTGCAATACTTCCACTTACCACAACTACACTTCTGCCGTCTGCTACAAGGTCATTTTTAAACTGTAAAAGTTCATTTGCATAACTTACCTTATCTTCAGCGCCATTTATTCTGTAAAAGCAGTTGTAAAAAAGTGATTTATCATTTCCTCTAAGCAATACAGGTGTCTTAATGTCTTCTAACCCTTTTTGTTTATTAAGCCATGCATTGGTGCAGTTAAGTTTGCAATCCTCATATTCTCTTCCTTCTGTGCAAACTCCGTTATCATTGTCAATACTATTATCGACTTTATCATTCATACTATTAGCTACATTAATATCAACAGTATTAATAGATTTTACTGAATTTACTGCTCGAACATCATTTACATTTTTTACTGCATCAATAATTTTAGAACTATCTGTTTTAATGCTGCCTGCAATTAAAGCTTTAACCGAAAAGCCTTCCGGAAAAACTGTCTCATTTTCAACTTTAACAAGCTGCGAAAATCTCATTTCGCTATCATTTTTTAAATAGTCCTCATCGCCTTTATATTGTAAAAGTAAGATATCACATCCGGCCTTTGACAAAATTGATAATAAATCAAGCTCATAAGTACTTGCATAACCTTCAAACAAAACCTTAGGCGGTTTGGAAGAATTAACCTTCTTCAAAATATTTCCAAATTTATAATAAAGCCAGCACATATACTTAATAAATGCATTCTTAAGCATATTTGAGTTCTTTCCGGCTCTTTGAAGTTCGTATAATGCATCATAAACAGAAGTCGCTACATTATTTCTAAGCGTGTTGTTCATGCCAGGAAGCCATTTTTGCAAGCTCTCAATAAAAAAACCAAGATTCATTGCAAACTCATTACCAACTATTTCATTATAATAATTTAAATTATTTCCATCAGGATTTTTTAATCCTTCATCAATTATTATTCCGTTTTTCAGGGCCTCTTCGCAATATTTCTTAATGAATTTCTCCACTTCAAAAGAATATGAATTCAATCTGCAAAAAAACACACCTTTTGCAGTTCTTTCATTCATATCAAGAAAATAATCATCAAGTTTATTTAACAATATTTTGTCCATTAGATCTGACCTGCCTGCATTTATCACTAAATTATTATTGTATATTATATAAGATAAAAAAACAAGAATATTAAAGCGTTCCTCAAAATCAGAATATTAAAGTATTCCCCAAAATCAGAATATTAAAGTATTCCCAAAATCAGAATGTCATAAACTAAAAAACTGCCGTAAAAACGGCAGTTTAAAACAAAATTATAACTATATAAATCTCTTAACCAATTCTCCTAATCCAGGATCATTAGTTCCCTGACCAACAGCACCAAACTTCCATTCATTGTCATGACGATATATTTCTCCGAATATCATTGCTGTAGCATTGGCATATTCATCAGAAAGATTATAGCGGCAAAGTTCCTTATTTGTTTTTGCATCAACTATTCTGACGAATGCATTTCTAATCAACCCAAAATGCTGTCGTCTTTCATAGGCCTTGTAAATATTGCAGGAAATAACTATCTTATCATAATCAGAGGGAACACTTCCTAAATCTATTACAATCTGCTCATCGTCGCCTTCTCCCTGACCTGTCAGATTGTCGCCCATATGGATTACAGACAAAGATTTGTGTCTTAAGTTTCCAAAATAAACTATGTCCTCTTTGGAGGTGAATTTTCCACCTTTAAGCAAGATTGCAGCAGCATCACAGTCAATTGCTTCCTTTTTGAAAAACATTGACAGCAAGCCTTTTTTCTGTTCAACCTCGTCCCAGCCAAGACCTACAATAACTCGAGATAAAGACGAACTTTCTTTTGTCAAACTAACCTTTTGTCCCTTTGTTAAGCTAACAGACATATAATTACCTCCAAATCATATCATAAGGTGATTATATCACATATCTTTTGTCAAAAAATTAAAATACAATTAATTCAAAACCACCAAATGAAGGAATACCTGAACCGTCAAATCTGAAATAAAGTGCATTTATTCCATCAGGAATATTAACATCCATTTCATACTTGTCCCAGATATTATTAGTATTGACTAAAGTTTCTCCAACCTTTTCGCCCTTCCAGTCAGTAAACAATGAAACCTTTCCGTTTCCGTATCCTCTCATTGTAAAGCGTACTTTCTTAACACCCTTACAATCAAAATACTTAAAACCTATAACTGCACCATTGTTAAAGTTTGCAACATAGCCTTCATTTTCATCGCCATCTCGGCCATCCTGCACAAGCTTTACCTTTGTTATATCAGGCAATTTAACAATATTATGTTCTCTTACAGTATCATCTCCTTCAGGATAAAAGAGGTTACATGCAATATATGCAGGATAATATCCTTCACCCTTCAAAGGTCCATTATTCAAACCACAGCTTGTAACTTCAACCTGCTTGATATTGCAGTCCTTATCAGGATTAATCTTTTCTGCACAAACCTGGCGTGAATACCATGTTCCATTTGTGTGTCTGTGATAGAAAACATACCACTGTCCATTGATTTCAATGATACTTCCATGATTATTTGCGCCGTACATGGTCGCCCAATTAGCAGGTTTGTAGGAATCAATTCCCAAATCGCTGTTGCTTACTAAAACACCGCCATATTTAAATCCGCTCAAAGGCTTGTCTGAAACTGCATAGCAAAGCTCGTGCATAACAACTGAAGAATAAACAAAAACATACTTTCCGTTCATCTTTCTTATTGAAGCTGCTTCAAAATATTCATGATTTTCAAAGCCTGTGCCCTCAGAAGTTGTGCTGCTTGGAACAACAAATACAGGTCCTTCTTCAACAGTAAGCATGTCCTTTGACAAGCGCATTCCCATTGCACCATGCCTTGACTTGTCACCTCTTGCGCAAAAACCGGTATAAAGATATGTATCATCTCCCTCTGTTATAACACCGGGATCAAACTGATGCTCATCACCTTCCCTGCTGCCAACCACAGTACCATCCTTATAATGAACATGACCTAAGAATTCAAACTTACCGGAAGGTGTGTCACATACAGCAACAGATATTCTTGACTTACTTGAAATTGCATAATAAAGATAATATCTTCCATCAGGTCCAATTGTCATATCAGGTGCATAAAGCATTCCGTCACCGCGCTCATTTTCAGGTTCCTGATATTTGCTATAAATTACGCCTTCATATCTCCAATTACCCAAATCATCTACAGGAGCTGAATAGCATACATAATCTCCCATGCAGAAAACATCGCCGTTATAAAAATCATGTGAGCCATAAATATATACTCTGTCTCCGAAAACATAAGGTTCACCATCAGGCACATATTCCCAAGAAGGAAGATATGGATTAAAAGCCTGTTTTTTCTCAAAGCCCTGTGTTTTTTTCTTAAGCATATCCTTACGAAGGAATTTTTTAAACTCATGTCCATCTTCCGTTAAAAGAACAGGCCCGTTTGATGTAAATTCCATCTCATTTAAGCTTGCTGCATCATAAGGAGCCCAATATGGCATTCTCTTACCATCTCGGTCAACGCCATTAGGATCACCTGTTTTGATAAAGTTAGCCCAGTAATTAGCCATCATTCTTGCAAGATCAAAATGTCTTCCAACATATGGTCTTGAACATTTTCCTATGGTTTCAAAGAAGAACCACAAATCACAGGAATGGAAGGTTCCAGGGTTATCCTCTCCCGGAATATCAGGGTTAAATCTGTAATAATAGAAATTGTTTGCCGAGCCCTGCTTTTTAAACTCTTCAAAAAGCATCTTAACCGATATTTCGATACCGCTTACAGGTGCCATTGCCTTGTCACCAAATTTTTTGTGAGCTTCTTTAGTTGCAAGGAAAATATCTGCATCATTTCCAAAGAACTGCTTTGCCTTCGCTTCCAGCTGTTCTTCATTTTCAGCTTCTATAAAATTCAGGAATTCATCTGCTGTATTTCCTGCCATAACAGGAACATCAAGCCACTCGCCCTTTAAGCATGCCTTTACTGCATCGCCATTAATAAATTTATGATCAACAGTACCCCAAAGTCTTCCATGAGTACGGTTGAATTCGTTATACTTTTGAAGAATTGTATCCTGATCGATTTTTCTTGCTTCCTCTAAGGTTTCAACGCCTAAAAGCTTGAAAAACTCTTTTCCATAATTTTCAACATTTTCAAGTGTATCTATAGGAGGAAAACCATTATCTGCATAAGCATTTCCAATAACGCCACTCATTACAATTGCCTTTTGGAAAAGGCCTTTGTTTTCAAGATTGGTAAGCTGTGCCATTACAGAACCGCCACCTGCTGACTGTCCGGCAATAGTAATATTATCAGGATCGCCACCAAAAGCCGCAATATTTTCCTTAACCCATCTTGTACCGGCCTGCTGATCAAGATATCCAAAATTTGCAGGCTTGTCAGGATTTTCTTTAGTAATCTCAGGATGTGCGAAAAATCCGAAAACATTAAGTCTGTAATTTACAGAAACAACTATAATACCTCTGCTTGCAAGTCTTTCACCATCAAACTCCATTTCAGAAGGATATCCCCACTGTAAACCGCCACCAAAATACCATACAAGTACAGGGAGCTTTTCATCCTCTCTCTTTGCAGGTGTCCAGATATTGAGATACAAATTGTCTTCACTTATTTCAACACCGGGGTCAACATGCCATTCCCTGCAATAAATATCAGTTCCAAGTCCTGGTCTGTCCTGCACTGAAATAGCCTTAAAAGCATATGCTTCCAATTCACCTTCCCAACTGTCACAAGGAACCGGTGCATGCCATCTTAAATCCCCAACAGGTGGCTTTGCAAAAGGAATCCCCTTAAAACTTGTTATTCTCGGATCACTTGAAGGCAATCCTTTGATAACCCCATATTTAGTAGTAACTTTTCTTAACATAGCCCTCTCCTTCTCAAAAAAGCTTTATATAATTAATCATAGCAATTAATCACACAGTCAATTATAGTTAATTTTCGCAATTTATACCTACCGAGATTTGCGTTTAACTTGTCATAATTTGCGATTTCATTATTTAAGTTTACCATACAATACAGTAATTTGCGATTTCATATATATCATTTTATATTATGCATACAACAAAAGCCTTCCTATAAGAAAATACTTAATAAGAAGGCTTTGTAATCCAATCTTGAATAACTAATTCAGATAAGAAAGCTTTGTAATTCATATTTGAATAACTGATTCAACAAATCAAGGATTAAAATACCAGATTCAGCAATCAGAGCAAATAAAATGCCACATATCAAGGTTTAAACCATCTGTGCTGTGAATCCTTAACTTTGTACATCTGCACATCAGCTTCTTTAATATAATCTTCCAAGCCTTTTCCATCATAAGGATCCGTAACCGTATAACCGATACTTACACTTAATTTGAAAGGGAAGGTGTTATTAAGAAGACTCTTTTCAATGCTGTCATGGATTGCTTTAACCATACCTGCTGCATCTTCTCTGTCCTTGCATTCTGAAACTACCAGGAATTCATCACCGCCGTAGCGCATACCGATGGAATTCGGGCGTTCATTTTCCTTAATAGCAGACGATACAATACGAATTGCATTATCTCCATGCTGATGGCCATATTTATCATTGATTTTCTTCATATAATCAATATCAAAGAAGCATACAACCGCTTTCTTACGATCATCATCTATTTTGTTGAACATCGGAACTATTGTTTCGTCATAGGTAAATCGATTATAAAGACCTGATAACGAATCTTTTCTGTAAAGTTCCATCAAATCACGATTAAGCATTCTCAGACTAAGTGAGGTTCTCATTCGCGTGAAGGCCTGACTGAGCCAGGTAGTATACATATTGGTAAGATTGTCACTTATCCAATAAGGAAAATCCACGAAGGAAACATATCCTACAAATCCGCCGCCGGCCAAAATAGGTGAAATAAAGTAGACATGAGCCTCTTCCGTTTCCTTATATCCGGGAATTATCTCATCACGATCAACTTCACCATATTTATAATTCTTACCGTCTCTGAAAGCAACCAGTGATTTATAGGTATCTCTCAGACTATTGGTGAATACTTTTCTGTTATCCTCGGTGCAATTCTCAAACAATCTGTCATCAATCATGATGAACATATTTTCGCAGTTAAAGAATATATCATTTTCGTAGTGCCATTCCAAACTTCCCTTAAGCTGTTCAAAATCCGAAGACGGAATAATTGCATTATCAAGTGCCTGTCTTACATAATTCAAAGACTCATCTCTTTTGTGCTTACTGAACAATTGTGAGCAAAGCTTTCGTCTTATCTCCTCATATTGATTTTCAACTTTGCATCCGCAGCTTTCAGCAATTACAAGTTTGGATTCTATTAAATCTATATCCTGTCCGTTACCAAACAAAACCTCAACGCAGCGTCTTCCTACTTCCTGGAAATCCTGATTAACCGTTGTGAGTGCAGGATAGGTTGATTTGGCATAGCTTGCATTGTCATAACCTGTAACAATAGTGTTTTCAGGAATCTTATATCCTGCTTCATTCAGTAAAGTAATAGCATACAAAGCCATCGCATCATTTGCACAGATAAATGCATCCGGTAAATTTTCCCTGTCTTTAAGAATTTGATCTATCGCACGCTTTACTCCGATATATTCCCAGTTTCCATAATATACATCTTCATCTTCAAATCTGATGCCATGATCTAAAAATACTTCCTTAGTAATTCTGATTCTTTCGTTTGAATCTATCTGGTCTTTTTTGCCGGCAATAAAAACCGGATGTTTAACATTATGAACCTCTGTCAAATGATTAAGCAGTTCATACATACCGGACTTGTTATCCGTTCTTATACATGGAACATTTTTTACAATTTTACCAAAGGTTACAACCGGCACCCCTGCCATCTGTGCCTTCTGGCATAATTCATAAGCTATATAATTGTCAGCTATGCTGCTTGCAAAAACTATAATTCCATCAAAAGCAGAAATATTCGGCAATTCATAAATTGTATTTTCTGCCTCAACATTTTCACCTGTACCATAAGAAGTATATGTTTCAAAAACAAAAACATCAGGTCTTTCCATTCCACTGTTCTTAATGCCTTTAAGCACTTCGAATACTATTTCCTGATCCCACCCGTTTACAAATACTCCAATTCTCTTACGCATGCTAATTCCTTCCATCAGGGAGCTTAAAATCGTAATACCCCTATTACATTATATACACTTCCCACAAAAAATCACTTTATTATAAAACATTTTTTATGCAAATTTCAATACTTTCATTAAATAAAGTGTTACCAATTGCAAAAAATCATTATCACATTTTATTCGTATCTCTTCTGTTTAAAATATGCTAATCCAATCATACTTTTCATGTGATACAATTTCTTTAACCACATAACCATTATAACATTTTTCAAAAAATATTTCAAGATATTACTTGACAAATAATATCACTTGTTTTATCATCAGTGCATAACAAAAAAAGTTAAGGAGGACTGAAAATGTCAAGTCAAAAAAAGGAACATCATTCAATAGTAGACAATGCATTAGGAACAAATGAAGGAGCAGGTTTTGAGGAAACTCTCACATCTTATCTTTCAGCTGCAAATGCAGAAATCGGCGATAATATTCACCTCGTATTAATTGATTTAGATCACTTTATGGAAGTAAACAACAAATTCGGTTTTGATGAAGGTGATCATATTCTTATTGAAACAGGTAAGCACCTTAAGAAGTATGCTGAAGAAAACGGCGGCGAGTTCTTCCGCATAAGCGGCGATGAGTTCGGTATTATTTTCAAAGGTTCCATGGAAAAAGAAGATGTATTTTTATTAATGGAAGACATGAGAAAAAATTACGACCAGAAAACTCCCGATGGTGCAAATTGTACTATCTGCATCGGAATATCTACTGCGTTTGAAAACGCCAATCGTTTCCAGGAGCTTTTCAGAATGGCAGAAAGTGCCATGTTCCGTTCTAAATACAACGGAAGAAACAAAGTGGCTTTAGCTAAAGAAGAAAAAATGATTCCTAAAACCTCCCACTATACACAGGATCAGCTCAAAAGACTTACCGAGCTTGCAAAGCGTGAAGGTGTTGGAGAAGCAATCCTTTTAAGAGAAGCTATGGACATGCTTTTAAAAAAATATGATATCTGATAATACAATATCCGTAAGCATTATCTGACAATAAAAAAAGGATCCTTATCAGTAAGGTTCCTTTTTTGTTGTTATTGCAGTACCTGCAATTCCTTTTTCGCAACACTAATTCAACTCTTTCACCTTGTCTGCCCAATACTTTTGCGGATGGTTTTCATTTACTAAATGGACATAATGAATATTCGAATTTATCGCACCATTAATATCACTGAAACGGCTGTCGCCATGCATAAGTGTTGCATTTCGGTCAAGTTTATGTTTATTTATCAATACGTCAAAAAAAGCTTTTTCCGGTTTCATATACAAATGATCACTTGAAATAATCTGGTCTTCGGTTAATTTTTCAAGTTCAAACATTTCTATTTCAGGCCAGGTATATGAACGCTGTGCATTACTTAATATATAAGTATGTTTTCCGTTTTTATTTAAAAGCTCAATATACTCTCTCACTCCCGGAAACAGTCTTATATACTCTCGTGAGGCCACTCTGAAAGCATATGAGAGTTCCTTTAACAGCTCATCATCTAAAATACCGTTTCCATATCTGTCAAAAAGTTCTCTGTAAACATCAATTATATCAATTTCAGGAAATTCACATTTAAGTTCTTCTTTAAGTTTTTCCCTGTATTTTTTATCAAGCTCAAAAAACTCTCTTCTGAAAACAAAGTATTCCGGATGCTTAATTTTTCTTTTATCAAGCACCCTAAGCCATTTTTTCCAGGTCTTAGCGCAATGCTCATCTGTACGGACATCCACTAAAGTGCCGTAAAAATCAAATACATAATTTTGTATCACATTATCCATATCTGCTTAAGCCTCACATATGAAATCATATTCTTCTGATAACTCATGCCTTTCAAACCAGGGTGAATCCGGTAATTAGTTTACGCCATTCAGATAAAATTAAAATCTTCTAATTATCAGCTCTCGAATAACCGTTTTTCATGTGTGCGCAGGCATTTTTAAGAAGATTGTTCAAAGCCTTTTCTGTTTCATTTTTTGCCATCGAAGCAAGTTCTTTGTTCGCTTCCTTGATAAGTTCAAAATTACCGCTTTCAATCATCTTTTCATCATATTCCTGAATAATTCTGTGTCCCTGCGCTGCAACTGCCTTCTGGTACCTCTCAACTAACTGGATTGCCGAACCATAATGAGGATCAGCAAGTGCTCCTAAAAGTCTTTCTGACCAATAAAGATTCTCGGTTGAAACAGAAGCCTTAACATCGCTTAAATATGCCGGGAAGGAGTCTGTATTGGTATATACAGGAAGTGCTGAATTAAAAGCATTTGAGGCAAAACATATCCATTCAACTGCTGCAATTTCTGAAGGAACATAATCGCGAATCTGCAAAATTGCCATAACATCTGTGCGGCTTATTCCTATTGGACGATACTTGCCCTTTTCAGTTGCAGTTGATGAATAAGGATTATACTGTGTTCCCTGATAATATGAAGAAAGAATATACTTAACATCTTCAACTGTTATCTTCTTTTCAGGCACAAAGCTCCATGGAATATTATCACTTTCAGGAGTGAAATCAGCATTTTCTCCATCCCATTTATAAGTTGTAGGATTGAAATATCTTCCCATATACCATGCACGAGGGGTATTGTAAACATGGTCTGAATCGTCATGACTTCCAAAAGCATCTCTTGGATTAAACTTACCGTTTTCCATCGTCAAATCAAGGTGTCCTCGTTTAATAAGGTCCTTCAATCCTTCTGAGCACATGTTTTCTTTTTGTTCACCATATGCATCTTCAAAATCAAATCTGTCGAGTCCAAACTGATTGGGCATTACAACATATTCGTCATCTTTAACCTTTCTTGCAATAAAGTTATGGCCACCAATTGTTTCAAGCCACCATATTTCATCTTTATCAGAAAATGCAATACCATTGCACTCATAAGTGCCATATTCCTTAAGGAGCTTTCCAAGTCTTATAACGCCTTCTCTTGCTGACTTAATATAAGGTAAAACCAGAACTACCAAATCCTCTTCGCCAATACCACCGGGTACCTCCTTGTTTTTACCATCCTTTGGCTTTAAAACCACCAAAGGATCGGCACCAAGTACTCTGGCATTGGTGGTAATGGTTTCAGTTGCGGTCATTGCTACATTTGCTGCATTAATTCCGCATGCGGCCCATGTTCCCTGAGTCGGTACTACATTAGGACATGCAGTATAGGACATGGGATTTTCAGGTAAAGTAATCTCCACATGGGAAATCTTGCTTTTATACTTTTTAGGCTGATCTTTTGGCTTGACTACTACCAGCTTTTTAGTATCATATCCGCCATCATCATTTCTTGCAATAAGTGTCGAACCATCATAACTTGCCTTTTTTCCTACAAGAATTGTTGTACATGCCATAGTAAAAACCTCTCTTTTTTCTTTATAAAATATTGCTGCTTTATTTCTTTTATTATTCTATTTTATTTATTATTCTGTTTCACAAATTGTTTCACAATTCATTTTGTTGCTCATTTCATACTTCTTCTCTGTTTTTCACACTTGTTTTTGTGTTTCATTCCATTTCGTATTCCATTTCACTTCGTGTTTCATTCCATTTCGTGCCTCATTCTACTTCGCATTTTATTTCACTTCGTGTTTTATTTCACTTCGTATTTCATCACATTTCATGTTTCATTTGCTTTGGATTTCTTCCCTGCTATGGGAAGCTGGGCAAAGATTATAGCAGTGAAAATAAGCAAACAGCCGAATAATTCATTTACACTAAGAGTCTGATTGAGAAAAACAAAGCCTGCAAGAACCGAGAAAACCGATTCAAGACTCATAAGCATTGAAGCTATAGTCGGATTAAAGTTGTTCTGTCCTATAATCTGAAGCGTATATGCTATGCCGCTTGAAAAAACCGCCGCGAAAAGAAGGGAACCCCAAGCGCTTTTATTGGTCAAAGCAGGCGACCAGTTAATAAAACCCTCAAAGGAATGTCCCCAATCAAACCACACCATTGGAATAATTGTCAATACAGCGGTTGTAAGAAACTGAATGCAGGAAAGTCTTACATTGTCAACTTTTGGCGCAAAATAATCAATGCAAAGTATCTGTATTGCAAACATAAATGCACAAGCTATCAAAAGCAAATCTGCAGTTTTCAAATTCCAGGATTCAACAGCACAAAGCAAATACATACCGAAAAGTGCTATGGCAACGCCTACCCATACATTCCAACTACACATTTTCTTAAGAAAAATACTGAGAATTGGAATAATAAGAATATAAATTGCTGTCAAAAAGCCGGCCTTACCTGTTTCAGTGCCCATGTTTATGGCAACCTGCTGTAAATTACTTGCTATACATAAAGCTGTACCACAAAGAATACCGCCAATCCAAAGAAGTTTCTTTTCTTCTTTTGTTTCAGGCTTCTTTCCCGAAAGCTTTAACATATCAAGAACTTTAATAACAATAAGCAAAACCAAAGTTGCAATAAATGAACGAATACAGTTAAAGCTGTAAGGTCCCATTATATCCCCGCCCGTTGACTGTGAAACAAAAGCTGTTCCCCAGATAACCGAAGCCGTAATCAGCGCAAGCACATTCCATATGTGACTTGATTTGTTTTTTCTAAACATATCTTTCATAACCTGTTCCTTTATCCATTACTTCATTAATCGGTTATTTTACCAAGTAAAGAACAAAAAAGCAATTTATATCGCATTGTCAATAATTATTTGCATTAATATATTGATAAGTAAAAAGATAATTAATATTTCCATGAATAAAAAGAAAAAATATTTGAGTATTTATTCAAATAATGCTAAAATCCTTGTAATTTTCAAACAATACAGGATTATTTATGAATAAAGAATTTAAACAGGGAATAAAAGATGGTATCCCCATAGCTTTAGGATATTTCGCAGTAAGCTTTAGTTTAGGAATCATGGCAATAAAAGGCGGAATTTCCGTTTTTCAAAGTGGGCTCATGAGCTTAACTAATGTTACAAGCGCAGGACAATTTGCAGGAATAAAAATCATTATTGCCGCAGGCACAATAGTTGAAATGATAATGACTCAGTTTATTATCAATTTAAGATATGCTTTGATGAGTCTTTCCCTTTCGCAAAAATTAGTTGAGGGCACAACACTTTGGCAAAGACTCATAATCGCCTTCGCTAATACTGACGAAATTTTCGCAGTGGCAATGGCTCACACAAAGAATGTCACCTTTCCTTACATGCTTGGTTTACAGTCACTCCCCGTTTTCGGATGGACTTTAGGCACTGTACTTGGCTGTATAGCTGCTGAATTAATGCCTAAGTCAGTAAGCGTTGCAATGTCAGTAGCACTTTATGGTATGTTTATCGCAATTGTTTTTCCGGTTGCTAAAAAATCCAAGCCCGTACTTTTTGTAGCTGCAGTTGCAGTATTAATTAGCTGTCTTCTTTTTTATGTACCGTTTTTAAGCTTTATATCTGATGGTATCGGAATTATTATCTCAACAGTTATAGCAGCTGCATTAGGTGCATTTATCTTCCCTGTTAAGGAAGGAGGCAAAGAATGATTTATGTTTATATCGCCACCATGGCAATCACTACTTATTTAATAAGAATGCTTCCACTGGTAGTTTTCAAAAATAAAATAGAGAATCGCTTCATAAAATCCTTTCTCTATTATGTGCCATATGCCTGCTTAATGGCTATGACCTTTCCTGCCATTTTATATGCAACTGACAATATGCTCACCGCTTTCATCGGAACTATTGTCGCAATTATTCTCTCACTTTTAAACTGTGGTTTGGTTGTTGTTGCCATAGCTGCATGTCTTGCAGTATTTATTGCATCACTCATATTATAGGCATTCTTAAAATATAAGTAATTGTAAACTTTTCAATTTTTCATGTAATTGTAAACTTTTCATTTTTTCTTGTTTACAATTTAACAAATATGTGTTACATTACTCCTCGGATATATTTCCGAGGAGTTTTTATGCGCATAAAAGAAAACATTTTATTAATTCTGGAAGAAAACAAAGGTAATCCGATTTCAGGCGAAGAAATTGCCGAAAAAATCGGTTGTACCAGGGCCGGTGTCTGGAAAGCCATCAAGCAGCTTCAAAATGACGGCTATTCCATAGATGCAGTAAGCAATAAGGGTTACACTCTCAAAGTGTCAGGTGATATTCTCTCTGAATCCTTTATTTCAAAAAAAATAGAGGAGGCAGGCTATAATTTAAAAGTTATCTGTGAAGAAAAAACAGATTCAACAAATGAATATGCAAAAAGATTATCTTCTGAGTTTCAGAATGATGACCTTCTTATAGTTTCTGCCGAACAAACAGCCGGAAAAGGACGAAAAGGCAGATCCTTCTATTCTCCTTCTGATACAGGAGTTTATTTTTCGTTGCTTTTACACCCGAACTGTTCTCCTGAAGAGGCAACCAATCTTACAACTCTTGCCGTAACTGCCGAGGCAGTAGCACTTGAAAAGATAACAGGATATAAAACCGAGATTAAGTGGGTAAATGATATAAGAATTCGCAACAAAAAAATATCAGGAATTCTCACAGAAGGTTCAACCTCTTTTGAAGACGGAAAGATGAATTATGTTGTTATAGGAATCGGTGTCAATCTTTACGAACCGGAAGCAGGTTTTCCCGAAGATATAAAGGACATAGCCGGAGCTGTATTTGAAGATTCCGTTCAGAGAGAAAACATTCGTAATCTTGTTGTTTCCGAAATAGTAATTCGTTTGCTTGATTACTACAATTCCTTTAATAAAAGAACATATCTTAAAGATTATGAGAGTCGTTGTTTTGTTATCGGAAAAAATGTCACCATAATTTCTTCTTCGCATGAAGCAATAAACGATGAAGAAGTATTTGTACTTGGAATTGATAAAGATTGTCATCTCCATGTCAGACATTCAGACGGTCACGAGTCTTTTCTCTCAAGTGGTGAGATAAGTGTGAGAATATAATAATACAGAGTTAATAAAATCAGATATCAAGATAAATAAAGAAAAATAAAGAATAAAAACACAAAAATAAAATCAATAAAAAGGTAATAATATGAAAAAAAATATGACTTATAATATGGTTGTTATTGCCATGTTTGCTGCGATATTAAGTATCATCGCACCCTTCTCAGTACCTATTGGTCCGATTCCCATTTCACTCGCAACATTGATCGTAATGATCATCGGTATTTCACTCGGACTTGTAAGAGGTTTAGCAGTTGTAGGTATCTATTTGTTGCTTGGTTTGGTAGGCGTACCTGTTTTTTCAAACTGGGGAGCAGGTGCGGCAAAGCTTTTAGGTCCCACAGGTGGTTTCCTTATCGGATATCTTTTCCTGGTAGCTTTAACCGGTTTATTTGCAGGAATTGCAAAAAAGGCTTCTTCAAAAGTTATGTACTATGTTTTGCTCGCAGCCGGAATGATTATCGGTACAATTTTGCTTTATTTCTTCGGTACGGTATGGTTCCTTATCCTTCTTGAAGACAGAACTTTATCTGCTGCTTTAAGTGCCTGCGTAATACCTTTCTTACCGGGTGATGCACTCAAATGTATAGTTGCAGCATTGGTTGGTCCTGCACTTGCTAAGGTTGTCAAAAGATATCAGAAACAGTAAAAATCAAATAATCCTGTTGTCAGCACTCTTCCATTTTTTCAATTGTGCTGACAACGAGGTTATAAGCTTTCTTTACATCAGATATAATATCCGAAAGGTCAAATGTCGGATTTCCGTCTCTTAATGCTTCACAAAGAATGTTGTTTGCTTTAAAAAGAGTAGTCAATCCAAGGCTCAAGCACATTCCTTTCAAACTGTGTGAAGCTAAAAATGCGGCATTGTAATCCTCTTCTTCAATTAACTTAAGCATTTTCTCATAGTCAGTTGATGTCAAAAACTTTTTACAGAATTTAACTATTGACTTGTCGCTTCTTAATCTTCTAAAAGTGTCTTCATAATCTCCGCCCATAATTTCATAGCAAGCCTGTACAGTCATACTCACCTCATATAATATATTTAACCTTCTGCCATTATTGTTTAGTCATTAATGATGTTCAATGTTCAGTCGTTCAATTTGCTTAGCCGATAATACTGCCAAGCCCTTCATTTTCTTAACCGTTGTAATTACTCTGTCACTACTTATTTAATATTTCAAATTCCTTGCCTGACGATTTAATAATTCCCTCATCATTCATTCTTTTAATTTCACGCATCATTGCACTTCTGTCAACTGAAAGATAATTTGCCAACCTGGAAAGAGTCATTGGTACGGTAAAAGCACTAGTTCCAAGCAATTCCTCCTGGTTTCTTAAATAAAGCATAATCTTTTCCCTAATAGAATGCTGCCCAAGTATATTTGTATGAAAAGACAAAGTTTGTGCTCTGCGGGCTGTCATTATCAAAAGTTCACGAACCAGCTCTGCATGATTTTCGCAATTATGTCTGCAATTAAACAAAACATTCTTAAAATTAATAAAATCAACCGAACAGTCGCTGTCAGCGATAACATAAAACAACTGTGATACCGCAGGCATCATCAGATATTCCCCAAAGCAGTCGTCCTTACCAAGAAATTCAAGAATATATTCATGTCCAGATACATCTGTAGTAGAAACATGTGCCTCTCCTGACAACAAAACGCCAACTCTTCCGTTATTATCACCCATTACAAGAATAGTTTCACCCTTAATAAAATTAGCAGTTACTCTTGATACGCAACCGCCATGTTCAATACCATTATTTACTTTCATTAAGCCTTTCTTCCTATTATTATCAATATCTCGATAATTATATTATAAAACTAATAAAAAGTCTATACAAATAATCTCTTTTTGTTGCATCTGCAACATCATTTTTCTAACGCATATGTTACAATTTAACGACTTGATTGTATGTCAATTACAACAACAACATATTTAAGGAGGCTATTATGGCTAAGATCAACGAGGCCGCGATGAAAAAGATTAATGATATCTGCGACAGATACATTAATGAAAAAACACCGCTGATGATGATCCTGTCAGACATTCAGAAGGAATATGGTTATATTCCCATCGAAGTACAGGAAATCGTCTCTGAAAGAACCGGTATCTCTGTAGCAGAGATTTACGGTGTAGTAACATTTTATTCATTCTTCTCTCTCAAGCCGAAGGGAAAGTATATTATCGGTTGCTGCTTAGGTACAGCTTGCTATGTTAAGGGTGCTCAGCAGATCATCGATAAGTTCTCTGAAATTTTAAAGGTTGGTCCCGGAGAGACAACTGAAGACGGATTATTTACAATTGACGCTCTTCGTTGCATTGGTGCATGTGGTATCGCACCCGCAGTTACAATCAATGGCACAGTATATCCTAAGATGACTGTTGACCAGGTTGCAGGCGTTATTGAACAGTATAGAAGTATGGAGGCATAGCATGGCAATTAAGACTAACACCGAGCTTGATGCTCGTATTCAGGAATGTACCGCATGTCTTCAGAGCAAGATTGACGGTTCAAACGGCAAGCGTGCTGTTGTTCTTTGCGGTGGTACAGGATGTCTTTCATCTCATTCTGATGAAATCCGCGAGAAATTCGAAACAATTATTAAAGCAAAAGGTCTTGAAGACAAAGTCACAGTAAACCAGGTAGGTTGCTTTGGTTTCTGCTCACAGGGTCCTTTCGTAAAGATTTTCCCTGAAGATACTCTTTACAGACTTGTTAAGACTGAAGATGTAGAAGAAATCGTTGAAACTGATCTCATTAAAGGTGAAGTTGTTGAGCGTTTACTCTATGTTGAACCTTCATCCGGTGCTAAGGTTCAGAAGCAGGAAGATATCAACTTCTACAAGAAGCAGAAAAGAATCGCATTACATGGTTGTGGTTTAATCAATCCTGAAGATATCAACGAAGCTATGGGTGCAGGTGCATTCCAGGGTATCAAGAGAGCACTCTCTATGGATCCTAAGGATGTTATCGACGAAGTACTCGCTTCAGGTTTAAGAGGACGTGGTGGTGCAGGTTTCCCTACAGGCAGAAAGTGGTCATTCGCATATGCTAATGCTGCTGATCAGAAGTATGTTGTATGTAACGGTGACGAAGGTGACCCGGGTGCATTCATGGATCGTTCAATCCTTGAAGGTAATCCTTTCGCAGTTATCGAAGGTATGATGATTGCTGGTTATGCTATCGGTGCATCAGAAGGTTACTTCTATGTACGTGCTGAATATCCTATCGCTGTTCGTCGTCTTCGTATCGCAATTGATCAGATGAAGGAGCTTGGTATCCTTGGTAAGAACATCATGGGAAGCAATTTCTCATTTGAAGCTAATATCAGACTTGGTGCAGGTGCATTCGTTTGTGGTGAAGAAACTGCACTGTTGAACTCTATTGAAGGTCAGCGTGGTATGCCTCGTCCTCGTCCTCCGTTCCCTGCAGTTAAAGGTCTCTGGCAGAAGCCTACCGTTGTTAATAACGTTGAAACACTTGCTTGTGTTCCTTACATCCTTCGTGAAGGTGCTGCTGATTTCGCATCAGTTGGTACTGAGAAGTCAAAGGGTACAAAGGTATTCGCTCTCGGCGGTAAAGTTAATAACGTTGGTTTGGTTGAAGTTCCTATGGGTACTACTCTTCGTGAACTTGTTTACGATATCGGTGGCGGTATCCCCGGAAACAAAGAATTTAAAGCTATCCAGACAGGTGGTCCTTCAGGCGGTTGCTTAACAAAGGAATTCCTTGATGAACCTATCGATTTCGATAACCTCGTTGCAAAGGGCTCAATGATGGGTTCAGGCGGTGCTATCGTTATGGATGAAGATAACTGTATGGTTAACATCGCTAAGTTCTACATGGAATTCATCTGTGATGAATCATGTGGTAAGTGTTCACCTTGCCGTATCGGTACAAAGCGTATGTTGGAAATCCTTACAAGAATCACAGATGGTAAGGGAACAATGCAGGATCTTGACGAACTTGAGCAGCTTTCAAATGCAGTTAAGAATAACTCACTTTGCGCTCTTGGTCAGACCTCTTCTAACCCTATCGTTTCTACACTTACTCATTTCAGAGATGAGTACATCGCTCATATCGTTGATAAGAGATGTCCTGCAGGTGTTTGTAAGCATCTTATGCGTTACAAGATTGAACCCGATTCATGTTGGGGCTGCGGTCTGTGCGCTCGTCAGTGTCCTGTTAATGCAATCACTGTTACAGATTACACTGCACCCGGTAAGAAGAAACCTGCCATGTCAATTGATGCTCAGAAGTGTATCAAGTGTGGTATGTGTATTGCTTCCTGCCGTTTCAACGCTATTACAAAAGCATGATGAGGAGGAACGTAAAGAATGGCACTTATTAACATTAAAATCGAAGGTCAGCCTTATCAGGTTGAAGCAGGCTTGACCATTTTAGAGGCAGCAAGACAGTGCGGTTACGACATTCCGTCTCTTTGCACTTTCAATCATGGTGAATGTTCACAGGGTTCATGTCGTGTTTGTCTCGTAGAAGCTACAGGTGCTCGTGGTCTCGTAGCATCATGTGTATATCCTATCGCTGAAGGTATGGAAATCCGTATTTCTTCTCCTAAGGCTGTTGAAGCAAGAAGAACTTCAGTTGAATTACTTTTATCAAATCATAACAAGAATTGTCAGCAGTGTTCAAAGAACGGTAACTGCGAACTTCTTTTCGCAGCTCGTCAGACAGGTGCAAGAGAAGATGTTTTCGTTGGTGATAAGACACCTGTTACAATCGACCAGTTGAATCCTTCAATCATTCGTGATACTTCAAAGTGTATCCTTTGTGGTCGTTGTGTAGCTCGTTGTACAGCTGCTCATGGAAATGGAATCTTAGGTTTCGAAAACAGAGGTTTCTCAACAGTAGTTGGACCTGCCGGAAACAGAAACTTCTCTGATTCACCTTGTTTACTTTGCGGTCAGTGTGTATCTGTATGTCCTACAGGCGCATTAATGGAAGTTAGCGAAATCGCTAAGGTTGATGCTGCTTTCAAGGCTGGAAAGCATGTAGTTGTTCAGACTGCTCCTGCAGTTCGTGCAGCATTAGGTGAAGAATTCGGTATGAAGATTGGTACACCTGTTACAGGTAAGATGGTTGCTGCATTAAAGAGACTTGGTTTTGCAAAGGTATATGATACCAACTTTGGTGCTGACTTAACAATAATGGAAGAAGCTACCGAACTTCTTAACAGAATCAAGAACAATGGCACATTGCCTATGATTACTTCATGTTCACCCGGTTGGGTAAACTACGCTGAGTACTACTATCCTGACTGCCTTGATAACCTTTCTTCATGTAAGTCTCCTCATGAAATGGAAGGCGCTATCATCAAGACCTACTATGCAGAAAAGAATGGTATTGCTCCTGAAGACATCTTTGTTGTATCTATCATGCCTTGTACAGCTAAGAAGTTCGAAAAGGATCGTCCTGAACTTTCAAATAACGGCTTAAAGGATGTTGATGCTGTATTAACAACAAGAGAACTTGGCGACCTTATCAAGCGTTCAGGTATCAATTTCAACAAGCTTCCTGATGAAGAATTTGACCAGGATCTCGTTGGTACATATACAGGTGCCGGTGTTATCTTCGGTGTTACCGGTGGTGTTATGGAAGCAGCTTTGCGTACAGCTTACTATGTACTTGAAGGCAAGGAATATGGAAATATTGCTTTCACAGAAGTTCGTGGTTTTGAAGGCGTAAAGGAAGCTACTCTTACTCTTGGTGGTAAGGAACTCAAGATTGCCGTTGCAAGCGGTATGAAGAATGCTAAGCCTATCCTCGACGATATTCGTGCAGGAAAGTCACCTTATACATTCATCGAAATCATGTGCTGTCCTGGTGGTTGTGTTGCAGGTGGCGGTCAGCCATTTGTTCGTCCTAATCTTCTTCCTAATGAAGATATCGATATTCTCGATACCTTCAAGGCAAAGAGAGCTAATGCCCTTTATTCAGAAGATGAACGTCAGACTCTTCGTCAGTCACACAACAATCCTCAGGTTCAGGCTCTTTACAAGGATTTCCTTGGCGAACCTAATTCACATAAGGCACATGAGTTACTTCATACTCACTACAATAAGGACAGAGTAAGATTTAACTAATTAATCAGGTTATCACTTTTAATCGGATTATTTGTTCAAAGATTAATGATTTAAGATTTTCAATTAAAGAATTAATTATAAGCAATCAAAAAGCCCATCTGCATGGGCTTTTTGATTGCTATTATTTTTTATTTTTATAATAAACACATTTAGCTTTATCTTATAAGCAAAAGCACTGGTCAACAATTACCTCACCATTTTCATCAGGTTCGGTAAATCTTGGACTGACATATCTTTCAAAACACCATTTAACGCCTGTAGCATCTGCTGCCCATTCAAGACCATTTTTTTCAAGTGTATCAAGGCAGCAATGAAAATATATATCAGGTTCTGTTCCCTTCACCCAGCAAACACCAACTTCTCTTGCTTCAAATTCCATTGCTTCAAAGCCTTCAGGAACATTAGCATGTACCGGTAAAAACATACCAATCCAATACTCAAATGGTTTTCCCTCTTCTATTCTGCTAAGTCCGATATAGGCATCTGAATCATCGAATAAATCTCTGCTTTCTGCTTCAAGAATATCAAACCATGCGCTCTGATACCACTCGCTCCATTTGTTACTAAACACACCATTTTCTCGATCTGCTTCAGTGTATCGCTTTCCCACAAACTTCGTTTTAGGCAACGCCTGCTTGTAGACCTGTATTATTCTTGCCATGTAACCCCCTCGAAATCTTTAGTTCCTATTTGATTATACATTTCATACGACCAAATCTCAACTAAATATTCGATTAAAATTATTTTGCAATCTTTGCCTGTCTCTTTTTCATGTAGAAAAGGAAACCAATTGTAAGTGCTGTACCAAGTACAAGGCAAAGAACTGCGCTCAAGCCATAGTTCATATCCACAAGCTGTGTAAGACCTGCAACAAGATACATAATAAATGAAATTACAGCTACGCTGACTGCATATGGCAACTGTGTCTGAACATGCTCAACATGGTTGCACTTTGCACCTGCTGAGGACATGATTGTTGTATCTGAAATAGGTGAACAGTGGTCACCGCATACAGCACCTGCAAGACAAGCTGACATACCAATGAAAAGAATGGTTGAATCTGCAGGGAAAATAGCTACTACGATTTCAATAAGAACACCAAAGGTTCCCCATGATGTACCGGTTGCGAATGCAAGGAAGCAAGCTACTACGAAGATAACTGCAGGAAGAATTGTATAAATTCCGCTTGCTGCATTTTCCATGATACCCTTTACATAATCAGGCAAATTCAAAATGCTGTTGTTTACTTCCTTCAAAGCTACTGCAAAGGTAAGAATTAAAATTGCAGGAACCATTGCTATGAAGCCTTTAGGTAATGAGTCCATAGCATCCTTCATTGTGATTGTCTTTCTGCAAACCAGATAAACAATAATCAGAACTAAAGCAATTAATGAACCCCAAGGAAGACCAATTGTTGCATCTGTATCAGCAAATGAAGCTACGAAATCAAGATAGTTTCCACCTGACTTATCAAAGAAACCACCAACATAGATAAGTGCCAAAACATTTGCTACTACCAAAACAACGATAGGAAGAATCAAATCAAGTACCTTACCGCTTGGATTACCTTCTTCTTCATCATCTTCAGGTTCTGTAGCAGTTCCTTCTACGGTTGCCATCTTGCCATAATCAAATCCCATTATAGCTAATGTAACAACAAATACCAATGTAAGAAGTGAATAGAAGTTAAAAGGAATAGCAAGTACAAACAACTTAATACCCTGACCGTCTTCTGCATACTTTGCTACTGCTGCAGCCCATGAAGAAACAGGTGCAATCATACAGATAGGAGCTGCAGTTGCATCAATCAAATATGCAAGCTTTGCTCTTGAAATCTTGTGTGAATCAGTAACAGGTCTCATAACTGAACCAACAGTGAGACAGTTAAAATAGTCATCAATGAAAATCAAAACACCAAGAATGAAGGTAGCAATAATAGCGCCTGTCTTTGACTTAATGTTTTTCTTTGCCCAACGGCCAAATGCCTGAGCACCACCTGCTTTATTAACCAAAGCAACCAAGATGCCAAGGATAACAAGGAAAATGAAGATACCTGCTGTACCACCTACTGCAGATATCAATGCATCATTTACAATGATATCCATTGTGCCTGTAAATGAGTAATTTGATGCAAGCAATGCCGCAACAACAATACCAATAAACAGTGATGAAAAAACTTCATGTGTAGCCAAAGCAAGTGCAATAGCTACTACAGGAGGGAACAATGTCATGAATGTCATGGCATATCTGCTGCCCTCAGCTGATCCGTTATCAACTACGATACTACAGATGATTAATGCCACAAGCAAAACTGAAGCTGTAATGATAACTTTGAGATTTTTCTTACAAAAATCCTTCATAATCTTTCTCCTTATTTTTATTTGGAAGACCACGCTATGCAAAAAATAAAGCCATGGATTTCTATCTCCATGGCCTTGTAATTATCCTTCTACCCCTAATTTCCAAGTATCACACGATAGCTCTCCACATAACAGTGACAGTCCGCAACATGTTCTGTTGCGCCCCAACGTGAGCCCTTCGGAAAAAAGAAACACATTTCGGCAAACCGGCCTTTCATGTGAGCCTTTCCGAGCTTATTCACACTACTAATCCATATTGCACCTCTACCTGCAAAAATACTAACACACTATCTTTTTTATGTCAATTAAGGGATAAAAAAACTTGTCCTTTTTGATCAAAAAATAGGTGCTACTCTTATTGTCTGTTCCTCCAAAACATCCAATAAAACCTTTACCGTATCAAGTGATGTAAAGGTAGTTACATTATTTTCTATAGCGCATCTTCTTATTGCTACTCCATCGCCGTAATGATTTCCTGAAAGTATAGCTCTTGTATTAATAACATAGCTGACATAGCCTGCTTTTATAGCATCTAAAACCTCATTACTGCCCTCGCTTGGTTTATGTCTTAGTCTTGCTTTAATGCCATGATTTTTAAGATATTCTGCAGTTACAGTCGTCGCTTCAATGTTAAAGCCCATATCATAGAATCTCTTAACCAAAGGAAAAGCCTCTTCTTTATCTTCATCAGCCAAAGATACCAAAACCGTACCGTAATTCTGCAATTTAACGCCTGAAGCAACCAATGCCTTATACATTGCACGATGAAGTGTCTTGTCATATCCTATTGCCTCGCCTGTTGATTTCATTTCAGGAGATAAATAAGCATCCATTCCCTTAAGCTTCATAAATGAAAATACAGGTGCCTTTACATACCAGTTATCTCTTTCTTCAGGATACAAATCCATTATTCCCTGTTCCTTCAAGGAAACACCTAAAATAGCAAGTGTTGCAATATCCGCAAGCTGATATCCTGTTGCTTTTGAAAGAAATGGTACTGTTCTTGAGGATCTCGGATTAACTTCAATAATATAAACTTCATCATTTTCATCTACAATAAACTGAATATTGAACAATCCTACTATACCAATTCCAAGCCCAAGCTTTTTGGAATATCTGAGTATTTTGCCCTTTACCTTGTCTGATATGCTAAAAGGAGGATATATACTCATTGAGTCGCCTGAATGTACGCCGGTTCTTTCAACCAATTCCATAATTCCAGGTACAAAAACATTTCTTCCATCACAAACCGCATCTACTTCTACTTCGCGTCCCTTTATATATCTGTCAACCAGAACAGGTTTATCTGCATCAACTTCTACTGCAGTTTTAAGGTAATGGCGCATATCCTTTTCTTTTGCAACAATCTGCATTGCACGACCGCCTAATACAAAGCTTGGTCTTACTAAAACCGGATATCCAATCTCTCCTGCTGCCTTAACGCCATCTTCAATATTGGTAACCGCAACTCCGGCAGGTCTTGGTATATCAAGATCATACAAAAGCTGTTCAAATATATCTCTGTCTTCTGCTCTTTCAATAGCATCACAGTCTGTTCCGATTATCTTTACGCCATATTCCTTCAAAGGCTTTGCTAAGTTAATTGCAGTCTGTCCACCAAGAATTGCAATGACACCAACCGGCTTCTCAAGTTCAATAATGTTTAAAACATCCTCAACACACAAGGGTTCAAAATAAAGCTTATCTGAAGTTGTATAATCGGTTGATACTGTTTCAGGATTGTTATTAATAATAATTGCTTCGTATCCTGTTTCTTTTATTGTCTTAATCGCATGTACTGTTGAATAGTCAAATTCAACGCCCTGGCCAATTCTTATCGGTCCTGAACCAAGTACTATTATCTTTTTCTTTTCTGTAACCAAAGACTCATTTTCAGCTTCGTAAGTTGAATAAAAGTAAGGAACATAACTTTCAAATTCGGAAGCACAGGTATCAATCATTTTATAAACCGGATAAATATTCAGTTTCTTTCTTAATTCAAAGATTTCACGCTGAGTTTTCTTCCAAAGCACTGCAATCTCCCTGTCGGAAAATCCCATTCTTTTTGCTTCTGACAATACATTGATATCATCTTTATTATCCTCAACCTTCTTTTCCATCAATATGATATTTCTGATTTTTCTTAAGAAGAAAAGGTCAATTCCTGTAATATTATTAATGGTATCTACTGTTGTTTTACGTCTTAAAAGTTCAGCAATTGCATATATTCTGTCATCAGTTCCAATTTCGATATATTTAAGCAAATCTTCATCCGAATATGAGTCAAACTTAGGGCTATAAACATGATAAACGCCTATTTCAAGGGATCTTACAGCTTTTAAAATACTTTCTTCAAAGGTTCTTCCTATGCTCATTACCTCACCTGTGGCCTTCATCTGTGTACCAAGTGAGTTATTTGCATCATTAAATTTATCAAAAGGGAATCTTGGCATTTTGGATACAACATAATCCAATGCCGGTTCAAAGCTTGCCAATGTATTGGCTATCTTAATCTCATCAAGTCTTAAGCCTACGCTTATCTTTGCAGAAACCCTTGCGATCGGGTAACCGCTTGCTTTTGAAGCCAATGCTGAGGATCTTGATACTCTTGGATTAACTTCAATCAGATAATACTGCAAAGAATTAGGATCAAGTGCAAACTGTACATTACAGCCACCTTCAACCTTTAATGCTCTTATAAGGCGTAAAGCACTGTCTCTTAACATATGATATGCTTTATTGGTAATTGTCTGAGACGGACATACTACGATTGAGTCACCTGTATGAATACCAACAGGATCCATATTTTCCATGTTGCAAATAGTAATCGCAGTATTATTTGCATCTCGCATTACTTCATATTCTATTTCCTTGTAGCCCTTAACGCTTTTTTCAATCAGCGCCTGACTTACTGGCGATAACTGCAAGGCATTTTTTAATATTTCAACAAGCTCTCCTTCGTCATCTGCAAAACCGCCACCGGTTCCACCAAGTGTAAAGGCAGGACGTACAACTACAGGGTACCCAATCTTTTCTGCGCACTCAATTCCTTCCTCAATTGTTTCCGCAATCATTGATGGTAATACAGGCTCACCAAGTTCAACACAAAGTTTTTTAAACAATTCTCTGTCTTCTGCTTTGTTTATACTTTCTATGTCAGTACCAAGCAGTTCAACATTACACTCTCTTAAAATACCTTTTTTCTCAAGCTGCATGGCAAGATTAAGACCTGTCTGCCCTCCTATTCCGGGCAAAATCGCATCGGGGCGTTCCATTCTTATAATCTTTGCAATAAATTCAAGCGTCAAAGGTTCCATATAAACCTTGTCAGCTATTGTCTCATCAGTCATGATAGTTGCCGGATTTGAATTACAAAGAACTACCTCGTAGCCTTCTTCTCTTAATGCAAGGCAAGCCTGAGTTCCTGCATAGTCAAATTCTGCGGCCTGTCCGATGACAATCGGGCCTGAACCAATTACAAGTATTTTATGTATATCAGTACGCTTAGGCATGTTATCTTGCCTCCTTTCGGCTCTTCATCATCGCAATAAAATCATCAAACAAATAACTACTATCCTGTGGTCCCGGTGCACTCTCAGGATGATATTGGACTGATAAAACCATGTCCTTAACACATCTCATGCCCTCTACAGTATTGTCAAGCAAATTTATGTGAGTAACTTCAAGTCCGGTTCCATCTATACTATTTAAATCGACTGCATAAGAATGATTTTGTGAAGTTATTTCTATCTTATCAGTAAGATAATTTTTAACCGGATGATTTCCACCTCTGTGTCCAAACTTAAGCTTGTAGGTTTTAGCGCCGTAAGCTAAAGATATAATCTGGTGTCCTAAGCATATGCCAAAGATAGGACACTTGCCCTTTAATTCTCTGATGCTTTTAATAGTTTCAGTTACATCTGTAGGATCAGCAGGCCCATTTGACACGAATATGCCATCGGGCTTAAGAGCCATAATTTCTTCTGAAGTAGTATTCCAGGGTACAACAGTAACTTTGCAGCCATATTTCACAAACATTCTTAAAATGTTTTTCTTCATTCCGCAGTCTATTGCAACAACATGAAAAACCTCATGATTTTTCTTGCCTGCCGAAGCTCTTTCAGGAATTAACTCCTTAGAAAGGTCATAAACAAAATCATATTTTTCTTTAGGACTGACGCGATTAACAGCATCATGAGGCACAACATAATTCTCTATTTTCTTCAAGGCAGCTTCAGTTGTAGTAAAAACATCAGTTATGATACCAAGACAGCTTCCGATATCACGAATATGCCTTGCAAGTTCTCTTGTATCAATGTCAAAAAGCCCGACAATGCCATAATCCTGCATTACCTCTGACAAAGTCTTTGTGCTTCGGCAGTTAGAAGGTTCATCGTTATAATCTCTTACGATAAATCCCGATATCGTTGGTGTTTCCGTCTCGAAATCGTCATCATTAATACCATAATTTCCGATGAGCGGATAAGTCATAACAACACCCTGATCTGTATAAGAGGGGTCAGATATAATCTCCTGATATCCAACCATGGAGGTGTTAAATACAATCTCCATAACCTTGTCCTCTAATGAGCCAAATCCCTTACCAATGAAGGTTTTTCCGTCCTTCAATACAAGTTTTCTTTCTGTGTATTTTTCCATCTTTGCCTCACTTATGCCAAAAAAAAGTCTCGAAGCCCTATGCTTCAAGACGCCTTTGCCTTTCATGAAATTCTATTACTTTTACCTTATTTTGTAAAGATTTTTTTAGTCAATCAGTAACCAAAAAATCCATTTTTACATCCCATGGTTTTGCTTCAATTTTGTTTACCAACTGAAATTTATAACAAGCAGCAATTTTCACTATTTGAGGCTTTTTGCCCAAATACCTGTCATAATATCCCTTGCCGTATCCTATCCTGTTAAGTTCTGTATCAAATACTGCTCCCGGAATAATTCCGACTGCCTCTAAGCCTGTAAATATGCGTTCTTCATCGCATATAACCGGTTCCATCACATTAAAACTGCCTCTTTCAAACTCTTCAAGCGAAAAAACTTTATAAAATTCCATATCCGTTCCAAAAGTTTTCGGGAAATATAGTTTCTTTCCGTTTTCAAGCATTTTCTCATATAAAGGAATTAAGTTGATTTCATCTTTTAAGGGATAGTAGCAAAGAAAATGCTCTTTTTCTTTAAATTCATCAAGCAAAAGCTTTTCAAGTTTGCTGCATATCAATTTATCTGATAAAGCTTTTTGATTTTCTGATAGTGCTCTTCTCTTTTCAAGTATAGGCTTACGCATATTTTCTCCAATTACTTATCAATGAAGTGCTGTTTTTTCTTATCAATAAAGTATTTCTTTTCCTTATCAACAAAGCATTTCTTTTCCTTATCAACAAAGCATTTCTTTTCCTTATCAATAAAGTGTTTCTTTGATGCCCTTACATTCTTTTTTGTCAGGGAAGTACTACCGTAATATCCCTATAGCCCGACTTTGATAAAATACCTGCGGCCAACTGGCTTTTTATTCCATAATCACAAACCAGAATTACAGGACGTATTCTGTCATCACTAACCCCATAAGGATTCAGCTTTATTTCCTGCAAAGAACTTTTTATATTTTTAGCGTGATTTAAAAGCAAATCCTTTTCACCAAGATTTATGACTAGTGTTTCATAGTTTACCATACTTTTTCCTTCTAATTCGCTTCTTGTCATAAATTTTACGCCTTCAAATTTTACAGGCTTTGGTACTATGCGAAGTTTCTTATTATAAAGTCGCTCCTGCCATTCCTTAAACACTAAAGCGCTGACATTTTCATTTAAATCAAACACAGCTGCGTTCTTTTCGGATGCCCCTATTATCCCTTTACAGTACATCTGTGCTATATATCGCACGCAATGATGGCAATCATATAAATCCTTAAGTATTGAAGCTGCCGAAACATCCTTTAATTCCTCTTCTCCCAATACATAAAGCATTTCATTAAAAAGTCTTTTTGCTGCCTCAGCTTTATTCATTTTTTCGACATATCCGTATTCCATCACGCAATGCAAAGTCTCAAGGTTACATTATCGCAGCCCTTAATTCCGTCAACTCTTACAATCTTTTCATCTATGATTGTTTTTTCATCATTAAAAAGATCCATGGCCACAAATTTTTCAGTCCTCAACCAATCTACTTTATTAACCATTTCCTCACCAATCATTTTAACAATTTCTTCAATAGAAATCTGATAACTTTCAGGCTTATCTTCACGACTTAAGTTGTAAAATGCCAATGCAATATCACCATTTGAAAGCGGTTTTGCCAAAATATCAACTCTGTCATTGTTTGTAATATAAGTTAAATCCGGTGCTTCATTTTCAAGAATTGAGGAATATATGCGCCTTGACTGAACACCCAGCGCATCCTGATTTAACGAAATCAGATTTTCATTAGCGATAATATTATAAATCCAATCGTCCTTCTTAACTCTCCTTAAATCCAAACCAAGCATTAATGGTGAGTTCATCATGCACCACATCGACATATGCGTTCTGCACATGGTTTCATCAACATCATTCATGCCAATAACCATCATATCAGGATCATTCCAGCCCTTCTCTAAACCGGCAAACCTGTCCATAATAACAGCCTTATTATACTGCGAAACGATACTTTGGGTTCCGGGATTATCCCACTCACCTCTTCCAAAGTCTCTGTCACTTCCAACGCAGAAGGTAATATCATTCAATATTCTCCAGGAATTACCGATTTTATAGCCCCAGTTTTGAGGCTGAGTTTTCCCCCATTCACATATAGACAGTTGTATATCATTTCTGGGAGCCGCATTCTGAAGTGCATAAAACATAGTGGCATATGCGTTCAAAGTATTTTCCTGTCTTCTGTGATTCATTAAACGAATGATATTATTTCCTTCTTTCAAGAAGCACTTAACTTCAAGTATACTATCTTTATCGTCAGTGCTTGAAGTGACCAATTCATCATATATCCTGTTTTCATGTTCCTTGTCACCAAGTGCAATCTGTAACCACTCACCACAGCCATTTCGTTTGCCGCTTCTGTATTCAACAAACAAAGAATATTCACCTGCTTTGGGAATTTTGATATCAAGCTCTAACTCACCACTTCTTTCACCAACCGGGGTAGTACCTGTATTAGTTCCATCAAAGGTACCGATATTTGTTACATATTTTCCATCAAACCATGGTCCCTGTCCTGTTATTTTGCCGGAAGCTGCTTCTTTTACGATTTCAAAATCGTCCCCCTTAACCTTTATTGAAGCTATGTCAGGGGCAAAAGAGAATCGTGCATTTTCGCCATTTGAAAAAGTTGCATTATCCCAAAGATAATAACAGTTATCCACTTTAAGAAAATCAATTCCCCATTCCACATAGCTTTTGGCATCAGTTTCCTCATGTCCACAGGTTCCAACCTGGGCACCTGCACAAAGATTGGTACCAATGTCGTTATACATTCCAAACTTAAGCCCTTTTCCATGAATATAATCTGCCAAAGCTTTAAATCCACTTGGAAACTTAACTTCCTCGTTACTTAATTTGCCATCGACTCTTTCCTGCTTATAACAACCGTCATCAAGGACCAAATACTCATACCCTAATTTATCCAAACCAAGCTCAAGTATTTTATCTGCCATAGCCTTTGTCAACGCTTCCGTATTTCCACTTCCAAAAGCATTCCAGCTGTTCCAACCCATTGCAGGTAATCTGCCTGTTTTCTTCTCAGAAAACGGCTTTCCGTCATTAAAAGAAGGATACGCATATTCTTTGCTCTCTATCTTTTCAGGTGATATTCTTGAAGTATTTAATCTCATATTTTATCTGCCACATCCCATTCCACATTCTGAATCACAACCGTTTTTTCCATGTCCATGATGTCCGCATGATGCGCATGGACTAAAAGTCAGTGTGCCATTTAACAAAGCTTTTACTGCATCATCTGCATTACCTGACACTCCTGCAAAAATTCTTATACCAGACTGTGTCAATAAATCCTGCGCATTAGGTCCTATTCCACCACATATGAGTACCTCTATTTTTCCTTTTACAAGGAATGATGCCAAAGCATCATGTCCCTGTCCGTTTGTATAAATAACCATCTCATTAACTAATTGTCCATCTGTTACATCATAAATTTTAAAGCTTTCTGTATGACCAAAATGTTGAAAAATCATACCATTATCATAAGCAACTGCAATTCTCATATATTTTTTAAGACCGTCTGTTATTTGTTAAAGACAGTCCTTTCCTCCATCAATCAAATTATAACATTCCAATCGTATCTGTGTCAAAACATCATTAAACGATAATATATGTCAAAAAGCCATCAAAAAGCGGAACCCCAAAGGAATTCCGCCCAAAAATCATTTTCTTTTCAAATAATAAGATTTTCGCTTTTTAATTCAATCTTTAAAGTCCAAGAGCTAACTTATCAAGGCTTCTTGAACTTAATAGGAGTTGCACCTGCTGCTGCGTCGATTGACAACAAGTTAATAGGTGCTACTTCGAAATGTAAAGTTTCAAACTTCTGTGATGAAGTCATGTTTTCTGCCTTAAATTCAAGTACATATACAGCTGCCTTGGTCTGATCTGAAGGAAGGTCTCTTGTAAGAACTATACTTGCTCCTGCTGCAAGACCTTTGCCTGCAAGGTTTTCGCCCTTATCAGCTGAACCTGCATCATAAAGGTATAACTCTGTTACTGTTGCACCTGTTGAATTATAAACAGTGTATTCAGCATGTTCCATTGCAACCTTGAACTTAATAGGTGTTGCGCCTGCTGCTGCGTCAATTGACAACAAACTGATAGGTGCTACTTCAAAATGTAAGGTTTCATACTTCTGTGAAGAAGGCATATCTTCTGCCTTAAATTCCAAGCAATAAACTACAGCTTTTGTTTCATCTGAAGGAAGGTCTCTTGTGATAACAACCTTAGCGCCCTTTTCCAAGCCTGCACCTGCAAGATTTTCACCCTTGTCAGAAGAACCAACATTGTAAAGATATAATTCTGTTACTGTTGCACCTGTTGAGTTGTAAACAGTGTACTCAGCATGTTCCATAGGAACCTTGAACTTAATAGGTGTTGCACCTGCTGCTGCGTCAATTGACAACAAACTGATAGGTGCTACTTCAAAATGCAAGGTTTCATACTTCTGTGAAGAAGGCATATCTTCTGCCTTAAATTCCAAGCAATAAACTACAGCTTTTGTTTCATCTGAAGGAAGGTCTCTTGTGATAACAACCTTAGCGCCCTTTTCCAAGCCTGCACCTGCAAGATTTTCGCCCTTGTCAGAAGAACCAACATTGTAAAGATATAATTCTGTTAACTTTGCACCTGTTGAATTGTAAACGGTGTACTCTGCATGTTCCTTAACTTCTTCTGCTTTAGCCGGTGCCTTAAAAGAAATAGGTGTTGCGCCTGCTGCTGCATCTACTGATAATAAGTAGATAGGAGCAACTTCAAAATGTAAGGTTTCAAACTTCTGTGAAGAACTCATGTCTTCTGCTTTGAATTCCAATACATATACTGCTTCTTCAGCACCCTTCTTGGTCTCATCACGAGTAATAACAAGTGATGCTCCGTCTGCAAAACCATTTCCTGCAAGATTTTCGCCCTTCTTACTTGAGCCGGCATTATAAAGATACAATTCTGTAACTTTAGCGCCTGTTGAGTTGTAAACTGTGTACTCAGCATGTTCTGTCTTTTCTTCAGCGCCGCAGCCTACTAGTAAAGCTGCACACATTGCAGCTATCATGACAATAGATACAAATCTTTTCATCTTTCATTCTCCTTTTTTATCACCTTATTATTAAACAAATCGGTTTTTAGGACTAAATACCCAATTTATTCATTGGTCTAACTATCTTACTAATAAATCAGTAATTTGTCAATGTAATTTTTCACCACTATACGCATGTAATTTATTTTTCACCTATACGCAAAAGATATTAAAGTTTTTCCATCATGTTGCGTAAAATTCCGTAAAGTGTCATGGCCGTTTCAGGTTCCAACGGCACGCAAGCTCCAAGCTTCATTGGAATCTCTGCCGCTTTTTCGCGAATGCTCATTCCCTTCTCGGTCACCACAGCATATACATCTCTTTTATCCTTCTCAGATTTTCTTCTTATTGCATACCCTTTCTTTTCAAGTCCATCCAATACAGGAGTTAAAGTTCCGGAATCAAGAAACAGCCTTTCACCCATTTTCTTAACAAGAATTTCTCTTTCTTCCCACAATACCATCATTGTAATGTACTGTGTATAAGTTAAGTCAACCTCATCAAGAAATGGTTTGTATTTCTTTACAATTTCCTTTGAAACAGCGTAAAGAGGAAAGCAAAGCTGTCTGTCAAGTTTAAGCATTTCATACTTTTCATCATCTTCCATAAAAATATGTCCCTACCACACAATAATCTAATAACAAGTCCATTAATTGAGCTCAATTATTTCGATTAATTGTATTCAATCAAGTGTATTCTGTCAAGGAACTTTTTTACTTTTTTAAAGACTTTTTTAACTTTTTTAAAGACAATTTTATGTCATTTCATATCATCAATAAACTTGATAATCTGTATCAGCAATTGCTTAATAACTTAATAACTTCACAGAAATACTTAATGGCTTCACAGCGATTGCTTAATGACTTCATAGTAATTACTTAAAAACTTCGCAGCAATTACTTAATAACTTCATCGTAATTACTTAAAAACTTCACACCAGCTTGGTAT